>JANNRP010000303.1:0-16595 GCA_031401535.1 Hyphomicrobiaceae bacterium | reverse complement strand
GAGCGCCGTGTCGATGATATCGAGAGCTTGCAGCATCTGTGACTCGGTGACGGTCAGCGGCGGCGTCAACGTCAGCACGTTGCCCATCGTGGTTTTGAACGACAGGCCGTGATCGAGCGCACCATACATCACGGCTTCGGCGAGATCATGAGCTGGCTGTTTGCTGGCACGGTCGGTAACCAACTCGATGCCGATCAGCAGGCCACGCCCCCGCACGTCGCCGATCACGGCGTGTCGCGCTTTCAGATCTTCCAGCCGCGCCAATGCCACGGCGCCGACCCGAGCGGCATTGTCCACCAGACCCTCATCTTCGATGATCTGAATGGTCGTCAGGGCTGCCCGCGCCGTGACGGGGTTCTTCTCGTGGGTGTAATGGCCGAACGCCCAGTCGCCGCCAACGTCGAGATCGGCACGTGCGATCACCGCCGCGATCGGCAGGATGCCGCCGCCGAGTGCCTTGCCCATCACGAGGATGTCAGGGACGACGCCGTCGTGGTCGCAAGCGAACATTCGGCCGGTCTTGCCGAGGCCAGTCGGTATTTCGTCGAAGATCAGCAGAGCGCCGTGCCGATCGCACGCTTCGCGGACGATCTGCCAGAATCCGGGGGGCGACAAGTATGGCACTGCGCGTGCTGGTTCAGCAACGACGGCCGCCACATCGCCCTCGCGCGACAGCACGTAGTCGACCATGCGTGCGCATTGGGTATTGCATAGAGCCAATTGCGGATGGCCATCAGCATCGACCGGATAGCCGTATGGACAACGATAACAGGCAAACGGTGGAACGTGGCTGGCGCCGACCACCAAAGGTGCCGCCGGCCCCGAGCGAAACAGCGTCTCACCCGACAACGCCGCAGCGCCGGTCCCGGCACCATGGAAGGCATCCCAGAATGAAATCGTCTTGTGCCGCCCCGTCGCTGTCCGGGCGATCTTGACGGCAACCTCGATGGCATCCGACCCACCAGTCGTGAACAACACCTTGGACAGGTCGCCCGGCGAAATATCAGCCAGTTTTTTGGCCAGCGCCACGGCCTCGGCACAGGCATAGCGGCGCGGTGCAAACGGTAACGCGTCCATCTGTTCCGCGATTGCTCGTTTCAGTCGCGGATGGCCGTAGCCGATGTGATGCACGTTGTTGCCATGGAAATCCATGTAACGGCGGCCGCTTGTATCCTCGATCCAGATGCCTTCGGCCTTGGCAATCGCGTTGAGGCACGGCGTCGAAACGGCTTGGCGCAGAAAGTAGCGCTCATCTTCGGCCAGCAGTTTGCGGGTGGCGTCGTCGAGTGCCTGCGCTTGCCAGACAGACCTGCGGTTTGTGAGGTTGGTGTCGCTTTCGGATTGCGAGACTTCGGCTGCTGGTTGTCGCGGAATCAGGGTCATGAGTGTTCCCTACCGCTTGCGCCATGCCTGCAGACGGCTGAGCACGAACCGGTCAATCGTCACATGCAGTAGTTTCACGCCGATCGCAGTTAACACGATCACTGTTGCCATGGCGGCTGCCGCAGCGGTGGTGCCTGCTTCATCCATATGCACGATCGAGATCGCAGCGAGCTTCGTTTGCGCGCCATAGATGAAAATCACCGCCGACACGGTGGTCAGCGCGTTGACGAACATGTAAACGGCAACATCGAGAACCGCTGGCATGCAGATCGGCAGCGTCACCCGTGTGAAGGTGCGCCATACCGGCACTTTGAGTGAGGCGGACACGGCCTCGAACTCGTTGTCGATCTGCTTGAGCGCCGTCACCGCCGTGATATGGGCCGTGGTGTAGAAATGCGCGATGCAATTGACGCCCAGCAGCACAAGAGTGCCGTAGAATACGTTGAGCGGGTTCCATTTGGCATTGATGAAGAACACGTAGCCAAGACCCAGCACCAATCCCGGCACGGCCATCGGCAACATCGCCAACAGATGCGCGAAGGTTCTCATACCGCGAAAGCCCTGACCCTTTTCGATCAGGTAGGCGCCAATGAATACGACCGACGTACCGCCTATTGCCGCGATTGCCGCCATCTTGAGAGACGTGAAATACGGTGTCCATCCGGCAGGCTCGAAATCGCCGAACTGGTAGTTTTTGACGCTCAGCGTCAGGTTATAGGGCCAGTAGGTGACGAACGACGCCCAGACGGCGACACCCAGGACACCGATCACGAGGCCGCTGACAACAGCGCAATAGAGCAGGGCGGCGTTGTCGTTCACGCGGTGCGGCTTTGGCTGTAAGGGCACGGCGCGGGCGGACAACAGGGCAATCTGCTTGCGCTGGATCTGGCGGTCGACGAAGAACGCCAACACCGCCGGTGCAAGCAGCACAAGCCCAACAACGGCGCCCATCTCGAAGTTCTGCTGACCGACGACCTGCTTATAGGCATCCGTCGCCAAGACGCTGAACTGCCCGCCGATAACCTTCGCAATGCCGAAGTCGGTGACCACCAGCGTGAATACAACGAATGCCGCGCTGACGAGGCCGTACTTCACACCGGGGATCGTCACCGTCCAGAATACGCGCCATGACGACGTGCCGAGTGCATCTGCAGCCTCGTAGAGGCGGCCGTCCGCCAACGACAGCGCGGTGATCAGGATCAGCATCGCGTGTGGCAGGCAGTAGAATACCTGCGCCATGATGATGCCGATCGGACCATAGATCGATTGACCCAGCAGCCAGGTTTTCAGAAATCCCTGATTGCCAAAAATGTAGATGAACGAAATCGCCGACAGCAGCGACGGGGCAAACAGTGGCAGCAATATCAGCGCAAAGAACAGGCTCTTGGCTGGCATCTTGGTGCGTGTCAGCGCATAGGCGTAGCCGAAGCTGAGCGGGATTACGATAGCCGTGGTCAGCAGCGCCACCCAGATGCTGTTCCACAACGAGCCGACGAGCGATGGCGTCGAGAAATAGACGATGTAGTTGGCCAATCCGACAAATTCGCCCTTGGCATTCTGGAAGCTCTTTGACAGCAGCAGACCAAGTGGGGCTGCGATCACCAGCAGCAGGAATGCAATCAGCACGAGGAGACAGGCCCGCATGGCAATGTCATCGCGCGATAGCTTGCGGACCACCTGGGGGACCGACGACAGTGGTGCGGCGGCGATGGTCACGCAACGGCCTCGCGCCGGGCTGGAAACACCCGGAGGGCCGACGGTGGCAGGGAAATGTTGATCGTCTGTCCGGCCTCTATTGCCAGATCACGCATGGCATTCGCCGAAAAATCCGCTGTCATAACGACACCGTCGATATCGAGTGTCGCACGACAGAAAGCGCCGAGGTATTCGATTGCCATGATGCGGCCCTGCAAACGATTCAACGTCTGATCGGTCAGGCCACGAACCTGCACTTCCTCGGGCCGGAAGCCGAGTGTGACGGGTGTTCCTTTGGTCAATTCTGTGTTGACGTTGCACGTCAAGTCGGCGGTGCCGACGCGGACCAAACCGGGCGCGCTGACGGTGCCGTCGAGAAACGTCATGGTGCCGACGAAATCGGCGACGAACGCAGTCTTGGGCCGCGCGTAGATCTCGGACGGAGTGCCGACTTGATCGATCACGCCATGGTTCATCACCACGATCCGGTCGGCCATGGCAAGCGCCTCTTCCTGGTCGTGCGTGACCAGAATGGTGGTGATGCCGAGCCGCCGCTGCAGCAATTTGATCTCGTCGCGCAGCCGCACCCGCACCCGGGCATCGAGCGCCGACAGCGGCTCGTCAAGCAGCAGCAGCGACGGCGACGTGGCCAACGCACGCGCCAGTGCGACGCGTTGCTGTTGTCCGCCGGACAACTGGATCGGATACTTGGCCCCCTGATCGCCGAGGCCAACGAGCGCCAGCAATTCGCTGACGCGCGCGACCCGCTTGTCACGCGGCCATTTGCGATTGACCAGACCATAGCCGACGTTATCGGCAATCGAGAGGTTGGGAAACAAAGCGTAGGATTGAAACACGATTCCGAAGTCGCGCTCCGCCGGCGGCAGGCCTGAAACATCGCGGCCAGCGATCTCAATCGTGCCTTCGTTCTGGATGTCGAGGCCGGCTATCGCGCGAAGCAGGGTTGTCTTGCCACAGCCGGACGGCCCAAGGAAACAGACGAGTTCGCCACGCATCACGTCGAGTGATACCGCGTTCAAGGCCGTGAACGCGCCGAAGCGTTTTGTGAGCGCGCGTATTTTTAGATGAACCGGCGCGGGCGCGGCTCCATCCGCCAAGTTCTCCCGATCAAGGGTCTTGAGCATCGCCGGAATTTCCCAGATTACATGTGGCGCGGCCTCTCTCGATTTTCCTCGCGGAGCAATCGAAAGAGGCTGCTGATCAGTCAATACGACGGCGCGACAACTTACTTCGGCGCGGCTTTGCTCTCGTAGCGCTTCGACCACTCTTTCAGGATGCGCTCGCGGTTTTCCGCCATCCATCCGAAGTTGTTCTTGACCATCTTGGCTTCACCATCGCCCGGATAGTTTGCGGGAGCTGCCTTAACATCTGGGTGAGCGACCAGTGCATAGTACTTCGCATAGAGCTCGTTTGCCTTCTTTGACGCTGCGAAGTCGGCCACTTTCTTGGCCGCATCGAGATTCTTTGTGCCCTTGACGATGGCGGTCGCCTCCATGTCCCAGCCGATACCTTCGGTTGGTACGATCAGGTCGATCGGTGCGCCTTTGGTTTTTTCGGATGCGCCACGCATGTCAAAGCCAATGCCGATCAGGCGTTCGCCCTTTGCTGCCTGCACGCATGGCGCGGAGCCCGAATGTGTGTAAACAGCGATGTTTTCGTGCAACTGATCCATGAAGGCCCAGCCCTTTTCCTCACCCATGATCTGCAACCAGGCAGCCACGGCGAGGTAGCCAGTGCCGGATGATGCCGGGTGCGGCATCACAATCTGCCCTTTGTAGTCAGGCTTGGTGAGATCGGCCCACGAGGCTGGTTTCGGCTTGTTGCCTTTGGTGCCTTCGACCGTGTTGAAGCAGACCACAGCAAGCCACGCGTCCATCCCGGTCCATGCACTGGCGCCTTCGGAATCTTTATATGCAGGCTTTAGGCTCGCTGCCCCGGCGGGCGTATAGGCTTCGAGCAGCCCCTGTTTCTTGAACAGTAACAGGCTGGTTGCGGCCAAACCCCAGACGACGTCGGCCTTGGGATTGTCCTTCTCGGCGAGAAACCGGGCGGTGATGACACCGGTCGAGTCACGGACCCAGGAGATTTCCACGGTTGGGTTCTCTGCTTCGAACGCGGCCTTATAGGGCGCCACTTGATCGTTTTCGAGCGCGGTGTAGACCGTCACAGAGGTTTTCTGCGCGTTGGCGGGCGCCATGACAGCCGCCAACCCGGTCAAGGCGGCAGCGCCACCCATCATCAATTTCTTCAGCATACGATTTCCCCTTTTTTTGTTTCACACGGACACAACCGATACCGAACGCGGCACGATTGGGATTATCGCCACCTTATGAAGCTACGATGACCGCCCCATACAGCGCCAGTGACTTTTAGTGCCGGGTCGCGGCAGCCCCGCTTGCATGCCGTGCGGAGTGCCACAGCATGTGGCTTAGTGCGGAGCAGGCGTCAGCAATAAACGATCGCTGGTTTCAAACCTAAGATCAGTGATTGATTGGGGCCCATCGTCGAAGCGACCCTTTTTGTAACGCGATCGAAGGGTAGAGTGCATCATCTCATCGAACCAATACATCGTTTCGATAAATTGCATTGATGGTATCTATGAATAGCCTTTTGACAGGGCTACCGCGAACACATTTCAATTGCAAAGCAACCCATGATGCCGACACATGGACGGCTTGTCGATTTGACCACTAGCAGCAGGAGGCAGCGAGAGATTGGGTCATGGCGGGTAGCGAACTACTTCTGACGCTGTTGGGCGGCGTAGCGCTTTTGCTTTGGGGCGTGCGGATGGTGCGCACGGGGCTGACGCGCACGTTCGGTGCGACGCTGCGAAGCGTTCTCAATCAGGCCTCGCGCAATCGTGTCGTTGCGTTCGGCACTGGCGTCGGGGTCGCCGGAGTTTTGCAAAGTGCGACGGCGACAGCCATGCTGCTCGCCTCGTTTGCTGGCCGGGGGTTGCTGACCCTGCCGATCGCACTTGCAATCATGCTCGGCGCCGATGTTGGCACAACGCTCGTCGCCCAAGTGTTCGCGTTCGACGTCAAGTGGCTGTGGGCGTTGTTCATGATTGTGGGTGTCGTTGCATTCAACGGATCGGGCAGTGATCGCGTCAAGAGTTGCGGGCGGATTGCGATCGGTCTTGCTCTGATGCTGTTGGCATTGTCGGTCTTAGGAACCGTGTCTGGCGCGTTGCGCAACAGTCCGGCGATTCAGACACTACTCTCGGCGCTTGGTTCCGAACCGGCACTCGCGGTTATCGTGGCCGCACTCGTTACGTGGCTTGCGCATTCGAGTCTTGCCATGGTGCTGCTGGTGATGGCATTGGCCGCGGGCGGCTCGATCACGCCCATCCTGGCGCTGGCACTGGTGCTTGGCGCCAACATCGGCGGTGCCGTCGCGCCGTATATCGCATTGTCAGGGTCACCGGTCGCCGCCCGTCGGGTTCCTCTTGGCAACTTCATGGCACGCGGCATTATCGGTCTGATCGCCATCCCGTTCTTAGGCATGATCGTTACACTGTTGTCTAGTCTGAGCACTGACCCGGCTCGTTTAGTGCTCAACTTCCACACCGTGTTCAACTTCGCGGTCGCCGCTCTATTTCTGCCGTTTCTTGATCCACTTGCAAGGGCCGTGACCGCATTGCTGCCGGAGCCAGCCGAGGCTCCCGCCCAGTCCGTGCCACGCCACCTCGATGCAAGTATTCTCGACACGCCGTCTGAAGCCCTGGGCTGCGCCATGCGGGAAACACTGCATGTCGGCGACATCGTGCTCGATATGTTGCGCCGTTCGCTGACTGCGATCGAGGGCAGTGATACGCGAATCGTCAAGGAAATCGAGAAAACCGATGATGACGTCGATGCCCTGCACGAAGCGATCAAGCTCTATCTGATCCAGGCGTCAAAAACGGAGATGACGGAGTCCGAAAGCCGCCGCTACGTCGAAGTGCTGACGTTCACGACCAATCTGGAGCACATCGGCGACATCATCGACAAAAATCTGATGGAGCTGGCCGCCAAGAAAATCAAAAAGCGGCTGAATTTTTCGAATGAGGGCATTGCGGAACTCAAACGGTTCCACAGTCAGGTCATCGACAACATGCGGCTGGCGCTCAATGTCTTTGCGACCCGCGATATAACGCTGGCGCGGCGCCTGCTCAAGGAAAAGACATCGATGCGCGCCCACGAGTTCGAGGCAGCCGACCGTCATTTTGCGCGGCTCAGAGATGGTCGCGCTGAATCGATCGAGACGAGTGCCATCCATCTCGATGTGATCCGCGACTTGAAGCGCATCAATTCGCACCTCACATCGGTTGCCTATTCAATTTTGGATCAGGCAGGCGAGTTGAGTGAGAGCCGGTTGCGCGAGCAGGCCATCGATAATGATGCGGCAGGCGACAAGTCGCTGGGTAAGCACGAACCACGGTGATTGTGGCGTGCCGGTCTGGCGAACGTGTCCCGCGGCACTACGACCGCAGCCGGATGAGCAATATGCCGGCAACAACCATGCCGGCCGCCAGAATGCGAGCGGGCAGCATCGGTTCACGTAGCACCACGACCCCGATTAGGGTTGCGAATAACACGCTTGTCTCGCGGAGCGCCGCCACCAGCGCGATCGGCGCCACGGTCATGGCCCAGATGGCGATCCAATAGGCGGCGGCAGACATTCCTCCCCCAATCAGCACCAGCTTCCATTCCGAGCGCAATCCTGATTTGAATGCCACGGGAGATCGCCAGAGCCCATAGGCAGCCATCATCAAACCATCGAGCACGAACAGCGATCCAGCATAGGCGTGCGGCGATCCAGCGACCTTCGCGCCGATCGCGTCGATCAACGTGTAGGTGGAGATCGCAACGGCGGTAAGCAGTGCGAAACCGATGGAATGAAAATTCGGCGTAGCGCCGGATTCGCCGCCGCGCAACGACAGCACGATGACGCCTGCCGCCAACACCGAGACACCGAGCCAGCCGATGGGGCCCAGCTGCTGCCCAACCAAAAGGGTCGCGCCAACCGCCGTAAGTAATGGCGCTGTTCCACGCGCGATCGGGTAGACCAGCCCTAAATCTCCGGACCGATAGGCTTCGCCCAGTGCTGTGTAGTAAACGAGATGAACGGCGAGCGAACCAAAGATATAGGGCCAGCCTGCCGAATTCGGCCAGCCGACGAAGGGCAATAGCGGCAGTACCACGACTGCGCATCCGACCGAGATCAGCGAAATGGCGACAATGGGCTCAAGCTTGAGCTTGAGCATCGCATTCCATCCCGCATGGAATGCAGCAGCGGCCAGTACCGCGCAAAAGACATAAAGATCCATGGATCAGGCAATCCCTGCGCGGTGTCTGTGCAGTCAATCCCAACCCGGCGCGCGACTGTTATTCAAGCACGGAATGCGTCTTTGCGTGCGCAGAACAGGATTGCGGATGGAAACTGCTTGTCGGCCGGTGGGACGTTAGCGCCGCAAACTGGCGCCGGTCTCGGCATCGAACACGTGGACGGCAGCTGCTTGTGCAGTGACGGTCAAGGCCCCGTCGTCTGGCATGGCCGTCGCGGACGCCAGCGCCATCACCAAGGCAGCGTCGCCTCCGACCAGGCCGTGGATCAGTCGCGTCGCCCCCAACTCCTCGATGAACTCGCGGGTGAGATGCAGCGCGGGAGTAGCGTCCGGCGTCGTAATGCTCAGGTCCTCGGGGCGTACGCCGATGTCAATTGCTTGGCCGACGGTCGCATTGAACACCTGCGGATCGAATGCGAGAGACCCGCCGCCGCCGTTACACGTGGCGACGCCGCTGGCTGCGACCTTGCCCGGGATCAGGTTCATGGCTGGCGAGCCAATGAATGTGGCAACGAACTTCGAGGCCGGGTGGCGATAGACATCGATCGGCGTTCCGGCCTGTTCGATGCGCCCACCATTCATCACCACGACGACATCGGCCAGCGTCATGGCCTCGACCTGATCGTGCGTCACGAAGATCGAGGTCGCTTTCAGGCGGTTATGCAGGCGGCGGATTTCGAGCCGCATTTGAACACGCAGTTTGGCGTCGAGGTTCGACAACGGCTCGTCGAACAAGAATGCCTGCGGCTCACGCACTACCGCGCGGCCCATGGCGACACGCTGACGCTGGCCACCGGAAAGCGCGCGCGGCTTGCGGGTGAGAAACGGCTCGATCGCCAACATGCGGGCGGCTTCCGCGACGCGCAACTCGATCGTGGCTTTATCGACACCGCGGTTGCGCAGGCCGTAAGCCATGTTGTCGTAGACGCTCATATGCGGGTAGAGCGCATAGTTCTGGAACACCATGGCGATATCGCGGTCGGCGGGTTCGATGTCGTTGACGATGCGACCGCCAATAGAGATTTTTCCGTCGGAAATCGACTCGAGGCCAGCGATCATGCGCAGCAGTGTCGACTTCCCGCATCCCGACGGCCCCAGCAGCACCGTGAACGAGCCGTCGGGGATGACGAGGGACAAGCCCTTCACCGCCTCGACGCCACCGGCATAGACCTTGCGGACATTTTCCAGCGTTACTGAAGCCATTGCCGTCTACTTCTCCGTCTCCACCAGTCCCTTGACGAACCAGCGCTGCATAAGCACGACCACCAGCACTGGTGGCAGCATGGCGAGCATGGCGGTTGCCATGACGACGTTCCATTCGGTCAGCGCGTCGGCGGTCACGATCATCTTCTTGATACCGATGACGACGGTTTGCATTTCATCGCGCGTGGTGATCAGCAGCGGCCACAGATACTGGTTCCAGCCATAAATAAAGAGGATCACGAACAGCGCGGCGATGTTGGTGACCGAGAGCGGCAGCAGGGTATCCTTGAAGAACGCCCAGGGACCTGCCCCATCGAGCTTGGAGGCTTCGATCAACTCGTCGGGGATGGTCAGGAAGAACTGGCGAAAAAACAGCGTCGCGGTCGCCGACGCGATCAGTGGGACGGTCAACCCGGCATAGGTATCGAGCAGGTGCAAGTCGGCTGCGATCTTATAGGTTGGATAGATGCGCACCTCCACGGGGAGCATCAGCGTCATGAAGATCAACCAGAACGCGGTCTTTCGGAACGGAAATTTGAAATACACCACCGCATAGGCCGACAGGATCGAGATCACGATTTTGCCGACAGCGATGATCGATGCCATCACCGCGCTGTTGACCAGCATGCGCCATACCGGCTGGCGTGTGGTGCCGCTCGTGCCGATGAACAGCGTCTTATAATAGGTTTCAAAAAACAGCGGGCCGGGCGTGATCGGCATTTTACCATTGGCGATGACGTCCTGCGGGTGGGTAGAGCCGACAAAACACAGGTAGACAGGGAACGCGATAATCGCCACGCCGATCGCGAGAATGATATGCGGAATGACGTTGCGAAACAGCCCGCGATGCTCAACCATGATAATCTCAGCTCCACGTCGCTGGATCGGTGATGGCGGCTGCAAGCGCCACTGCAACCGCGTCGAACAGCTTCGTGCCTTTTTCGGCCGTGGCGCGTCGCGCGTCGCCAATGACGCCTGAGGTGGTAAACGTCTTGAAGGACGTATACCGCTGCACCGCTGGCAGGCCGGATGGTGCATGCGAGAACTGTGGGCCAAAAGCCTCTTTGAAACGATCTGGTTTCACCGTTCCCGGCGCTTCCACCAGCATCATCGACGTCTCGGCTTCGCAGGCGTGACGCACACCCTCCTGATCTTCCAGAATGTCCTTCATCGCAGCGGGCGCCACATCGAAATAGGTGGTGGTGCGGATATCCAGTCCCGTTTCGGTGGCGAAATCGGGCAGAAACGCATTGAGCGCGGTTTTATTGCCGCCATGACCGTTGACAATAAAGACGCGGCGAAATCCGGCACGCTCGATGCTGCGCAACATGCAGAGAAGAACCGCGCGATAGGTTGGGATATCGAAGGTAAACGTGCCGCCGAACGCCACGTGATGCTCGGCCATGCCGCACCATAAAGTCGGTGCGACAACCACGGGCGATTTGGTGCGGGCCAGCTCGGCCGTCCGTCGGCAAACCGCACCGCTCAGAATCGTATCGACACCGACAGGCAGATGTGGCCCATGTTGCTCGATGGACGCCACGGGCAGGATTACGACCGCGCCGACCTTGGCCAGGCCATTGAGATCTTCGGCTGTCAATTCCTGCCATAGAACGGATTGTGCCATCAGTAGTTCACCTTGCGCTCGATGTAGCGGAACTGCACGGCGGTCATCGCCACGACGAGCACCATCAAGATCACCGATTGCGCCGCCGATGAGCCCAGATCGCCACCCAGGCGGCCGTCGGAATAGACCTTGTAGACCAGGGTTTCAGTGGCCTTCGCAGGTCCACCGCCG
This sequence comes from Hyphomicrobiaceae bacterium, assembly GCA_031401535.1. Taxonomy (GTDB): domain Bacteria; phylum Pseudomonadota; class Alphaproteobacteria; order Rhizobiales; family Hyphomicrobiaceae; genus JAKFWF01. The sequence continues at coordinate 5,166 of JANNRP010000303.1, read as the reverse complement.
GTGACGGAGTCGATGATGCCGAAGGTATCGAAAAACACGTAGACGATGTTGACGACAAGCAGGAAGAACGCCGTTGGCGACAGCAGCGGCAGCGTGATTGTCCAGAACCGGCGGATGGGGGATGCGCCGTCTATTGCGGCAGCTTCATAGACCGACAAGGGAATGGCTGCGAGCCCCGCCAAGAAAAATAAGAAATTGTAGCTGATCTGCTTCCAAACGGACGCCAGCACGACGAGCGTCATGGCGTGCGTACCGTTCAACAGCGGGTTCCAGTCGATGCCGCTGTTGCGCAAAACGCGTGCGACGAGACCCAAAGACGGCTGGAACATGAACAGCCACAGTACACCAGCAATGGCCGGCGCCACGGCGTACGGCCAGATCAACAAGGTCTTGTAGACGCTCGCACCCTTAACTGCTTTGTCGGCTTGAACGGCCAACGCCAAGGCAATTGACAACGACAGCAGCGTCACAAAAGCCGCAAACACGAAGGTCGTTCCCATCGCCTTATAGTAGTCGGCCTGGGACAGCAGATCGCGATAGTTTTCAAACCAGATAAAATCGGTTTTGAGGCCGAAGGCATCCTGTAACAAGAACGACTGCCAGACGGCTTGGCTGGCTGGCCAGTAGAAGAACACGAGCGTGACGAGCAACTGCGGTGCGAGCAGACAAAACGGTATCGCCCAGCCACTAAAGATCGAGCGCTTTTCCATGGGTCCCGCCGGTTATCAGGCGGCGGGAGCACTCAATGCTCCCGCGCGCCTTTGCATCGATCAAAGAAACGAAACGTCGATGCCCTTACCGCGTCACTGACTTTTCGAACTGGCGCAGCACCGTATTGCCGCGTGACACGGCATCATCGAGCGCCTTCTGCGGTGGCTTCGAGCCTTGCAGAGCCGCCTCGATTTCCTCCGCCCACATATCGCGCATTTGCACCATATTGCCCAACCGCAAGCCACGGCTGTTCTCGGTTGGCGCTTTATTGTTCAGCGAGACCAGCGGCGTGTCGCGGCCCGGGTTTTTGTCGTAGAAACCCGATGCGCGGGTTTTGTCGTAGGCCGCATTCGTGATCGGCAGATAGCCTGATTCAATATGCAACTTCATCTGCCGGTCGGTATCCGACAAGAACGAGAAGAACTTGGCGATGCCTTTGTATTCAGCCGCGCTCTTTCCGCCCATCACCCAAAGCGAGGCACCACCGATGATCGAGTTTTGTGGTGCGCCGGCAACATCCGGGTAATACGGCATCGGAACTGCGGTGAAGTCGAATTTGGCGTTCGATTTGACGTTGCCGTAGAATGCCGACGACGTCAGAAAAATCGGACACTCGCCAGATGTGAAGCGGCCCTCGCCAGTATTGGTGCGCCCGGCGTAGTCGAAGGATTTGTCCTTCTGCAGTTCGACCAGCGACGTCAGGTGCTTGACGTGCAGGGGCGAGTTGAATTTCAGCTCGGTATCAAAACCATCGAGACCATTGGCCTTCGTGGACAGCGGTACATTGTGCCACGCTGATAGCTGCTCGATGTGCGCCCAGGTAGTCCAGGCTGTCGAGAAGCCGCATGTCGGCGACACCGATGCCCGCAGCTTCTTGGCGGCATCGAACACCTCGGGCCAGGTCTTTGGAATGGCGGTGACGCCACCCTTGGTGAGCTGGTCCTTGTTGATCCACATCACCATGGACGATGAATTGAACGGGAACGACAGCATTTCGCCCTTCGCCGTCGAATAGTAGCCGGTGATACCCGGCAAATATGACTTCGGATCGAATGCTTCGCCGGCTTCCTTCATCAGGTCCTGCACCGGCTTAACGGCGCCTTTGGCGGCCATCATGGTGGCCGTGCCGACCTCGAACACCTGCATGATGTGCGGCGCCGCATTGGCGCGGAATGCAGCGATGCCGGCATTCATCGTGTCGGCATAGCTGCCTTTGTAGGTGGGAACGACCTTGTAGTCTTTCTGCGATGCATTGAATTCTTCCGCCAGTTTGACCACGACTTCGTTGTTGCCGCCGGTCATGGCGTGCCACCAGTTGATTTCGGTTTGTGCCGCTGCCGGCATTGAGCCGAGCGCCAACAGCCCGAGTGCTGCCAAGCCTCGTCTCGTATTCAATGTGATCATGATGTGTCGTCTCCCTGGAGTTCGCCATGCGCCACGAGCGGGCACATTGATGCGATTAACCGTGCGTGATGACGGCCATATAACAAGCTATCACCATGTTCGGGCAAATGGATACAGCTCCCGATCAATGATCGCTACTGCGCCATGCCGCATCACGGCGCGAGTGCGCGGAGTAGCTCACTTAACTGTTCCTCGTCGACGGCAGCGGCCGCATTCGTAGGGCTGAACCAGGCGCGGCGACGCTGCCCGATTTCCGGCCACGATCGCGCAACCTCGGTGACGTCGAGCAAATAGACGGTGACTTTGGTTGGTACCACTTTGTCGCCGTGTCGCTTGCCGTAGCTAAACGTGCCGAACTTGTTCTTGCGTGTGGTGCCCCTGACGCCAGCCTCCTCCCAGGCTTCTTCCTCGGCAGCTTCATGGTCAGGGCGGCCCGGCCATGGCCAGCCTTTGGGGATAACCCATCGCTGTGTGTCGCGGGAGGTCACGAGCATCACCTGCAACTGGCCGCGCGGACTGCATCGAATAGGGATGGCGGCGACTTGCTTTGATTTCGACATAACCTTCGAACGTATCCCTTCAGCCGCAGCGCAGCAACGTCGTGACTACTGCCGCAGAATCAATTGTAGGCGCCGATGATGTTCTGGTCCGACGCATTCCCGCAATCCTGCCGTGCGTAGGCTAGCGCTGGCGCGTGGCAGGCAGCCGACGTAGCCTCCGGTCAAAAGATCAACTGGGGGTGCGCTATGGCTACTCGTTTCGATCTCGTGATCCGTAACGGCAGCGTCGTTGACGGCACCGGTAGTGACGCGCGCAATGCCGATGTCGGTGTGATCGACGGCCGGATTGCCGCCGTCGGCACCTTCGATGGTACCGGCGCCGAGGAAATCGACGCTCGCGGCAAACTCGTCACTCCGGGTTTTGTCGATATCCACACACATTACGACGGGCAGGCCATCTGGGACAGCTGCACCGCACCCTCGGCATGGCACGGCGTTACGACGGCGGTGATGGGCAACTGTGGCGTTGGCTTTGCGCCATGCCGCCCGGCCGACCGCGAGAAGCTCGTCGAGCTGATGGAGGGCGTCGAGGACATTCCCGCCCCGGTGATGCACGAGGGCTTGAGCTGGCAGTGGGAAACGTTCGCCGAGTATTTCGCAGCGCTCGACAAGCGCAAGCGCGATATCGATTTATGTGCGCTGCTGCCGCACGCTGCACTGCGGGTGTATGTGATGGGCGAGCGGGCCATCCGGCACGAGAAGGCGACGCCGGACGACATAGCGCAAATGCGATCGATCACGGCCGACGCGGTCCGCGCAGGAGCGTTTGGATTTTCGACCTCGCGCACCATCAGCCACAAGACGCTTGCCGGTGACTACACACCAACGCTGCGCGCCAACGAGGAAGAGTTGCACGGCATTGCTGCTGGCATGGCGGATGCTGGTGCTGGCTTCCTCGAAATGGTTTCCGACTGGAACGAGCCCGACGCCAAGTCGGAGTTCGCGATGTTGCGCCGAGTGGTCGAGCGTTCGGGGCGCACAGCTGTGTTCTCGTTGACGCAGCGTCACGAGAAGGAGCGCTCGAACGTCTGGAAGGAACTGCTGGGCTACGCCGACGAGGCGATTGCCGCCGGTCACTCGATCCGCCCGGTAGCGCCACCACGCCCCATCGGACTGCTGCTTGGTCTCGAAGGCAGCCAGAATCCGTTCTCCGGCACGCCGTCCTATAAGGCGATCGCGACGCTGCCGCTTGCCGAGCGCGTGCAGCTCATGCAGCAACCGGAGGTGCGGACCCGCATCCTGTCGGAGGACCCGATTGCGGGCAGCACGTTCCCGCTGATCAAGCGTCTGATGTACACGCAGATGTTCCGCTTCGGGAACCCGCCGAACTACATGCCGAAGCGTGAAGACTCGGTGGCCGCGCAGGCCGAACGCCAAGGCCGCACAGCACCCGATGTCGCCTATGAAATCCTGATCGAGGATGGCGGTCGCAACTTCATCTACGCGCCGCTGGTCAACTACTACAACTTCGACATGTCGGCATCGGAAGCGATGCTCGACAATCCAAATACGATTATGGGATTGGGCGATGGCGGTGCCCATGTCGGCTTCATCCTGGACGCTGGCTATCCAACCTGGCTGATGACGTACTGGGGGCGTGACCGCAAGCGCTGGAGCATACCGGAAGTGATCCGCCGCCTGACGTCCGATCCGGCGCTGGCGGCTGGCCTCGGTGATCGCGGCGTGATTGCTGTCGGCAAAAAAGCTGATCTCAACGTCATCGACTTTGACCGTCTTGGCTTCGACCGGCCGTATGTCACGTTCGATCTGCCGGCTGGCGGGCGTCGTCTGCTGCAGAAGGCCACCGGCTACGAGGCGACGATCGTCTCGGGTGCAGTCACTTATCGCCACGGCGAAGCAACCGGCAATCTTCCAGGTCGCGTGGTAAAGGGCCAACGGCCGGCCGAACGTGTCGAGCAATTGGCTGCTGCCGAGTAGTCCATCAGGGCTTTATAAGGCCGATCTCGCGGTAATAGCGTGCGACGCCCGGATGCAGACGATTGATCGGTTGGCTAAGTGACCTTTGGCGAATTGAAGTGCTGCCAAATTGATATGGGTCTTGCCGATAATCGGCCGTAGCCGCCGCCGGATCGGCTGCTATAGTCCCGCTACGATTTGCGCCGGACAACGGCCCTACAGTCACTCCAAAATCAGCGCTTCAGGAGCAGCCCTCATGCCTATCGTCAACCGCATCGCTGGGATGCAGGATGAAATCACTGCTTGGCGTCGCGACTTCCACGAGAACCCTGAGCTGCTTTATGATGTGCATCGCACCGCCGGTGTCGTTGCTGAAAAGCTGAAGGCGTTCGGCTGCGACGAAGTCGTGCCGGGGATCGGCAGAACCGGCGTCGTCGGCGTCATCAAGGGTCGCAAGGGCGGTTCCGGCCGGGTCATCGGTATGCGCGCGGATATGGATGCTCTTCCAATCGTTGAAGATACCGGACTGCCCTATGCCTCGAAAATACCGGGCAAGATGCACGCCTGCGGGCAT
>JANNRP010000302.1:0-22044 GCA_031401535.1 Hyphomicrobiaceae bacterium | reverse complement strand
TTTGCTGGCGTTGGGTCCAACTCCTACGTGTGCGCCATGCAGTTGCAGCAGATACTGGGTGTCAAGCTTGCGATGGTCGCCTATCGCGGCACGGGGCCGGCCATGAACGACCTCGTTGGCGGGCAAATCGACGTGCTGTGTGATCAGGCGACGACCGCCGTGCCGCAGATTCAAGCAGGGACGGTCAAGGCCTATACGGTGACGTCGGCCGAACGGCTCGGCAGCTTGAAAGACGTGCCGTCCAATACCGAAGCCGGATTGCCAAAACTCCAGGTTACAATCTGGAACGGTCTGTACGCTCCAAAAGGCACGCCAAACGATATTATCGAAAAACTTAATGCGGCGTTAGGTAAGATGTTGACCGATCCCACGATGCTCTCCCGCTTCGAGGCAACCGGAACCGTTGCGTTTGCGCCGGCCATGCGGACGCGCCCCGCGCACGTGAAATTCCTGGGCGAACAGTTGACCTTCTTCCAGGACATGTTCGCGGCAGCTGGTGTTCAAAAGCAGGAAGCAAAGTAGCGCGCCCGGAGTGCAGCCGTTCGTCAAGCGCTGCTTGATTTAATGGCTGCACCTCATCACCAGTTCAGCAACGACGGGTTCACCATGAGCCCCACCACCGAGGATACCCGATGACGATTTCGATGTTCCAAGCGTCCGTGCCAGCCTTCATCCAAACGCTCGAAGGCCTTTCAGGCGTCCTTGACAAGGCGGAGGAGTTTGCCAGCGTCAAGAAAATCGATCCGGCCGTCCTCGGCGGCTGCCGCCTGGCGCCTGACATGTTCCCGCTGACACGTCAGGTGCAAATCGCCTGTGATTTTGCCAAGGGAGCCGCTGCCCGGTTAGCCGGCATCGAGGTACCGGGTTACGAAGACAATGAAAAAACACTCGCCGATCTCAAGGGGCGGGTGAAAAAGACCGTTGAGTTCCTCAAGTCAATCAAGTCCTCGCAAATCGATGGCTCAGAAGATCGCGATATAACAATCAAGATCGCCGGTAACCCGACAACGTTCAAGGGCCAGTTCTATCTGGTCGGCTTTGCGATCCCGAACTACTATTTCCATCTGACATCGGCCTATGCAATTCTGCGCCATAATGGTGTTGCACTCAGTAAAGGGGATTTTCTGGGGCTGACACTCGGACGGTGAATGAACCGACCCCGATGACAATCGCAAAACCAGATACCTTAAAGCCAAAGTCTGCTCGGCAACGGACATTCGATCACTCGAAATCCGGAGCGCTGCAAGTGTGGGTTTCGCGCGAGCTGGGAGCTGACACGGTGATCGCAGCGGCGAAATTACTCGACGGCGGCGCGGTGCAGGAGAACTGGCGGCTCGACGTTGCTGTCAATGGCGAAATGGCGACTTGGGTCATGCGTACGGACGCCGATCAGCGGCTCAGTCTCAGCCTCGACCGCGAGGCTGAGTTCGCCGTGATTGCAGCGGTGGCAAAGACTGGAGTGCCAGTCGCCAAGCCTATTCTGCGATGCGCCGATGCCAGCGTGATTGGACGACCGTTTCTCATTCAAACATGGAGCGATGGTCAGGCTCAGGCGCGCCAAATCACTCGCGATGCTGATCTGGCAGAATTTGGCCCGGGCCTTGCCCGTGAACTTGGCCGTACGCTTGCGATGATCCATGCGATCCGGCCACCACAACCAGACTTAGCAATGCTGCCCTTTGCAGTAATGCAACCGGCGCGGACCGAGGCAAATCGGCTGAAGACCGCGTTGACCACTGCCTCGCAAGCCCGACCGGCGTTGGATTACGCGCTGGCGTGGCTCGACACCCATGCCCCTGCAACGCAGCAACCGACGCTGGTGCACGGCGATTACCGCACCGGCAACTACATGGTTCGCGACCACAAGCTGATGGCGATCCTCGACTGGGAGTTGTCGCACTGGGGTGATCCGCACGAGGACATTGGCTGGTTCTGCGCACGCTGCTGGCGCTTCGGCAACGACGCGACCGATCAGGAGGCCGGCGGTATTGCCCCTCGTCGAGCGTTCTATGACGGTTACAATGAGGCCGCACAGGTCAAGATCGACGAAGCGGCCATCCCTTATTGGGAGATCATGGCAGCGGCAAAATGGGCAGTGCTCGCAGTGCTGCAAGGCGACCGGTTCCTGACGGGCGGCGAGAATTCCATCGAGTTGGCGCTCACCGGCTTGATGGCACCAGAAATGGAGTTCGATTGCCTCGAAGCAATCGCCAATTTCAAACCGTCCAGGGCACGCTGATGTCAAAGCCGGCCAAGGCCCATAAGACCAAGCGTCTCAACGCGGAAACGTTAATCGCCCTTGCAGCGGAAACGCTGAAATCGGAGATCGTGCCCGACCTTCCAACTGGGCAGCGCTATGCGGCCGCCATGATCGCCCACGCGCTCGATGTGGCGCGTCGCGACGTCACAACCACCGATGATGCAGCATTGTGGGCCATCCTGGACGAGGTCTACGATGATGGTGAAGGCACACCGCGACGCTTGGCCGACGACATCCGGGCTGGCAAAGTCAGCGAGGGTAGCAACCCGGGGCTTGGTCAAAAACTGCGCGCCACACTGATCGCCGAACTCAAAGTCCGCAATCCCCGTTTCTTACGGTCGCGTGGTCTAAAGATTTGACAGGGAGATGAGTACGATGGCGGTGGAGCGACCCGAGCTTGCCAAAAACAAAGCCAACTATGTTCCACTGACGCCAATCAGTTTTCTCGCCCGGGCCGCGAACTTCTTTCCCGAACGTATCGCTGTCATTCATGGTGACCTGCGCTACACGTACGCAGAGTTGTACAGTCGTTGTCGACGCCTTGCCCATGCACTGACCGCCACCGGTATTGCGCGCGGCGATACCGTTGCCATCATGGCGACCAACACGCCGGCGATGCTCGAAGCGCATTTCGCTGTGCCAATGATCGGCGCCATGCTCAATCCGATCAACACGCGGCTGGACGCCGACTCGATCGCCTTTTGCCTCGACCATGGCGAAGCCAAACTTCTGCTGGCCGACCGCGAATTCCACACCGTTATTCCGTCGGCGCTTGAACGTTGCCAGGTGCGCCCGCGCGTCGTCGACATAGCCGATGCGGAAACCATGGAAGCGCCCGCCATTGCCGACGTCGAATACGAGAGCTTCATTGCTGGCGGCGATCCAGCCTACGTCTATCCGGGCATCACGGACGAGTGGGACAGCATTTGCCTGCTCTATACCTCGGGCACGACCGGCAACCCGAAAGGCGTCGTGTTCAGCCATCGCGGTGCGCACCTCGCGGCGCTCTCAAATGCCCTGACCTTCCAACTTGACCACACCGCCCGCTATCTGTGGACGCTGCCGATGTTCCATTGCTCCGGCTGGACCTACACATGGGCGGTGACGGCTGTCGGCGGCACCCACGTCTGCCTGCGCAAGGTGGAGCCCAAACGCATCTTCAAACTGATTGCCCAGCATCACATCACGCACATGTGCGGCGCGCCAATCGTACTCACCATGCTGATCCATGCCCCGGTCGAACACAAATGCCCGCTTCCCGTGCGGCCACGCTTGCTGACCGGAGGGGCGGCGCCACCATCGGCTGTGCTGCGCGATATGGAGGCGATGGGCTTCGATGTGCTGCATGCTTACGGCACGACGGAGAGCTATGGCCCGTCACTATTTTGCGCGCCCGGAGAAACCTGGAGCAACGAGCCGGTCGAGCAACGCTATGCACTAATGGCCCGGCAGGGTATCCCAACCGCCATCGTCGAGGACATCATGGTTGCCGATCCAGCCACGATGCAGCCAGTAGCCCGCGATGGCACTGCGATCGGCGAAATCATGCAGCGCGGCAATACTGTCATGAAAGGTTATTTCAAAAACGAGGCGGCGACGGCAGAGGCGTTTGCAGGAGGCTATTATCACTCCGGCGACCTCGCGGCCTGGCATCCTGACGCCTACATCGACGTCAAGGACCGGTCGAAGGACATCATCATCTCGGGCGGCGAGAACATTTCCTCGCTCGAGGTCGAAGAGGTACTATACCGCCATCCGGACATCATGGAGGCGGCCGTGGTCGCCAAGCCAGACCCGAAGTGGGGCGAGACACCATGTGCGTTCGTCACCTTGAAGCCGGGTGCGCGCCCGGTCACGGCCGAGGAGGTCATCGCCTACTGCCGCATGCATATGGCAGCATTCAAAATCCCGAAGCGCGTCGTGTTCGGACCACTGTCAAAGACCTCCACCGGCAAGATCCAGAAGTTCGTTCTGCGGGAGCAGGCGAAGGCGATCGACTGAGGATTGATGCCGTACCGCAGCACTATATCTAACACCGGACGCAACCACCCTAACCCCTGTTCCCGCCAAGCACCTTCCTCGCGATCACCACGCGCATGATCTCGTTGGTGCCTTCTAGAATTTGGTGAACCCGAAGATCGCGAACGAGCTTTTCGAGGCCGTAGTCCTTGAGATAACCGTAGCCGCCATGAATCTGGAGCGCGTCGTTGACGATGTTGAATCCCAGGTCAGTGGCATAGCGTTTTGCCATGGCGGAGTACTTGGTGGCTTCCGGATCGGCGCGGTCGAGCGCGTCGGCGGCCCGGTAGATCATCAGGCGGGCGGCTTCCAGGTCGGTCGCCATGTCGGCAATCTTGAACTGCAACGCCTGGAACTGGGCGAGGTCCTGGCCAAAGGCCTTGCGCTCGAACATGTATTGCCGCGATGTGTCCAGCGCCTTCCAAGCAGCACCCAGCGAGCAGGCGCCAATATTGACGCGCCCGCCGTCGAGGCCGCTCATGGCAAACCGGAACCCTTTGCCCGGCTCGCCAACGAGATTGGCAGCCGGCACACGCACATTCTCCATGATGACCTGCCGGGTCGGCTGTGCGTTCCAGCCCATCTTGCGCTCGTTGACCCCGAACGACAGCCCCGGCATCCCTTTCATCAGTACGAATGCGGAAATGCCGTCGGCGCCCTCTCCGCCCGTACGCGCAAACACGAAGTAAAAGTCTGTCGCACCTGCACCTGAGATGAACTGTTTGGTACCGTTGAGGATGTAGTGATCACCGACGCTTTCAGCCTTCGTCTTCATGGCGGCGGCATCCGAGCCCGAGCCCGGCTCGGTCAGGCAGTAGCTGGCGAGCCATTCCATGCTGTTGAGCTTCGGCATCCACTCAGCGATCTGCGTCGCTGCGCCGTACCGGCCGACCATCCACGCCACCATATTATGAATGGAGATGTAAGCGGCCACCGCCGGGCAACCGTAAGATAGCGCTTCCATGATCAGCGCGCCGTCCATCCGCTTGAGACCGGAGCCGCCCTGCGCCTCGGGCACATAGATGGTGGCCATGCCGAGAGCTGCCGTCTCGCGGATGACGTCAATGGGGAAATGGCCTTTCTCGTCCCATTCGCCAGCATGCGGGCTCAAGCGCTCCCGGGCGAAGGTCAGCGCCATATCCTGGATCGCCAATTGTTCGTCAGTAAGGGTAAAGTTCATGGACAGCAGTTCCGATCGATCACACGTCACCACACAGGCCAACTGGCGAAACGATCTAGCGTGCCAGCAGTGGCAAGGCTAATCCCTTTTGCATCAACGCTATTCAGGGGCAATGATGCGCGCCACCTCATCGAACGTCTCAGCAATCGCATGCGCTCCTGCCGCTATCAGTTTGTCGGCGTGGCCGGGGCGAATATGCGAACCGCCGAGAAAGCCGATCACGTGCATGCCGGCTGCAACTGCGCCAATCACGCCGGTCGGACTATCCTCCAACACAACGGTACTGACAGGTTGTGCGGCCATTGCCTGCGCTGCGTATAGATAGATATCAGGAGCAGGTTTGCCATTTCTAACGAGTGTCGCACTGAACAAATTGTCGCCGAACTGAGGTCGCAAGGCAAATTTTTCGACACAATGGTCAAGCCACTCGCGCGACGACGACGACGCAACACACTTCGGGACACTCGTATGCTCGTCCAAGAACACCTGGACGCCAGGGATTGGCACCACCTGCTCCCGCATGGTGACGCGAACGCCCGCCCGATAGCCGGTCTCAAAACTATCTGGCAATGGCCGGCCGATGTAACGGACGATCGCGTCAAGCGTATCGGCATGTCGCTTGCCCATAAACATGCGCATACTGTCATCGAGGGTAGTGGGGTGTCCTATCGACGTCAGATAGTTGGCCAGTGCCTGATTGGCGATGGTCTCGCTGTCGGCCACAACGCCATCGAAGTCGAATATGATCAGGCTTGGATTTCGCATCAGTGACCCTTTGAACTGCCGACACACAACGGGGCTAGACGACCAATCCCGCGCCACGCTTCAGCAGCACTTCAGCTTCGCTCACCATGCGCTCAAGAATGACGCCTGCAGGCTCGATTGTATGAATGAGGCTTACCGCTTCACCAACGATTGTCGCTACAATCCGGGGATCGACAGCCGTGGCAGCCGAGGCATACCGAGCGGCTTCCCCGGATTGTTGCAACCGAAGCTCGCCTTCCTTGCCGAACCATTGTTCGATCATGTCGTTTTTGAGAACGCGGCCAGTGTATCGGGCAGGCCAGGGCCGATCGCGAACAATGTCGAGGACACTCTGTCGAATTGTGTCATCGCCGGTGGCAGCAAGTGCTGCCTGATGGAGATTGCTGTGTACCTTGGCCTCGGACGATGCCCAAAAGCGGGAACCGACGACGACGCCATCGGCACCCAGCATCAAGGCGGCTGCCAGACCTCGACCGTCGGCGATCCCGCCAGCCGCACAGAGCAACGTGTCAGGAGCACGTTGTGCAATCAAATCGGCAATCTCCGGGACCAGCGTGAGTGTCGCCCTGCCCCCGCCATGACCACCGGCTTCACCGCCCTGCGCGACGATCACGTCGACGCCGCAGTCGATCGCCCGCATTGCGTCGGCGCGTGTCTGTAGCTGGCAGAACACCGGAATGCCGGCCGCTTTCACTTTTGACGCGAACGGCTCAGGATCATCAAATGAAAGGAATACCGCCGCTGGTTTGCGCGCGATGACACCGTCAAGGATTTCAGGTCGCTGTCGCAGCGCCCAGGTTATAAATCCGCAGCCGACGGCCTGGTTGCCAGCCGCCAGAAATTCGTCATCAAACCAGGACAGTCCCTCCGTGTAGCCACCTCCCAGAAAGCCAAGGCCGCCGGCCGCCGAGACCGCCGCTGCTAATTTTCCCCCGGCAATCACGTCCATCGGTGCGCTCAACACCGGATGCGTTATGCCAAGTCTCTTGGTCAGTCGGGTCGGAATGGACATTGGATCAACCTGTGCAAAAATCGTGATGATCGTATGCCTATACCGCCTCGCGCTGTTGTCAGCCACCCTGCGTCGTTCATCTGCCCATCAATTTGCCAATCTGCACATGGCACAAGGACAAGCGACAGTGACCGCCTTGTGTATTGCCTCAGACACCGTGCGCATTGTGCATGCAATGTGGAACAATCATTAACTCTCAATTAGCTGAAGGCAGGTAACTTGGGACGCGAGGCAACAAATGAGTCGTGCGCGGGATGATCAGTCACAATTCAGGGTCTGGGAAATCAAACTCGCTCATGGGCGAGTATTCCTCGCTTTTGAGCGAAGCCATCCTACGAAGCCGCACGCGCGCGGCTGAGCAGACAGCACGCATCGAATCGGAACTGGCCGGCCGCGTCAAATCCGAGTTTATCTCGAATATGAGCCACGAATTGCGGACCCCCCTCAACACCATCATCGGGTTTTCCAAGCTTTTGAGCGAACACGAGCGGCGGCGGCTCCAGGATGACGATATCGTGCAGTATTCGCATCTGATTCATGATGCTGCTGGCCAGCTTCTCGCCATCATCAATGACATTCTCGACATCTCGAAAATGCAAAGCGGGCGCTACACGCTCGACCACAGCGAGATCAGCCTCGACGACATACTTGTGGCCAGCGTCAAGTCATTTGCAGCCGTTGCCGCCGAGGCGCAAGTTACGCTGGTACCGCAAATAGACCCAAGCCTTGCCAACGTGCGCGGCGACGCCAACAAACTACGCCAGATATTTACCAACTTGCTGAGCAACGCCATCAAATTCACCCTGCCCGGAGGCTGCGTCACGATCGAGGCAAATCGCGGTGGCGATGGCGGTAACGTGGTTTACATCCACGACACCGGCGTTGGCATGACGGCCGAAGAGATTGCGATTGGCATGACCCCGTTTGGTCAGGTTGACGGCACGCGCACCCGGTGGCGAGAGGGCACAGGCCTCGGCCTACCGATCGCAAAAGCACTGGTCGAATTGCACGGCGGTCGCATGAACATTCGTAGCACGAAAGGCATCGGTACCGTTGTCGAAGTCGTTTTACCCTCGCGCCACATCGTTACCGCCGCCAATGGTTCGGATCGGTCGCCCGAGACCAACTGATGCCTGTTTTAATTGTACCAGATAAACCGCTTGCGAGTCAGAGACCTGCCTCGAACTGAAAGTAAGCTCCTATGCTGTCAGCTGCTGCCTCCGCAAATCCGAAACCTCTGCACCGCGATAATTCGATCGGGCGTATCGTCTCGGTGACCGGCTCAAAGGCAATCGTCCTGCTCGACTCGGCCCAGTCGGTTGGAATGCACTTGAGCACGCAGCGTCCGGAAATGGGAACCCTGCTTGCCATTGAGCAATCGCGCACGGTTGTACTTGCCATCGTATCGGCGCTGAGTGTGCCAGTCCCAGCCCATCGTGACGGCGAGGTCGAGGTCTGGATTGCCGAATTGGGCCTTGTCGGTGAGTTATGGAAGGCCCGCGACGACAAGCCGGGTTCGTTCAATCGCGGCGTCACCATTTATCCGCTGCTGGGCGACCGCGTCCGGGTGGCAACCAAGCCTGAACTGGAGTTGGCGTTCTGCGGCGATATGAGGAACGCGGTGCGCGTCGGTTGCATCCGCCAGGACCAGACCATTCCAGCGATGGTGCGCGTAGACGATCTGCTCGGCAAGCACTTCGCCATTCTAGGCACCACAGGCACTGGCAAGTCGTGCACGACGGCACTGATCCTGCGCGCCATTTTGGAGAAGAATCCAGCCGCTCATATGGTGCTGCTCGACCCGCACAATGAATACTCGACCGCCTTCACCGAATGGGGCGAGGTGGTATCACCGCGCAATATGCAGTTACCGTACTGGTTGCTGACGTTCGAAGAGTTATGCGAAGTTCTCATAGGTGGTCAGGATGGTAACAAAGCCGAGATTGAAATTCTCCAGGAACTAATTCCTATATCCAAGAGTCGCTATTCATCAGGCCGCGAAAAGCAGACGACAGCACTCCGCCGCGGCGTGCTCGATCCAGGCCGCTTCACGGTTGATACGCCGGTGCCGTACCGGATCTCGGACTTGACCAGTCTGATCGACGAGCGCATGGGAAAACTCGAAAATAAAAAGGATTTACAGCCCTATCGCGCCCTGCGGTCGAGGCTTGATATGATCACTCAGGATGCCCGCTACGCGTTCATGTTTGGTCAGTTGACGGTGTACGATAGCATGGCCCAAATTCTTGGGCGCATTTTCCGCGTTCCCGTCAACAACAAGCCCATCACCATTGTTGAGTTGACGGGCCTGCCGACCGAGATCGTCAATGTCGTGGTATCCGTGATCTGCCGACTGACGTTCGACTTCGCATTGTGGGGCGAGGGTCATGTGCCAGTGACACTCGTGTGCGAAGAAGCGCATCGGTACGTTCCAGCAAATCCCAACGCCGGGTTCGAGCCTTGCAAGCGCGCCATCGCCAAGATCGCGAAAGAGGGCCGCAAATATGGTGCCTCATTGTGTATCGTGACACAACGCCCTGCCGAAATTGACCCGACTATTCTGTCGCAGTGCAATACCGTTTTTGCACTCCGGATGGCCAACGACCGTGATCAAGCCATTGTTGCGTCCGCGGTTTCCGACACAGGCTCAGGTCTACTCGAATTTCTGCCTGCACTTGGCCAACGTGAAGCCATTGCATTCGGCGACGGTGTTGCTCTGCCGGTCCGAATCAAGTTCGACGAGATAGCAAAAATCAATCTCCCGCGTAGCTCGACCGCGCGCTTTACCGAAAAATGGCAAACCTCGGTCGGTGACGACAACTTCCTTGATCAATTGGTCGAGCGTTGGCGCGCCTCTGGCTCTGGCGCTGGTACGGACGCTGCCCAGCAGATGGCAATGTTTGCGGACGCGATGGGGATCACAAGCAGCGACCCTCAGGCTGCTATCGCACCGGCCGGTCAGCCCGACGGCGTCAGTCCCGACTTGCCCACCGATGGATATTCGGCAGATCAGCACATGCCGCCGCGGACAGGGCAATCGTCAGACAGTGCCGCCGCCAGAAATCTTGCAGGTAGCAGCTTGGCGACCAGCGCACAATCGAACGGTTCGCCCGGCCAATCAGCGCCGCGCCCACCCGGCTCAATGCTGCGCCGGGAGGCCGCCCCGTTAGCCCAACCAGGGCAAATGGCAGCACGTCCGAGCGTACCGGCCCTGCGCAAGGATGCTGCGGTCGCGGGCAGACCAGCGGAAGCTGGCAACGGGGCCGGTGCACTACAGTCGCTGCGCGATCGGCTGATGCAGAAGTCCAGCGGACGCTGATCGCTAAAAAAACAACCGATCGCGTTGATCGCGAGGCGGCCTTGAGAAGGGCCACTTGAACCTGTTAACTATACTGTGACGGCAATAGCCGTGAAAAAACCTGTTGCGGCGTTTCGGCGCCGTCGAACAGAATTGACCGTACGTTCCGTTATGACTGATCCAACAACGGCTTCACACTTCGGAAAGCTCCAACGCATGACCGCGATTTATCCAGTCATCCTGTCAGGCGGTTCGGGCACGCGCCTATGGCCATTGTCGCGAGCCATGTATCCGAAGCAGTTTATCCGTTTCTTCAACAGTCAGAACG
Source organism: Hyphomicrobiaceae bacterium (assembly GCA_031401535.1). GTDB lineage: Bacteria > Pseudomonadota > Alphaproteobacteria > Rhizobiales > Hyphomicrobiaceae > JAKFWF01. The sequence continues at coordinate 11,182 of JANNRP010000302.1, read as the reverse complement.
CAAGCTTCCTTGGCTCGACGCTCCTGCGACTAACCCAGACGGATGGTTTTGAAGCACCCACGTTGTTGTGCAACAACGACCATCGGTTCCTCGTCAAGGAGGAATTGGAGCGCGCCAAGGTCAATGCGCGCGCAATTATCCTGGAACCTGTTGCGCGTAATACAGCCGCCGCGATTGCTGTTGCTGCACTGTCCATTATGCGTGAAAATCCGACGGCGGTTATAGTCGTGATGCCGTCCGACCATGCCATCAAGGACGACAAGCGATTTGCTGAAGCGGTGCGCCGTGCGGCTAAGGTTGCAGCAACTGGCCGCCTTGTGCTGTTCGGCATTCAGCCGCACGAGCCGCAGACCGGCTATGGCTATATCCAACAGGGTGAGGCACTCGAAGGTTTTAACGGCGGCGCCTACAAGGTTGCGGCCTTCTCCGAGAAGCCGAATGCCAAAACCGCAGAAAGTTATCTGAAGGCTGGCAACTATTTCTGGAACAGCGGAATCTTTGTAATGCACGCCCGCACTTTCATCGATGAGCTTGGTCGACTGGAGCCAAAAATCCTTGAAGCTGCACGCGGTGGGCTTTCCGCTGCGGTGGACGACCTCGGCTGTGTGCGTCTCGATCGCGTTGCCTTCGCGCAATCTCCAAACGTGTCGGTCGACTACGCGGTAATGGAGAAAACGGCATCGGCTGCCATGTTGCCGATTGACGTGGGTTGGAGCGATGTGGGCTCCTGGTCCTCTTTGTGGGACATCGCACCGCACGACCAGGATGAGAACTACGTGCACGGTGAAGCGGTGCTAGAGGATACCAAAGGCTGCTACGTGCACAGTGAGCGTGGCCTGATTTCTACCATCGGCATTGAGAATTTGATCATTGTCGATACGCCCGATGCATTGCTTGTGGCTGACAAATCGCGCTCGCAAGAAGTGTCGAAGATAGTCGCGCGACTCAAGCAGTCAAACCGCAAGGAGCAGGAGCAGCACCTGCGGAACTATCGCCCGTGGGGATATTTTGAGACACTCAGTATCGGTCAACGGTTCCAGGTCAAACTGCTGCACGTGAAGCCAGGCGGTAAGTTGTCAATGCAAATGCACCACCATCGCTCAGAACACTGGGTGGTTGTGCAGGGGACGGCCAAGATTGCTGTCGGTGATATGGAGAAACTCGTTCGGGAAAACGAAAGCATCTATATCTTTGCAACGCAGTGGCACCGACTAGAAAACCCAGGGAAAGTGCCGCTCGAGATCATCGAGGTGCAGATCGGGACGTATCTGGGCGAAGATGACATCGTGCGCACCGATGACGTCTATCATCGCTCAGCAGAAGAAACGAAGTAGCGGCGGCCCGACGTCAACATCGGCTGTCCGCTACACGCCAAGAGCTGTAAGATCGTGCGCGCTGAGCAGCCGATATGTGCCAACCGCGAGATCCAGCGGCAAATCAAGATTGCCGATGCGGTCGCGATGGAGCGACACCACATGGTTGCCAACCGTCGCGAACATGCGTCTCACTTGATGATAGCGGCCCTCTGTCAGCGTCACGTGAGCCTGATCTTGCGCAATGATCTCCAGCGTTGCCGACAATAGCGGTTTATCGTCCGATTCAAGCAGCATGGTACCGCTACCAAACACTGCCGCTTCATCACCGCGCAGCGGACGGGCCAAAGTCGCGCAATAACGTTTCAGCGTGTTGCCACGCGGCGAAATCAACCGGTGCAGCAACGCCCCATCGTCCGTCATCAACAGCAAGCCAGACGTATCCTTGTCGAGTCGACCAACCGTGGAAATGGCAGGCTTGCGCAGACGCCAGCGGTCGGGCAACAAATCGTAGACAAGCGGCCCCGTCTCTTTGTGTGAACAAGTCACTCCCAAAGGTTTGTGCAGCATCAGAATTAAGCCCGGTGGCGGATCGAGTGGCTCGCCCCTGACAAGCATGCGCCGACTTAATTCAGGCGTCACCGCAATCCGCTGATCGGAATCGGTCAACGGCTCGCCATCCAGAAAAATGGCCTTCGCCTTCACCCACTGCTGGATATCGCGGCGGGAGCCATAACCCATATTGGCGAGGAGTCGATCTAGCCGCAGCTGCGTTGGCAGATTGCTCATTTGGTGCCTTCGTAGACCTTGTAACCGCCGGTCTGGGCCAATGGCGCAATCTTAGAAAACAGTTGGCGCATCGCCCCCTCGTAGGGCAGATGGCGGTTGGCAACGAGGATGCACACGCCACCAGGCCGCAACGCTTCAGCCGCACGCTGCAGAAACAGCCGTCCGAGATCCAAATCCTCGGCGCCGCCGTCGTGGAATGGCGGGTTCATGACGACGAAGTCAAGTCCGGCAGGGCTGGCCGTGAGGAGCCGCACATCAGCCCAGTGTACTATGGCGCGCGGGTCGATAACGTTGCGGCGCGCCGCCTCGACCGCCCGCCGGTCGGCATCAATCATAGTCACATGAGTGATCGATGGCTGTTTCAGCAGGCTCAGAGTGAGGTTGCCAATGCCGCAACCGAAATCAGCACCACGACCATTCAGACGCGGCAAATGTTTTGCCAGCAAGGCGGTGCCGGGATCAATCCGATCCCAACTGAAAACTCCTGGTTGCGACCATAGCCCGATCGCCTCGACGAAGCGCGGCGCGCCAACCTTAAGAGCATCGTCAAGGTTCGCTACAATCTCAGGTCGTTGGCACGTACAGATTCGATGATGCCGACGTGCTGCCTCTTCCGCCATGCAGCCAAAGCCCGCAAGTTCATCGCTCAGCCTCGTACCACCCTTCGTCTTGTGCGCCATCACAGTTAAAATCGTTTCTGGCTTCAGAATCCGCAACGCCTGGGCGATGACATAACGCCGCTCCAATCGACCGCGCGGCGCCAGCATCGTCATACTATCAAGCGAGGCGTCGGGTTGCAGTTCCAAAGCATCCGCGCCCGGTTCGAGGGGCGAGAATTGTACCGCATCCGCTGCGGCAGCCGCCAAATCTACAGGTGGCGTGCCATAGATACCGCGTGTCACGGCTTGCTACCGCTGACCGGCATCGGGCGTCCGGTCCGGCGAACGAAGGTCTACCACGTTGGGGCCTGTCGCCCCTGGAACCGCGGCAGGCTTGAGGGGCACGCCGCCAATCTTGCGACTATTCTGGTCGTCGTCTTTGGCATGTCGGCCAAACCGACGGACACTAATCGGAATTAGCGCCAGGTACGCGAGCGTACCCACCGTCAACGTCGCATAGGGATAAGTCACGAGAAGCGCCACCAAAGCGCCTGCTACCACGAACAGCGGAAGCACCCACTCGCGGGAAATACGCTCACCGAGGAGCTTGCCCGAGAACGTCGGGATGATCGACACCATCAACAGTGCAATCAGCATTGCATAGCCGAGCGTAAAATAAACAAACGCACCCGACCGAACGTCACCCAGTCCCAGATTGTCGATATAGACGGGCAATAAGGCGATGAGTGCGCCGGCAGGAGCGGGCACTCCTGTGAAGTAATTGCCCTGCCATTTGGGCTTATCTTCTTCGATCATGACATTGAAGCGCGCGAGCCTGAGACCGCAAGCTATCGCCAACAGCATCAGCACGATCCAAGCAAAACCACGCATCCCGGGCGTGCCCCAGGCACCCCATGTAAACAGCACGATTGCTGGTGCAACGCCGAAATTGACGAAATCCGCTAGACTGTCCAACTCAGCGCCAAAGCGCGACGATGCTTTCAGCAGGCGTGCCACGCGGCCGTCGACGCCATCTAGCAAGGCCGCAAAAACGATGGCAGCCAACGCCAGCTCATAGCGCCCTTCGATCGCCATCCGAATAGCGGTCAACCCCGCGCACAAACCAAGTAACGTGAAAAAATTAGGCACCAACATCCGCACCGGCACCTTCTGCTGGCTGAACAAACGACGGCGGCGGCGGCGGCGCGTCTCTTCTTCCAGGCGCGGCACGATCGGGTCCATGGCATTTTCCTAACTTTTAGGGCTTTTGGCGTTGGGCGTCAGCTTCGCCGCGCCTCGCGTTCCGGCTCTTCGGAGTTCAGGTCGGCCAATACAGTCTCACCAGCAACGGCGGTTTGCCCGACCGCCACAAGTCCATGACGATTGACCGGCAGGTAGACATCAACCCGGCTACCAAATCGGATCAATCCAAACCGCTGTCCAACGCCGACACTATCGCCTTCGCCTGCAAACGTCACAATGCGACGCGCGATCAGGCCCGCAATCTGGACCACCGCGATCTCAGTGCCGCTTGGCGTCTCGATGATGATGGCGCGGCGTTCGTTCTCTGTGCTGGCCTTGTCGAGTTCGGCATTAAGAAATGCGCCTGGCACGTAAATCGAGCGCTTAATGCGACCAGCGATGGGTGCGCGGTTGATATGCACGTCGAACACCGACAGAAAAATCGAGATGCGTATGCGTTGCGCATCGCCAAGCCCAAGTTCCGCCGGTGGAATAACCGTGTCGATACTGCTGATGCGCCCGTCGGCCGGGGCGATGATTAGGCCGTCACGCAACGGCGTCGTCCGATCAGGATCGCGAAAAAAGTAAGCGATATAGAGCGCGACCACAGCCAGCAACCAACCCAGCGGCGCCCACAACAGCAGGAAAAGCAGCGCCAATCCCACAGTCGGCAGCAGGAACTTCAAGCCGTCACGATGGACTGGAACAAGAAAACTCCAAATTGACGACAAAACACTTTGCATGGCGGACAAGATCGTGACTCCCTGGCGGGTCTGAAACGGTGGTTGAGGCACGTCATAGCGCCCCAGCGCCGTCATGACCAGCGCCACCGGTCATGCGGGCCAGAAGCGATCCTCACGGCCGCTGGGTGCGGCTCGTTCGACGTCGCCGCAGTTCACCGGTTCATGTCTTAAAGAAAGGTGTCGCTATAAGGATCTTGTTCTCCTGATGTACCAATGCGCCGAGTTCGCCAGAGGCCTTCACGTAAGTGAGCCAATCCGGATCGGTCCACATAGCAGCACGCTTAGCAGTCCGGTCGGCCAAATCAACATAGGCCCAGATGTGCACATAGGCATTGACGTCGCCGACTTCGGTGGTGCCGTAGAGCACAGGCTTGCCCAGGTGCTTCGACTGCACGGCGTACCCAATCTTTTCATAGAGCGCGAGATGCGCCTTGATCGTTCCCGGCTTGCAGACATAAGTACGGTGATCGAAAATCATCGATGAGATTCCTTCGTGGTTGCCTAACTACTTCGCCAAAAACGTGGAGATTTTACCCTCTACCTGCTTCATCGACAGCACCCCGTCGAGGTGCCCGCGAGTGCCAGCCAACTCTACATGCTCTATAGCCCCGCCCGCGGCTTTGACCCCGTCAACCATCTGCCGCACACCATCGGCATGAAACACGAGGTCGTCAGGTTGGGTGATCAATAAGATAGGCGCCTTGATCTTTTTCAACCCTTCGCCTGCCACACCGCCTCCAGCAACAAACAACTGGTTGGCCTTCACCAGATAGAGAAAGTGGTTGGCATCGGAGATCGCAGCCCTGCCGACGCCAGCACTATCAAGCGCTGCCTCGATTGCGAACTTCTTGTCAAACCCCGTGGCCGGATCTTCACCGTCCTTTGCCCATTTGCGCCCGAACGTAGCGTTCGCCCACTTCCAGTGCTGCGCGTGCATGGTCACGATCTTGAGCGATTGAGCGAGCCCCGAGAGTGGCGCTTCCCGGCCATAGTAGTTGCCGCCGTTCCATTTCGGATCAAGCCGGATCGGTGTCGCCCAGATGTCAAGCCAAGCGATCAGATTGGAGTCCGCATCGGCAAATCCGATGACCGGCATGATCTTGCCAACCATCTCCGGGTACGCCGCCGCCCATTCGTAGGTTTGAAGCGCACCCATCGATGCGCCAGAAACAACCGCAAACTTCCTGATGCCAAGCTTATCCGCGAGGGCCTTTTGCACCTCGACGAAATCGCGGATCGTCACGATGGGAAAGTCCATACCATAGGGCTGGCCCTTGTCGGGATCGATCGATGCTGGCCCGGTGGTGACAACGTTCGGATCATTGGCACCGAGATTCACGAGCGTGTCGGACGAGACGACGAAGAACTTATTCGTATCAATCGCCTTGCCGGGACCAATGATAGCGTCCCAGTAGCCCGGCACTTTATCGGCCGCGTTATATTTGCCCGCCGCATGCGACGAGCCCGAGAAAAAGTGACAGATCAAAATGGCGTTTGACTTGTCGGCATTGAGCGTGCCGTAACTTTCATAGCCGACTTTGACACCCTTCAGGATGCGGCCAGATTGGGTCTTGAAGGTTTCGAGTAGCAGCACTTCTTTTTTGGTCAGCAAGTCCTGTGCCGCCGCTACGCATGGGACGGCCAACAAAGCAAGCGCCACCACGCTGTACCGAATGACTGTATGTATCGCACGCATCACATCACCCCGAACTTGTTGAAGGCATCCACCGTGCTCATACCCCCGCGAATGGCCTTTCCCACGGCGCCTTCGGTCTTTGCCTTTTCAAGACTGCGACGCACCGCCTCCTCTTCGGCCTCGCGTGGTATCACGAGCACGCCCTCGCGATCGCCGAACAATAGTGCGCCTGGCTCGATCCGCACACCTTCGATCTCGATGCTCGAGCGAAAGTCGATCACCTTGCCGCGCGGCCCTTGGTCCTGCGCATAGAGCCCGCGTGAGAAGATGGTGAAGCCCAACGCCTCGATCTGATTGGCATCGCGAATATAGCCGTCGAGGATAGCGCCGGCCGCCTTGAGATGCATGGCACGCGTGGCCATCAACTCACCCCACAGCGCATAGCGCAGCGACGCACCCGTCGCGACATAGATCTCACCCGCTTGAAGATCGTCGAGCGCCTCCAGCATCAAGCCGAACTGCTTGCGCGCCAGCGGGCCCCTTGAAGTTTCCCGGCCATCATCGAAAATATCAGCTTCTAGCACAGGCATCGCGCGGCCGACGATCTTCATAGCGCTGCCGAGCGGCCCGATCGCCTGCGGCAGGAACTGCCGACGAAACCCCATCTGGTCGAGTACATCGCCGATGACGGCCGTCTGCAACTCGTCCTTCAAGACGTGAAACAATTCAGAATCGGACTGGTACATCGACGAACCTCCGGGTTTCTTTTTTTGAAATCGGATGTCACCACGACGCCGTGCGCCCCGCAACCATCGTTATCGCATACTCAAGAAGCGGCGCATGTGGATCAGCAGCTCTTCAGGTGCTTCCTCGGGCGGCGCGTGCGTACAGCTATCCAGCACCTTGAGTTCGGCGCGCGGCAACATGCGCTTGAGCGAAATCCCTGTTACCAGCGGTACCACTTCATCGCGGCGGCACCAGACCAAAAGCGTCGGCTGGTGTATCGTCGGATAGCGCCGGACGAGGTTCGCTATATTGGCCGGTACGATTTGCTGCGCCGTCGCGATCATGGCGTGCGCTGCACCGGGCTGACCCAAGGGCTGAGCATAACTCCAGATGTCGCGATCGGTGATGTGAGCGAAATTTCCCATATCGCTTGAAAGCGACATTCGGGCTGTGATTTGCGGAGGGATCAGTGTCAGTGCCAACAGAGGGAGCACGGGCTTACGAAGAAAGTTGACGGCTGGTGACAGGGGCTGTGGGAACGCCGGGCTGCTCATCAGCACGAGGCGGGAGAGCAGACCCGGCCGGTAGCGGTTGAGATCGAGCGCCAGTGCGATGGCGACGCCACCGCCAAACGAATGACCGGCAAGCGTAATCCCGCGCAAGCCGCGACGCTCAATGAAATCCCGTACGTGCGCTGCCTGGTCAAGCGCCGAATAGAATTGATCAAACGGCTTCTCGGACTGGCCAAACCCCCGCAGATCTAGCGTGATCACCCGATGGTGGGCACTCAGAGCTGGAACAATGCGGCGAAACGTGTAGCCGGACGCACCAAGGCCATGCAGCAGCAGGATGACCGGACCGTGGCCCGTTTCCTCGGCGTACAGTTTCACTGCGGGATAGCCGGGAGGAGCAACCTCGATTGTATAACTATGCGCGTAGACTGGTGGGCGCGCCGATGCTTCCAAACTCAAATAGCTCGACAGAATAACCGCTAATGCCGATAGCGTTCCCAACAACTTCAACAGACGCATTCTGGTCCCCGAACCGCAGCACAACTACATGCAGCATTAGGTCAGCTATGGTTGCCGGTCACTTAACGGCAGCACCAATCTGAGCGGGACCGATCATCAATTATTGACAGCGGCGAACAGGCAGCGCATATCGAATGCATGAACAGCATCGGTAAACCATTCGGAAGCCGACGTCGTGAGGTCCACCTCGCGCGGCGATGAAGGTCGGTCTATCGCCACCTTGCACACCAGCCGCGCACCTCATGCGCGGCATTTTCATTTGTCGCGCCCCAGTTCCACTCACTGAACAGGCAGGCCCATGTTCCACACCGCCCTTTCCAAGACCCAACCCACCGTATTCATCGACGGTGAGGCTGGTACCACCGGCCTTGGCATTGCCCAACGGCTGGCAGCAGTCAGCGGGATTACCATTCGGTCGATCGCACCAGAGCACCGCAAGGACCCGGCTGCAAAGCGGGTCCTGATGACCGAGGTCGATCTCGTGGTGCTGTGCCTGCCAGATGAGGCCGCCAAGGAAGCGGTCGCGGTTGCAGACGCCTTGCCGAACGGTGGCCCAAAGATTGTCGATGCGTCGACCGCACACCGGGTTGCGGCCGGCTGGATCTACGGCTTCCCCGAGATGACGCCTGGCCAAGCTGCCCTGGTGGCCGCGGCCAAGCGCGTCAGCAACCCCGGGTGCTATCCGACGGGCGCCATTGCGCTGATCCGTCCCCTGGTCGATGCCGGCATCATCCCCACCGACTATCCAGTGACGATCAATGCGGTCTCGGGCTATTCAGGCGGCGGCAAGGCGATGATCGAGGCCTATGAGACCGGCAAAGCGGCAGCGTTCGAGGTTTACGGCCTAGGCCTGACGCACAAGCATCTGCCCGAGACGCAAACCTATAGTGGACTTACACGGCGGCCGATCTTTGTACCTTCGGTCGGTAATTACCGGCAGGGTATGCTGGTATCGGTGCCGCTGCACCTCGATCATTTGACGGGCCGACCGACAGTGGCGGATCTGACGGCAGTGCTCGCCAAGCGGTACGAGGGGTCGTCCTTGGTCCGCGTTATGTCTGTAACAGAAGGCAACGCCAAGGGCGGACGACTGGAACCCGAAGGCCTCAACAACACCGACCAACTCGAATTGCGCGTGTTCGGCAACGATGCCTACGGCCAAGCCGTGCTCGTGGCCCGCCTCGACAATCTCGGCAAGGGCGCGTCCGGTGCGGCTGTGCAATCAATCAAGCTGATGTTGGGGTTGGCTTAGGCCACCCGCACAATCCACAGATGCCGGACGGCGATCGTGAACAGCGCCGCAGCACCGGCTTGATGGGCAAGTGCCAAGGCGATCGGCACGACGGCGAGTAACGCCCATATGCCGAGTGCTACTTGGACAATCACCGCGACCATCAGCAGGCCGACTGATCGGCGCAAGTGCTCGTGGTCGGTGGTGCGCATGACGCTCCAGGTGTGGGCGAGCACCATCGCCGTCACACCATAGGCCGCGATTCGGTGATTGAACTGCACGGCGGTGATGTTTTCGAAGGCATTGAGGTACCACGGCGTTAGCGTACTGAGCCCCGTTGGGATCAGCCGACCATCCATCAAAGGCCACGTGTTGTAGGTGAGCCCTGCTTTCAACCCAGCGACCAATGCGCCGAGTACGACCTGCACAAAAATTGCGACCGTGATCGCCGCTGCCCACATCTTCTGCGACGCCGTCACCGTGCGCTGCCCGATTCTGACCGGGTGCCGCCCAAGATCGGCGCCGAGCCAGATCAGACTGGCCAGGATCACGAACGCCACCGACAGATGCAATGCGAGTCGATATTGACTGACGTCGATCCGCTCAGACAGGCCCGACTGCACCATATACCAACCGATAAAGCCTTGAACGCCGCCCAGCGCCAACACGGCCAGCAGTTTCGGCGGCAATCCTTTCGGTAACCGGCCCGTGATCCAGAACCACGCCAGCGGCAGAGCAAAGGCTACGCCGATCAGTCGGCCAAGGAAGCGATGCGACCACTCCCACCAGAAAATCACTTTGAAGGCTTCGAGGCTCATGCCCTTGTTAACCATGGCATACTGCGGGATCGCCTTATACTTTGCGAACGCCTCCATCCAGGCAACGTCACCTAGCGGGGGGATCGCCCCCATGATCGGCTTCCATTCGGTGATCGACAAACCGCTGCCGGTCAGGCGCGTCGCGCCACCGATCGAGATCATCACGAACACCAGCGCCGCAACGCCGAACAGCCAGAGGCGCACAGTCGCGAACTCGGCGGTTCGCTCTTCGGCAATGATTGAGGCGTGGGCCATGTCAAAGGCATCCGGAGGCGGTTACTGCAGGCCCTGTTAGGCCTCAAGTCTGCCTTCGACAATGCGCCCGTTCACCGCGCATGTGGACCCTCGCCACACATTTTCGCAATTACCCCTCGACCACCTGCCGACCCTGCTGCACCTGAATCTGGATGGCTAGCATCTCGGCGGCGCCGCCCGTTTGGGAGCCACGAATAGGTGCGGCGTCGAGATAGTCGAGGCCGACGGCAACGCGGACGTAGCGATCCGTCGGGCAAAGATTGTTGGTCGCATCGAATGCGACCCAGCCCATGCCGTCGATATAGACTTCGGCCCACGCATGGCCGGCATCCTGCTCAATCGTGTCGGTCAGCAGGTAGTAGCCGCTGACGTAACGTGCCGGTACACCCATCGACCGGGCACAGGCAATGAATACGTGCGCAAAATCCTGACATACGCCGCGACCGGCCTTGAACGCCTCGGTAGCGGTCGTTACCGTCGTCGTTGCCGCTAAATCGAATGTCACATCCCGAGCGAGTCGATCCATGAGCGTATGCATCGCAGACAGGGTATCGGCTGCGTCCTCAGTCCGGCAGTCCCGCGCATACCCGCGCAGCTCTGCCGAAGGCCGCGTCAACGCTGTGTCCCGCAAGTATAGCGCGTGCGGTTGGCGCTCGACGGTGCCCGACACGATACCGTTGGCGTCGGTCGTGTCGACCTCACCGTCGATTGTCACTTTAATATGACTGACCGGCCCAACGACGAATACAGTGTGTGTGATGTTGCCAAACGCATCCTCGTCGCGATCGAGCCTGGCATC
>JANNRP010000301.1:0-9551 GCA_031401535.1 Hyphomicrobiaceae bacterium | reverse complement strand
AGCAGCACTGAGTTGCCAAGGCTGTGCGCAATCAGGTGCACCTGTTTGGCACCTGATTTGGCGATAACGAGATCCAAGAAACCACGGAAATGGTTTTCGGCCCCGCGCGCGCTTTCATGGTCATAGACGTAATCCACCGTGCCGCCGCCGGATGGCCAAGTGTAAAGGAACGCAGTCCCAAATGGCACACGATCGGCCTCTCCACCAGCAACATCCGACAAATCGAAGGCGATTTGCGCGGTTCGATAAAGTGCGGAGTCGAACGCGGTGTTATAGCCGTGCACGAATACGAAGGCATGATCCTTGAATATGCCCGCATTTTCTCGATGCACGCGCACGGCCGCAAGGAACTGATCCTCCGTCATCACCGTCACGCCGTTTTTAGGAATTGTGAAATGCCGTGCCGGATCACCTTGCTCTGGTATGCGCAGCACCAACGTTTCGAATAGCGTTGGCCGCAAAACCTTACCGGCCTGACGCTTGACGCGCGGTACAGTCACGATTGCCTGACCAAGCTGCAGTCGCCGATCACGGTCGGCTCCGAAGTCAATTCGCTCCGCGTGCGGCACTTGTTTGCGGTCGGTGCCAAAGAAAACTGGCACAGGTGTGCAGATCGAGCGGGCTTTGCAGGTATCAGCGGTCACAATCGGTGCAGGTAGCGCAGGCGGCGCGGTTGGTCGAGCAATACCACCGCCAAACGTCGGCGGCGTAGCAGACCTGGTGGCGGGAGCAGGAGCAGCGAGAGGAGGAGAAGCGGGTGGTGCTGATGATGATGGTGCCGAAGGTGGCGGCGCTGTCATCGACCGGCTGTTGGCCGCCTGTTGGCGCTCGATTTCTTGACGTCGGACTGCTTCCTGACGCGCACGCTCCTCGGCTTGACGTAAACGCAGCTGGTCTTCGATGGCCCGGCGCTCGGATGATGCATCGGCTTCACTGGGTTGGGGATTTTCGGTCGCTTTCCCACCTTTCGATGATCTGTAAGCTCTCCGCGCACTGCCGGGGGTTTCGGTTACCGTTGGCGCGGTTGGACGCCCTGCAACAGCGCGCCCGTGAACGACGATCCGCGTCTGAGCGGCAGCTTGCGGTCGAAACGTCAAGGTTACTCGCGAGAGAGCGCCGGGCGCACCCAAAAGCACATTGCCTGAACGGCTTCCGGCTGTGAGCGTCAAGCCACCGAAAGCCTGCACGCGACCATCAACGAATGTCACCGTTCCAGATGTAATCTGCACGGCGCGCTCGATCGACTCGAACTGAATGCCGTCCACCGTACTGCTACCGCTGAGAAAGATCGTTGCTCGCCCGGCGGCAAGGTCGATACGGGACTCTCCCAACCGCACGATCGACTGCGCCGTGGCGCTACTGTCCAAGCCGAACATCGCGACGAGCGCGACGATTAGAAGTGTCCAACTGTGCTTCGAGCGCATACCGCCCTCCTCTGTGCAAAGGAGACATTTGCCGCCCCACTATACACGGTTCAGTGGCAACGGCGACCTATGCATGGGTCTCAACAACCCGAGGCTCAGCTACCGGCGATGAATGCGAAGCGAAAGCCTTGAGCCGCTGACGTTATGACGCCGCTCGACGGCGTCGCGAAGTGGTGCGGCATCACAATAGTTCCGGTATCGGCATGTTTCTCGATCAGCGCTCGACGCGATATCCGCGAGGCTTCCATATCGCTGTCCGCCCGCGACGACAGGTCCGGGAACAGCAACTGGATCGGATGATGTATGGCGTCGCCGATGAACACGCCCTTCTTGCCGCCTGATGCGACGTTGAGCACCACGTGGCCGACGGTGTGGCCGTGGCACGGCTCCAGTGATACGCCTGTGTCGATCTCGAAATCGTCTTTCACCAGCACCGCGCGCTCTGCCCGCATGATCGGCAGCACACTGTCTTCGAATGCCATCGTGTGGATATTGTCGATCTTACCCTTTTCCTTGGCGTACACCGCATCCCAATGGTCGTATTCGCGCTTCGCCATAATGTACTTAGCGTTTGGGAACGTCGGCACCCATTGCCCATCGACCCGGTGCGTGTTCCAACCAACATGATCCCAATGCAGATGCGTACACATGACGTGCGTCACCTCCTCTGGTTTGACGCCCAGTCCAGCTAGCCCGCCGAGATAATCATTCTTGCCCTTATCGAACTGCTCGCGACCTGGCCGAGGCTTGTTGCAGCAGGTATCGACCAAGATTGTGTAGCGGCCGGTCTTGAGTACAAATGAGTGGAAACTCATGATCATCTTGCCGTCAGCTGTGATTCGACCGGGAAGCTCACGACTGGCCCGCTTAACCATCTCCGCAGTAGCGGTTGGAAAAAACTCCGTCGCGGGAAACGCTGGGAATTCGATTTCGGCAACACGGCCGATTGAAAAATCACCAATCTTCAGGGGCTGCATTGCACTCAATTCTCCAGGATCAACGTGTGGACTTGGGCTCGATGCAGCGCTCTATTGATGGTCGGTCAGCGTTGATGTCGTCCACAAGCTGAATTCACCTTTTTGATCCTACCAGGATGAAGCAGGCTCGCAAGAGCCCGATGCGCAGTACGTGACCGGTATCCGATGCGAGCCGCTCAGCGCTTTCATAGTGCATGTCTCTATCGTTCGCGCACCGTCTTTAGCGCCATGCATATCCGCTCTGGCGTCATCGGCATCTGCGTCAAGCGTACGCCAATAGCGCGGCGGATGGCGTTGCCGACGGCTGCCGCTACCGGCACGATTGGCATTTCAGCAACTCCTCGCACGCCATACGGCACGCCCGGCACGGGTGTTTCAATAATCACGCAACCGATGGTCGGCAGGTCGAGCGCGGTGGGCATGCGATAGTCGAGTAGACTGGCGTTCCGCAACCGGCCGTCTGCAGCATAATCGAAGCCTTCGGTCAGCGCCCAGCCAAGCCCCTGCGCGACACTGCCTTCCATCTGGCCTTCGACCGCGACCGGGTTCAACGCCCGGCCAACGTCCTGGAAAGCGGTGTACTTCAAGATGGTCACACGTCCCGTTTCGGGGTCGACGTCGACGTCGCAGACATGAGCACCAGCTTCGACGCCGAGCGGTAGCTTGGTCGATACGCCGCGCCCAATAATTGCCCCTTCGGTTAGGGTTGCCTGCATCAAGTCACGAAGGCTGATCGAGGCGGCACCCGTTCGATAAATGCCGTCGGCGTACCCCAGATCATCGATACCACACTGTAGCCGTTGCGCGGCGCGCGTGCGCAGTTGACCGAGCGCATCCTGGCAGGCGGCGGATACGGCAGCAGCCATGGTGCGCCCGACACGGCTGCCGGCCGACGCGTCGGAATACCCGACCGATTTGGTATCCCCCATGGTGATATACACATCGCCGATGGCAAGCCCGAATTCCTCGGCTGCGACCTGCGCCATGGTCGTCCGTGTGCCGGAAATATCAACCGCGCCCATCGTCACCATGGGGCGACCATCACCGGACATCGTTACATGAGCGGCCGAGGTCATCGACGTGCCCCGCCAATAGCCGAGTGCCAGGCCACGACCGCGCGGCAGCGCGCCGGTGCCTATTGGTTCGCGCCAGCACTCATGGGCCGCGACCCGATCAAGGATTGTCGCAATCGCAATCGATGGGAACGGCGTTCCGATCGGCATCAGACTGCCGGTGACGGCGGCGTTCCGGCGACGCAATTCCAGCGGGTCGAGGTCGAGCTTGAGTGCAATCTCATCGATTGCCTGCTCCATCGCGAATGCTGCCTGGATGCCGCCCGGTCCGCGGTATGCTTCGGTGCGCGGCTTGTTGGTGACGACGTCATAGCCTTCGAGGTGGAGGTTTGGACATTGGTAGGGGGCAGCCGACGCTTGCATCAGCAGCGTCGTCGGCGTCCCTGGAATGCCGCCGGTGTCTAGCACGTAGCGCCCCTCGATCGCCGTCAATCGGCCATCTGAATCGGCAGCGATCTGCACATTGATGTGTGCCGCCGCCGCAGGGCCTGAGCCGCCGGTCATGACTTCTTCGCGACTGGTGACGATCTTGACCGGTCGACCGCATATCTGGGCAAGGCGTGCCGCGATTGGCTCGACGTGAACCGTGATCTTGCCGCCAAAGGCACCGCCCATCTCAAGCGGGATGACCCTGATGCGAGATTGGGGCAGGCCGAGCAGCACCGCCGTTTGAATTTCGGTCTGGAACGCACCTTGGGTTGAGACCCAAAGCGTGAGGAAGCCGGTAGCGTCGGTCTCCGCAACACAAGCATGTGGCTCGATATAGCCTTGATGAGCTGTGTCGATCACCGTACGTATGTTACCTGTGACCGCCGCCGTCGCCAGTGCGGCCGCGGAATCGCCACGTTCGATCACGGTGCGGCTGCACGCGTTGCGCGGTGGCGGAGTCGTTGCGTCGAACCCCTTGGGCTTGATGTCAGGGTGGAGCAACGGCGCATCGGGTGCCGTGGCAGCGTTTATGTCCATGACGGCCGGCAGCACGTCGTATATGACGTCAATCAGGTCGAGCGCCTGAGCTGCGGTATGCACATCCGTTGCTGCCACGGCTGCAACCGGATGGCCGCGCCAAAGCACCCTGTCGCGAGCGATCACGGTCACGGCCGCGACCCACACGTCGGCACCTGTTTCACCGAATGGAATGATCGTGCCCGGTTGGATCACGGGAAAGTCTTTCGCGGTCAGCACCGCCAACACGCCTTTCAATGCCAGCGCCTTTGTGGTGTCGATCGATACAATGCGGGCATGGGCGTGCGGGCTGCGTTTGATCCGGCCACATACCATACCGGGGCGCGTTAGATCCGCCGCATAGATCGCACGGCCGGTAACGCGTTCGCCAGCATCAACGCGCGGCAGCCGCTTGCCAACCACCTGCATCACTGGATTAACAGTCGTCATGGTCGCGACTCCGGCACCTTGCTGGCAGCGGCACTGATCGCTTCGACGATCTTGCCGTAGCCTGTGCAGCGGCAGATGTTGCCGGCAATCGCGTGCCGGATCTCGGCTTCACTTGGCGATGCATTGCGCGTGAGCAGTGCGACCGCCGACAGCACCACACCCGGCGTGCAGAAACCGCATTGCGTGCCGCCCGTCTCGATCAAGGCCGCCTGCACTGGATGCAGTATATTGCTCTGGGCGACACCTTCGATGGTTGTAATTCGCGCGCCATTTGCTTCGACAGCCAGCATCAGGCATGAGCAAATCGGATCGCCATCAAGCAACACAGTGCACGAGCCGCAATTGCCGTTGCTGCAACCTTCCTTGGTACCGGTGAGACCCAGCCCGTCACGCAATAGTTCCAACAACGTGCCTCGCGTATCGGTAAGTACGTCGCGCGCTTCGCCGTTGACGTTGAGTGCGATGACCGTTTTCATGGGGTGTCTGCCTCTAAACGACTGGCGCACGCTTCAAGAGCACGTCGACTGAGGACCGCCACGAGTTCCCGGCGGTATTCTGCGGAGCCGCGCGTGTCGCTGATCGGTTGAGCCTCGCGCGATGCTTGCAACGCGGCTTGTGCAAACAGTGCCGGTGATGGCCGTTCGCCGATCAGTATGGACTGGGCCTGCTGCGCCGCGACAGGAACCGGGGCGACCGAGGCGAGCGTGATGCGGGCGTCGACAATGACGCCGTTTTCGCTCAGAGCGAGCGCCGCGCCGACGCCGACGACCGCTATGTCCATCTCCCGACGTGGTGTAAACCGAAGATACTTGGCAGCCATACGCTGCCTGACAGGCGGCAACTCGACCACCACCAGAATTTCGACCGGTGAAAGTGCGGTCCGACCTGGGGCGATGGCAAGACCTGCGATTGGCGTGCGGCGCAACCCGTCGGGCCCTGCGATCTCGGCGACCGCGCCAAGGCAGATCAATAGGGGAACGGCATCGGCAGATGGTGCCGCGTTGCAAATGTTACCGCCGAGACTCGCGCGACTCTGGATCTGCAGACTGCCGATCAATCGAGCCGATTCCAGTAATGCGCCGTGTTCGGCAGCAAAGCGTGGATCTCGACCCAATGCGACGATGCTGGTTGCCGCACCGATCCGCCACGTCCCGTCGGGGCGCCGCTCCAGGACCGTCAATGCCGGAATCCGCTTGAGGTCAACGACGCGTGACACCGAGCGGCGGCCTTCGCGCATCTGCGTGATGAGATCGGTACCACCGGCCAAGGCACGCGCCGCGCCACGGCCTAATTCGGCGACGGCATCCTGCACGGTAGCCGGACTTTCATATTGAAGTTCTTGCACCAATGTCCTCGAGCGATGTGTTGTGCCAGATGGCGGTTCAGGCAAGCCCGCGTGCGCCGATTTCAATCCGTCGGCGCGCGATGAAAGCTTCCATCTCCTCCGACCGCGTTGGATCAATCGGCGGCTGCTGATAATTTTCGAGCAATCGCTTCCACATCGTGTGCGCCCGCACCGTGGCGTCCGGGCTGCCACTTTCGACCCAGGTCTGGAACGGTCGGATATCGGAGATCATCGGTCGGTGGAAAGCATGCTCAAACCGCGACATCGTGTGGGTTGCACCGAAGTAATGACCACCCGGTGCTACCTCGGCAATGGCGTCGAAGGCCAGCGCATCATCGCTGACGTCCAGTGGCGTCATCCACCCCTTCATGGTCTCGATCATTTCAGCGTCGATGACGACCTTTTCGTAAGAGGCAACCAGTCCGCCTTCGAGCCAGCCAGTGGCGTGGTGGACCCAGTTGGCGTGACTCATGATGCACGCCCACAGCGACATCGCGCTCTCGTAGGTCGCCTGGGCATCGACTGCGTTGGATGCATTCACGTTACTCGCGCGATAGGGCAGTTTGTAGCGGCGCGCTATCTGCCCGCCTATGATTGTCGCCCTGACGTACTCTGGTGTTCCGAATGCGGGCGCACCCGATTTCATGTCGACATTGGACGTAAACCCGCCAAAGATCATCGGATTGCCCGGGTTCACCATCTGCACAAACGCCAGCACGCCGAGCGCCTCCGCTGACTGCAAGGCGAGTGCGCCAGCTATGGTGATTGGGCTCATAGCGCCAGCCAGCGTAAACGGCGTGACGCAAACCACCTGGCCGTTCTCTGCCATCTCCATAAGTCCGGACAGCAGTTCTTTATCGACCCGTCGCGGCGAGTTGGTGTTGATGATCGTCGAGATCGATGGCTCCCGCCGGATCTGTTCGATGGATACGCCACGGGCTATGCGCGCCAATTCCAGCGCGTCCTTGATGCGGTCGCGGCCGATGGCGCTGCCACCCCAGACACGGTCCGAATAGAGGACTTGTGCACGATGCTGATCCAGATGCCGGGTCGGCACCGGCAAGTCTTGTGCTGCTACGATTGTACCGCCCGCGGTATGCAGGGTGTTGAGCGATTGATGCAGCTTGATCAGTTCCACCTGATCGCGAAACGAGCCTGGTCGCCGCCCTCGTTCAAGGTCCGACGCGTTAGGCGTGCCGCCGACCGGTCCGAAGTTGATATAGTTGCCACCGACGATCAGATTGCGCTCGGGGTTCCGAGCATACATTTGGAACTCGGATGGCGCCTTCGCGATCATAGTTTTGACCAGCGCCCTGTCCATCTTCACGAGGCCGGTCGCGTGATCCACCATGGCGCCGTTGGCTTCGAGAATGTGGCACGCCTCCTCGCTCATGAATTCGAGGCCAAGTTCTTCCAGCACCCGAAACGCTGTATTTTCAATGCGCGTCATGCCCTCTTCGTCGAGCAATTCCAGTGGTGGCAGCGGATTGCGTACGAGGCCCCAGGGGGTTTGCGGCACGGCGGCGTTTGCTTCGGCCTTGCGGCGGGCACGGCGCTCGGTGGCTCCACGTTCAGCGGCCATGCGTGTTCTCCTTTGTCGGCATTCCCACAAGACATACCGCGTCGCAGCCCACTCGTGTATGCAAATGCGTGCAGGTCACGTCCGCGACAGGAGATATGTTATGGCCAAGGCCCCGAAGATATCGCCGTTTGCTCCAAAGTCTTTGCCTACGGTGCCGGTGATAGACGGCGTGCGTTTCGCAACGGCGGAAGCTGGCATTCGCTACAAGGGCCGCACCGATCTGTTGATGGTTGTGCTCGACAAGGGTACAGTGGCGGCTGGCGTTACGACGAAATCCAAGACCTGCTCGGCAGCGGTGCTGTGGTGCCGTGAGGCGCTGAAAACCGGCGCGGCGCGTGCTGTCGTTGTAAACTCCGGCAATGCCAACACGTTCACCGGCAAAAAAGGTTCAGACGCCGTTCGGATCACCGCTGATGCTGCGGCCAATGCGGTCAGTGCTGATCGTAACGAGATCTATATCGCTTCCACGGGAGTGATAGGGGAGCCGATGGACGCGGGAAAATTCGCACATCTGCTGGATGGCCTCGCGAAATCGGCCAAGGCGGACGCTTGGAACGCAGCATCGCGCGCAATTATGACGACGGACACCTACCCAAAGCTTGCCACCCGCACGGTCCAGATCGGCGGCACAGACGTTGTCATCAATGGCTTCTGCAAGGGTGCCGGTATGATCGCGCCCGACATGGCGACCATGCTGGGCTTTATATTCACCGACGTGGCAATCGAGCAGCCCCTGTTGCAACGGCTCGTCTCGGCGCTTGCCGACCAGACGTTCAACTGCATCACGGTTGATGGCGACACCTCGACCAGCGACACGGTCTTGGCTTTTGCAACCGGAACCGCTGCCAAGCGCGGCGCGCCGATGATCTCGGACATGGCCGATGCAGCGTGCGGCACGTTCGTGGCAGGGCTGCGCGGCGTCATGCACGACCTCGCGCTTATGATCGTCAAAGATGGGGAGGGGTTGACCAAGTTCGTCACTTTTCAAGTATGGGGCGCAGAGAACGACAAGGCTGCCCGCCGAATCGCGTTCAGTTGCGCCAATTCACCGATTCTAAAAACGGCGATTGCGGGCGAAGACCCCAACTGGGGCCGTGTGGTGATGGCAGTGGGTAAGTCGGGCGAAGCTGCCGACCGGGATAAACTTTCGATTCGGTTCGGCGAGCACGTCGTGGCGCGCAATGGCGAGCGGGCGGCCGAGTACGTCGAATCAGCGGTCGCCGCCTACATGAAGAACCGCGAAATCATTATTCGCATCGACGTTGGCGTCGGCGGTGGGAGTGCCACCGTGTGGACCTGCGACCTGACACACGACTATGTGGAGATCAACTCGGACTATCGGAGTTGAGAGACGACCAATTGTTGTTGGAGTTCGATCGCTGGCTTACTCTACCGGAAACTCAACATTTGCCGTCGGGTGAGCTCCTTAGGGCTAACTATGCGCGTGGGTGCGCCTTATCGTACACGGCTAGCAACCGCTCGCGGTCGACCTCGGTGTAAACTTGCGTCGTTGAAAGCGACGCGTGGCCGAGCAACTCCTGGATCTGGCGCAAGTCGGCACCAGCCGAAAGCAGGTGCGTAGCGAACGAATGGCGCAGCGCGTGCGGTGTCGCCGTTGCCGGTAGTTTCAATTCACTCCGCAAGCGTTCCATCGTCAGCTGAATGAGCCGTGGGGACAGTGGCCCGCCCTTGGCGCCACGAAACAAAACGTCGTCCGCCTCTAGCGGAAACGGGCATAACTCCCGATAGCGTGCA
>JANNRP010000300.1:0-2738 GCA_031401535.1 Hyphomicrobiaceae bacterium | reverse complement strand
CCTTCAGCTGCAGCGACTATGACGCCGCTCGCGGCTTTTTTGTAGATACGCTTGGCTTCATGGTTGTCGGCGAGATGGAGGACCGTAGCGGCGACGGCCTCGATGTGGTCGTTGGAATGCCGGGCGCGCGTTGCCGCTGGGCCATGCTGGAACTCGGCGGCTACCACATCGAATTGTTCAAGTGGATCACGCCGGAAGGCAAACCCGTCAGTCTGCGCCAGTGCGATATCGGATACACCCACATTTGCATGCAGGTGCGCGACATCGACGAAGTTCATCGCCGCCTGACGGCGGGTGGATGGGTGCCGCTATCGAAGCCCGGCAACATGCGTGGCG
This sequence comes from Hyphomicrobiaceae bacterium, assembly GCA_031401535.1. GTDB lineage: Bacteria > Pseudomonadota > Alphaproteobacteria > Rhizobiales > Hyphomicrobiaceae > JAKFWF01. The sequence goes on along the minus strand of JANNRP010000300.1, from coordinate 2,402 downwards.
GTCGCGCCAAGCCATTTTATTGCAAGGGGCCCGAGGGCTGCATCGTTGAAATCTGCGAATACCCTCAGGGGACTTGAGTTCAAAGCTTCTGCCGCACCATGAGCTTGGACAGGAAAACTGGATTCGATGAAACCGGCGCCAGTCCTTCCAAAGCGAACATCTCGTCGAGATTGTCGATCGTGTAGTGCCGGAAGTAGGGCTCATGGAACCGCACCGGGAAGCCTTCGAGTAAACCATCCCAGCCAGAACGGTCACCCATCTGAGCGCTGTCGATGAACACGAATAGCCCACCCGGCTTCAACACCCGGGCAATCTCTGCGGTGACGGTGCGACGCACCTCCGGTGGCAATTCGTGGAACAGGAAGATGCAACTGACGATGTCCTGACTCGCATCCGCGTAAGGGATGTGTTCAGCGTTGCCGCTGCTAAAGTCGACTGCCCGTAGTGCACCCATGTGACGCCGTGCTTCATCGAGGTAGGTCTCGGAGAGATCAAGACCCGACAGTTTCATCGCCGGGAACGTAAGACGCAACTGGCGCAGGAACCTGCCCGTGCCGCAGGCCACGTCGAGCGCGCTCACGCGGCGCTGATCACGCCCGCGCATATATTCGGCGATCGGCCGCAACCCGGCGCGCCGCATAACGTTGGCGCTGCCAAAGAACAACGTCTCAACCTGCACGTCGTACAGCTTGGCCGACTCCTCAGACAAGTAGCCACCCGTTTGAAAATGGAAATCCTGGGCGTAGTAGTCTGGCAGGCCGCTGCTGTCGCTCATGCGTCGCGCGCTATCGGCATCATCCGCCTTGCGCCGCTCTAACGCGGATGGCAGATCGGCAATCATCAGGCGCAGTCGTCGCACATGTTCGGCCAACCCGCCTGCGTCATCCCGCATGGGCGGATAAAGTCCTGAACGGACAGCCTCTGCATCAGCCAGAAACACCGACGCCAGATCCGTCAGCATCTCTTGTCGCGTCGGTACCGGGCGGAGCGGTTTATAGGCAGGCCTCGCCCCGTGCCGCTGCGCCTGCCGGCCGACCAGCCAGTTGATCCCGAAATACCAACCGAACCGCAGCGCGTTGCTGCCGAGCTGCACTGCCTGTCCAGGGATGTTCGGCATGGTCATGCTCCTCGGAGTCCGATGATATCTGTCAGGTATGTTACGCTTCGACCGGTGTGCTTGCGCGTGGAGCCAGTTGTCGCGGCCGTCGCGATTAGATCAGCATCAATCTTGGCGGATCGACGTCGCCTGGCCTAAGCTTGCGCAGGCGAGGCTGAATTTGCTCATCACACAATGAGGACGCATGATGCTCCACCTCATAGTTCGTTCGTGCATGGCCAGGGTGACCTGGGCATTCGCACTGTGCGCGGTAGGAATGGCGCCAGCATTTGCTGCCGCGCCCGATCGCTGCCTCGCGTTCGCTGCGGCACCGCGCCTTCCAAATATACAGGCGGTCAAATTTGTGCCCGCCCAGCTCAAAGCCGCCGAAGTCCGCCTGAGCTTCATGGGTCACTCGACCTTCCTGATAGAGAGCAGCCAGGGTGTGCGCATTGCCACCGACTATAACGATTATTATCGCCCACCGATGGTGCCCAACATCGTCACGATGAATCGCGCCCACGACACCCACTATTCGAACAACCCCGACCCTGGCATCCAGCACGTGCTGCGAGGTTGGAATGCCGATGGTGGACCGGCCCAGCACGACGTCTCGCTGTCAGACGTACGAGTGCGCAACATCCCGACCAATACGCGTGACTATCAGGGTGGCACGTTCGTCTACGGCAATTCTGTGTTCGTGTTTGAGATCGCTGGCCTCTGCATTGCCCACCTTGGCCATCTGCATCACACCCTGACGGTGCAGCAACTCTCTCAACTTGGTCAAATGGATGTCGTGCTGGTCCCGGTAGACGGCAGCTACACCATGGATCTAGACGGGATGGTCGAGGTGCTTAAGGCCATCAAGGCGCCGCTGATGATTCCGATGCACTATTTTTCAAGTTTTACGCTCGAACGGTTTATCGCGAGGGTGAGGGATACGTTCGAAATCGAGCAAAGCGCGGAGCCCAGCGTCGTAGTGAGCCGGGCAAGCCTGCCAGCGCGCCAAAAAGTATTAGTGCTGCCCGGTCGTTGACCGCGTGTCAGATACTTCGAGATCGCGGCAACCGAGCAGCGACCCCGACCCGATCAACGAAACCGTTTCTGCGGCGGCCGTTGGCTGCTGCTGGCGCCAGGAGGTGGTCCCGAACGAACGTCCTTATGTCGGAAGTTGATCCGTCCCTTGGTCAGATCATAAGGCGTCATTTCCACCGTGACTTTGTCACCGGCAAGAATGCGAATCCGGTTCTTTTTCATGCGTCCCGACGTGTAGGCGATCACTTCATGACCGTTCTCCAATTTGACA
>JANNRP010000299.1:0-3347 GCA_031401535.1 Hyphomicrobiaceae bacterium | reverse complement strand
CTTGAATCAGATACTCACCCTCTTGGGAATCCCCTTTGTCAACACTTCCTAGGCGGCCGAGGCGCTGTGATGGAATCACGAGAACCGTTATCCTGGTTGAGGCAAATTCCCGCAAAGCGTATCCCGATTGCACACGGCCTTGTGCGGCGATCCAGGCTCACTCCAACCGCAATTGCTTATGTCAGCGCAGGAACGAGCTGCGACCATTCAACCCGGGAGCATCGAAGATGGTGTTGATCAACAGTTTCGCCGATTCTGCGGATGAGATTGACTACGTGCGGAATGAGCGTGACTTGAGACGAAACACCACTCGATCATTGCTTATAATTGGCATGTTGAGTTTTCTGGGGTTCTTCGTCGCAACTCCAATTTTTTCATCAAACGAATCTCTTATTGCCTTCAATCTCATATCTCTGGTGATTGGAGGGAGCTTTGCATTTGCTTTTTATCTGATAGGAACGAATTATTATATTGATTGGCGCTGGCTCGATGGATCCGTATTTGCAATAGCTACAATTGCAGCCGCGTACATATTCAGTGTTTTGCTTGGCGCCGACGTTGTGGATCAGCCCACCTTATTGATTATAGCGGTAATGGTATTTGCAGGAAACGTTTTCATCGCCAGCGTCGCTTTCGTTGCCAACCTCCGGTATTTCATTGTCTGTATGACTGTACAGATGATAATTTTCGTGCTGTTTGTGGACAACATAAATGCGGCAAGCTCCATAAAGTTATACGCCGTTATTTTTATTTGCCTTTTTCTGATATTGGCACTTTTTTCGAACTGGGAATTCGATCGTCGCTCCAGGGCGATATTCGTTGCACAGCGATTACTTGAGGCAGAGCGTAAGAAAACGGAGGCGCTTCTTTACAATGTTCTCCCCCAGGCTGTTGCGAAGCGACTGCGGGGTGGCGAAGTGGTTGCCGATTCGTTTTCCGATCTTTCCGTGATATTCGTGGACATCGTCGGCTTTTCAAAGCTCGCGAAGGAATTAACGCCGGGGCATTTAATCCAGCAGTTGAATCGATTTTTCTCGATCGCAGACCAGTGTGCGGAGCGACTGGGTATTGAGAAGGTAAAAACCATTGGATACGCATATCTTGCGGTTGCGGGTGGAACGGCTTCAGTTAGCCAGGGTGCAAGAGATGCTGTCAGGTTTGGCGCAGAATTGATTTCCCTTATGAAAGAGGTGGCGCAAGAATCTCAGATCGACATCAAATTACGGGTTGGCATCCATTCCGGCCCGGTGGTTGGTGGTGTCATAGGATCGAGTAGGCTTGCTTATGATTATTGGGGAGACACGATGAATATTGCCAGTCGCATCGAAGGTGTAGCGGCAGCAAACGGTATCGCTGTTTCCACCACCACCTACAATCAATGCGTCGATGCGTTCGAGTTCGATCCGCCGGAGACTATTAACCTGAAGGGCGTGGGTGCAACTCAAATATACCGTCTGAGGAGAGACACCACATGATTTTGGATACTCGTCTTAATATTTATAACGTGGGGTGATATCGAACAATCATAACACTGAATCGTGCGGCGCGGGCCTGTGCAACCCCGATCTTCTCAACCGCGGGCCTGTTCAGCAGGATAGCCGACGTCATCTTGCCCGATGAGCTCATGGTCTCTTGCTTCGCGGAATGGATGGGTGTTCAACCGGCATTGCGTGCCTCACGGCATTCCCAGACGACCCGGGTTCAACGAAGTTCGCTTTGATCGACGCCGACCGAGCTTGACCTGACAGCGCACGGCATCAGTTGGGGCTGCGCATAGCGAGAGGGCAAGCGTGAGCAACGCCGGGCAGACATCGATCCCAGCACGTCAGCTTGGCCTAACAGCCGCCATCGCACTGGTCGTCGGCAACATGATCGGCTCTGGCGTGTTCCTGCTCCCGGCAACTCTCGCGCCATACGGCTGGAACGCTGTCGGCGGCTGGATCATCACAATCACAGGAGCACTGGTGCTTGCGCTGGTCTTCGCCCGGTTGACCAAGGCGCTGCCCGATGTCGGCGGTGCCGTAGGATTCGTCCACGCTGCATTTGGACATGTTCCTTCATTTCTAGTGGGCTGGGTCTACGTGATCTCTAACCTGGCCACGCTGGTGACTTTGGCCGTGGCAGCGATCAGCTATCTGTCGAGCATGGTTCCGTCGATCACGGCCTACGCCTTTCTGCCTGCCATCTTGGCCGTGGGAGTGCTGTGGACAATGACTCTGCTCAACCTTCGCGGCATCCGCACCGCCGGAGGATTTCAGACTGTGACGACGGTGATCAAGATCGTTCCCCTGGTGCTGGTCATCATGCTGGCGCTCGGCGCGCTGGCGGGCGGCGATGCGCAAGTCGCACCGTTCGAGGTTTCGGAGATCTCGATCAACGGGCTCGGCGGGGCCGCGGCACTGACCATGTTCGCCCTGCTGGGATTCGAAGCGGCGAGTTTCGCGTCTGAGCGTGTGCGCGATCCTGCCGTGACCGTGCCGCGCGCCACGCTGTGGGGCACTGCGATTGCGGGAGTGCTCTATCTGCTGGTCAGCTCGGCGATCGCGCTGATGCTACCGCAGGCGCTCGCAAGCACCTCGCCGGCTCCCTTTGCAACTTTCATCGAGCGCTTCTGGAGCAGCGGCCCGGCCACGCTGGTCGCAGTCTTCGCCATCGTCAGCTGCGTCGGCGCGCTCAACGGCTGGACACTGATCCAGGGCGAACTGGTGCGTGGCATGGCTGCGCAGGGATTGTTGCCCGTCTGGTTTGCTGGGATCGACGCCCGCGGCGTGGCACGCCGCGCGCTGCTGGTGTCCGCAGTGGCGTGCAGCGCGCTCGCGCTAATGAACGCCAGCCGCAATCTCAAAGGACTGTTTGAATTCCTGTTGCTGCTGACGACTTCGGCCTCGCTTTGGTTTTACCTCGCCTGCTCGCTGGCGGCGCTGCGTCTGAAAGTGGCCCGACCGGTTGCCGCGTTGGGTGCTCTGTTTGCCTTGGGAACCCTGTGGGGAGCGGGTATCGGCCCCAGCATGTTGAGCCTTGCGCTGATGGTGGCGGGACTGCCACTTTACTGGTGGGCCCGGCACGAGCGCCGCGGAAAACCGGATGAGGAACACCGTGCAGCGGTTTGAGGGGCAAGCCAGCGGGGGCATCGATGCCGGGCCATTTGCCGATCCGCTCGACGGCTGGTCACTGCCTGCCTGGACCTATCGCGACCCCGAGTTTTTCGGTCTCGAGAAGGAGCGGGTGTTTGCGCCAAGCTGGCAGATCGCCTGCCACCGCAACGACCTCCCCAAACCGGGTGATTGGCACACGCTCGAGATCATCGGCGAAAGCGTGATCGTAATGCACGGCTCCGACGGCAAACT
>JANNRP010000298.1:0-1977 GCA_031401535.1 Hyphomicrobiaceae bacterium | reverse complement strand
CTCGCGATACTGGTGATGGGCGCGCACTGGCAGGCAGGTTTCGAATGGGCGGCCCACGCGCCAATCGCGCTGCAAGCGGGGGTCGATGCGACAGCAATCGAGGCGATCCGCACGTGCAAGACGCCGGAGTTCTCCGACCATGCGGCGCGCTGCGTGCATGCGTTTGCATTCGAACTTGTGAGCAAGCGGCGGGTCAGCGACGCAACGTATGCTGACGCTGTCGCGGCGTTGGGGCAGAAAGCCGTCGTCGAACTGGTCGGAATTCTCGGCTACTACACGCTGATCTCGATGACCATCGTCGCCTTCGATGTGCCCCTGCCCGCGGGTGCGGCCGACCCGTTCGCGGATCGGCCGACGTTGGGGTAATCGGCGGGTCTCAACATCGGTACATCAAGTCTTCCCCCTCGGGTCTGATATTGGCTCGATTATTGAGAATGCCTTCTTTTGGCCAGGAAGCTGATCGCCTATCAACTTAGCGGGAGCCGATGTCCTTTGACACAGATGTCAGGAGTCCGTCATGGCCGCCCCCGCACAGTATTCGACGTCAAGAAATGCGGCGTACGACACCTTTGATGTCGAACAGCACTATGCGCCTTTGGAGTTCAGCCCAGGCGAGAGGATTAGTCCGCCGGTTGGCGGCTCGCGCCGCAAGCCTTTTATGTGGGCAAGCGTCGTCATCATCCTTGCGATCGGCAGTGGGTGGGCGTTGTTGGATGACAAGGCAAATTGGTCGACCTGGCTGTCTGCTGAAACGACTGCCATTTTTGCGGCCATTGACCGCAAAGTATCGGGATCAGCCGCGCCAGCCGCAGAACAAATTCCACCGTCGACCCCGGCAGCCATTGCCGAGGTGCAACCACTGGTTTCGCGCGAGATCGTCGACGCTCCGCAGCCTGCGACCACCGAACCCGACGTGACGATCGCCGCGCCGCTGCCACCGCCAGTTGTCGATCGCGCCGCGCCGCACCAGGTGCGCGCTGAGGCCGTGGGTCTTCACCCGGGATTGTCGCGGGTCCTGCTGACAAGGCTTTCAACAACCGATTTCCGCAATGCCGGGATTGCGATCAAGACCGCTTTAACTGAGACGCCTGACGACGCGGTCTTCGTCTGGCCACGTCAGCGTAAGCCTGAACTCGCTCTATTCCAGGTCAGTTTCGTCACCGGTGTCAGCCCTGAGTGTCGGCGGTACGTCGTCAAAGTGACCAAGGACGGTTGGCTGACAACAGCACTGCCGATGGAGAAGTGTGGAGCTCAGACCAACCGACCACGCCGCGACTAAATTACTTGGCCAGCAAAGTGTGAGCCGTCCTCCGGCAGCCTAACTCCGCCCCATCAGCGATGCTTGAACTGGGCTTTGCGTTTTTCCGCGAAGGCCGCCATGCCTTCTTTCTGGTCCTCGGTCGCAAACATGGCGTGGAACACGCGACGTTCGAACTTGATGCCCTCGACAAGCGTGCTTTCATAGGACCGGTTGACGCTTTCCTTGGTCATCATCACGGCGGGCAGAGACATCGCAGCAATAGCGTCGGCAGCCTTCATGGCTTCTGCGATCAGATCAGCGGCCGGGACCACGCGGCTGACGAGGCCGGAGCGTTCGGCTTCGGCGGCATCCATCATGCGGCCCGTTAGGCACATCTCCATCGCCTTCGACTTACCGACGAAACGCGTCAATCGTTGCGTACCACCCGCACCCGGCATCACGCCGAGCTTGATTTCGGGCTGGCCAAACTTGGCGGTATCAGCGGCAATGATAAAATCGCACATCATCGCCAATTCGCAGCCCCCGCCAAGCGCATAGCCCGCGACAGCGGCAATGATCGGCTTGCGACACCGCGGCACTCGTTCAAGGTTTGCAAACGGGTCGCGCTCGTAAAAATCCGCGAATTGACCGCCAGCCATTTCCTTGATGTCGGCGCCAGCGGCGAACACCTTTTCCGAACCGGTGATGTCGATGAAGACAATGCTTGAGTCGGCATC
>JANNRP010000297.1:0-1647 GCA_031401535.1 Hyphomicrobiaceae bacterium | reverse complement strand
AGCAGCGAGCGCATCTGCGCGTCGCGGTTCTGTTCGACGACGAAGATCCGGTCATGCGCATCGCAGAAGGCTTTCACTTCCGCCGTAAACGGGAAGGCCCTGAGCCGCAGCGAGTTCAGAACGACGCCATCCTCGCGTAGCAGATCCAGACCTTCGAGCACGCCGGGCTTGGTCGCGCCGAAATAGATCACACCTGTGCGGCACTGCTTGTCGCGGATCACGACGTCGGGCTTTGGCATCAGCGTCGCCGCCGTCTCGAATTTACGGCGGATGCGATCGAGCATCGCGGCATGGACCACGCCATCCTCTGTATAACGGGCATATTCGTTATGCGACGTGCCGCGCGTGAAGAATGCGCCCATGGTCGGATGCGTGCCCGGCAACGTGCGATAGGGGATCGCGTCGCCGTCGATATCGAGATAACGGCCCCATGGTTTGCCGTGCCGACCTTGGAACCCTTCGAGTTGCTCTGCCGTCAGCACTTTGCCGCGATCATGCACCTTGGAGTCGTCCCAGGCGAACGGCTCCGTCACCCAGTCGTTCATGCCGATGTCGAGATCCGACATCACCATGACGGGCGTCTGCAGCCGCTCCGCCAGATCGAACGCTTGCGCGCCGAGCGAGAAGCATTCCGTCGGATCGGCCGGGAATAGCAATACGTGCTTGGTGTCGCCATGTGAGGCATAGGCGCACGCGAGGATGTCGGGCTGGCCGGTGCGCGTTGGCATGCCGGTCGATGGACCGCCGCGTTGAATGTTGTAGATCACAATCGGGATCTCGGCGAAGTAGGCAAGCCCCAGGAACTCGTTCATCAGCGAGATGCCCGGTCCTGATGTTGCGGTAAACGAACGGGCGCCGTTCCAGGCCGCACCGATGGTAACGCCGATCGCGGCCAACTCGTCCTCGGCTTGGACGATACCAAACAAATTGCTGCCATCCTTCGCGACACGCATCCGCTTGGCGTATTTCTCGAACGCTTCGGCAACCGACGTTGACGGCGTGATCGGATACCAAGCGCACACTGTGGCGCCGGCATAGATTGCGCTCAGGCCCGCCGCGTCATTGCCTGTGACCATGATCTTGCCCTTGGCCGTGGTCGCGTGGCGGACCTTGACCGGCAGCGGGCATGGGAAATTTTCCAGCGCAAACGATCGACCAAGCTCGACCGCTTCCATGTTGGCTGAAACCAGTTTCTCCTTGCCCTTCAACTGGTCGGCAACGACGGTCTTCAGTACCTCGCGATCGATATCGAGCAGCGCCGTCAGCGCGCCGATATAGACCATGTTCTTGAACAGTTGTCGCTGGCGCGTGTCCGACCATTTCTGCGCGCAAAGCTGCGCAATCGGCATGGCGAGGATCGTCACGTCGCCTCTCGTCCAGTTGCGCGGACGGGAACTGTCGTAGAGCAGCCACCCGCCTTTGACGACTTCTTGCAGATCCTCGTCATAGGTCTGCGGGTTCATCGCGATCATCAAGTCGATGCCCTCGCGACGCGCCGCGTAGCCCGCTTCCGACACGCGCACCTCGTACCACGTCGGCAATCCCTGGATATTAGACGGGAAGATGTTCTTCGGCGTCACCGGGATGCCCATGCGAAACAGCGTCTTGGCAAACATGGTGTTGGCGCTGGCCGAACCCGAGCCATTG
>JANNRP010000296.1:0-18010 GCA_031401535.1 Hyphomicrobiaceae bacterium | reverse complement strand
GAACGCGTGCGCGTCAGTTCCCGTCATCCAAGCTTGCAGCCCCAATGCCAGGATTTCGTCGAACAATGCAGCGCGCCGCAGGTCGTCGAGATGGGCCGCGATCTCATCCAATAACAGGATCGGTGCACCACGTTCGCGCCGCTGACCGAGCAACTGCGCGTGTGACAACACCAACCCGATCAGCAGCGCTTTTTGCTCGCCTGTCGAGCACGACTTGGCCGGACTGCGCTTGGGTCCATGGACAACTATAAGATCGGCGCGATGCGGGCCATCAAGCGTCCGCCCCGCCGCGCGATCACGATCGCGGTTCTGGGACAACCGCGCCAAATACACATCCTCGACGTCAACTGCCGCCCGATCGCGCAATGCGATCTCCAGGCTGCCGTCGAGTGCGATCTCGGCCCACGGGAACGGCGTGCCCGCATTTGCTGTCTGGCGTGACGCAATCGTCGCCTGCAGACTGGCTACGGCCTCAGCACGAACTGCGGCAATGGCAACGCCCGTCTCCGCCATCACCCGCTCGAGCCCCGCAAAGCGCGACGCTTCCCGCACGCCGTCTTCAAGCAGCCGATTGCGTTGCCGCATGGCTCGCTCGAATTGCGCGGCGACGATCCTGTACTGCGGATCGAAACATAAGATGAGCCGATCGAGGAAGCGACGTCGATCGCCAGCGGGGCCCGTAAAGAGGCCGTCCATGGCGGGCGTCAACCACACCATATCGAGATAATCGGACAGCGCACCCGAGCCCGATTGCGCGACTCCGTCAATGCGAACGATACGTCCAGCGGCTACCGGACCAGCGCTCGATGCTTGCAGCCCCGTGCCGATCTCAACGGGCCCAGTCGGCGTCATAACCCGCGCAGATACCGCCCAGTCGCCACCGCCGTTGACCCGCGCCAGTTCGGCATAGGCAGCACGACGCAAGCCTTGGCCGGGCGCCAACAGCGATACAGCTTCAAGCACATTGGTTTTACCGGCGCCGTTGTGACCCAACAGCACGACGGGTCCAGCGCCAACTCTTATTTCAGCCGCGGCATAATTGCGAAAATTGGTCAGCGTCAGACGCTCAACCCAGGCTTGGTCTGCCGGGCTCGATGCCACAGGTCGCAACAAACGGTTCACACCCGCATCGGCATCAGCACATAGAGCGCTGACTCGTCGGCACCGTCGCGCACAATCGTCGGTGCGTTCGAGTCGGCCAATCGAAACACGACATCATCACTGTCAAGCTGGCCCGCGATGTCCAGCAGATAGCGTGCATTAAATCCGATCTCCAACGGAGTGGAATTGTAGTCGACACTGATTTCCTCGGTGGCGCTGCCGCCCTCCGGATTGGTCACAGACAGCAGCAGCTTATCAGCCCCAATGTTCAGCTTCACGGCGCGACCGCGTTCGCTCGCAATCGTCGACACCCGATCGACAGCACTTTTGAAGGCCCCATTTGAAACCTTCATTTGCTTATCATTGCCCTGCGGTATCACCCTCCCGTAGTCAGGGAAAGTACCGTCGATGAGTTTCGAGGTCAGCGTCACAGTACCGATTTCGAAGCGTACTTTGGCCTTGGAAACACCCACCTGTACTGCCGCGCCCGCGTCCTCGATCAGACGATGCAGTTCATTGACGGTCTTGCGCGGGATGATGATGCCAGCCATCCCTTCAGCGCCCGCCGGCATGTCAAACTCGATCTGCGCCAGCCGATGCCCATCGGTCGCGACCGCGCGCAAGCATGGTTTGGGCGTGCCCGCCGGTGTGTGGAGATAAATTCCGTTCAGGTAATAGCGCGTTTCTTCGGTGGAGATTGCAAAACGAGTTTTATCGATCAGGCGCTTCAAGTCGGCCGCGCCGATCTCGAAATTGTGCGTCATTTCCCCAGGCGTCAGATCCGGGAACTCGTCAGCGGCCAGCGCCTGCAAGGCAAACTTCGACTGACCCGAGGTCAATGTCAGGCGCTCGCGCTCAGGCTCGCGCTTGAGTTCTACCTGCGCTCCATCAGAAAGTTTACGTACAATGTCGTGCAGCATATGCGCCGGTACCGTTACAGCACCCGGCTGGGTCACCTCAGCGGGCGCCTGTTCGACAACCTCGCGCTCGAGATCCGTCGCTTTGAACTCAAGCGTCGAGCCAGAGGCTTTCAACAGCACGTTAGACAAAATCGGAATGGTCGTGCGCCGTTCGACGACGCTTGTGACATGGCTTAACGCCCGCAACAGCTCCCCGCGTTCGATCACCAGCCGCATTGAATACCTCAAGCTCCGATCAGTTGGCACAATCCGCCCTGCTGGTCCCGGTCACGAGCGCACATGCACCCTCTGACACTCTGACCCCCGACACAGGCTGGATTCGTTCTCCGCTGCAGCTTGAAGGCAAGGCGCGGTGCTTTGCAAGCTGTTTGCAAGCTACGTGCACCGTGCCGTGTTTGATAAAGGCCGACCAGCAAACACGAACCGCCAAGCAGCACAATTTACTGCTTGGCCAATTCGTTGCCCCGGTTCGTTGACACGGCGCACAGCACGCCTAGTTGCCGAGCAGCTTTTTCAACTCTTCGATTTCATCTTTCAACCGAACACTGGCCTGGATCTCGCCATCAATTTTGCGGATCGCGTGGAGAACCGTGGTGTGGTCACGGTTGCCAAAGCGGCGTCCGATCTCGGGCAGTGAGCGTGATGTCAGCTGCTTCGACAAATACATGCCGATTTGACGTGGCCAAACCACCGACCTATGCCGCCTCTGAGAGAGAATATCTCCCTTCGAAACGCCGAAATGGCGGGACACCGTTTTGATAATGTCCTCGATCTTGATACGTCGAGGCTCAATACCCTGCACCAGATCGCGGATCACGGTCTCCGCGATGTCAAGCTTGATCGGCGTCCGCATATACTGCCACGTTGCATGCAAGCGCGTGATGGCCCCTTCAAGCTCGCGACCGCTCTCGGTCAGGCGCTCCGCCAATAAGTCGAGCACGTCACGACCGATCTCGAATGTCGGATCGATCGCCCGCTTCTCCGCCATCCGTTTCTCAAGAACGCGCAGACGTAGTTCATGATCGAGCGAACCCAACTCGGTCACCAAGCCCCGCTGCAGCCTGGAGCGCATCCGCTCGTTCAGCTTCTCGATGTGGTTTGGCGCACGGGCAGACGCCACCACAACTTGCCGACCGCCATCGAGCAATGAATTGATGATGTGATCAAATTCCTGCTCGGTCTGCTGGCCGTGCAAGAATTCCAGATCATCGATCAAAAGAATATCAATCGATCGGAACTTATCCTTGAAGGCCAATGGATCAGAACTGCGCAGAGCCTCGACAAACTGGTAGCGAAATCGCTCGGCTGTGAGATAGAGCACCTGCGCGTGCGGCGTGCGTTGCTTCACTTCCCAGGCGATCGCGTGCAGCAAATGGGTTTTGCCGAGACCCACGGAGGCATGGATGTACAGCGGGTTGAATGTGCGCGCATCACTCAGCACGGTTTCGGCAACCTGGGTAGCGCCCGCATGTGCCATCCGGTTCGCGGCACCCACCACGAAACTGTCGAATGTGTAGCGCGGATCAAGCGGCGACCCCTCGAAGCCACCGACCTGCGTCCGGCCGAGCGCTGGTTGCGTCGTACGCGCCACCGTCGGTCGGTTCGCATTGGTGGTGGTGGATTGCTGCTCGTTGGCCAACCGCTGGTCACGGGCCACAGGCGTCTGAGCAACCGATGATTGACATGGACCTGGTTGTCTTACGACAACATCGACCCGCTCGGCGCCCTTGAACTCGGCCTTGCAGCAGGCGAGCAACTGGTCGGCATAGTGCTCCACGATCCACTTCCGCAGAAACACGACCGGAACGGACGCCTGAACGACACCATTCTCAAACCCGTCGATTTCGAGCGCATTGAACCAGCTGAAATAGACTTCATCGCCGAGATTGGCCTTTAGCAACGCGCGTGCGCGCTGCCCCTTGATCTCACCCGGAGCCGAGGCGCGACCGCTTCCTTGCGGCCGCTGCACGGAAATCTCACCAAAACCCGATGCGGGTTCATTACCAGAGTGCTGCTCGTCAAAGTTTGCTGAAGGGTTTGAGGCCCGCTCAGTTGATCCCAGGTCTAATTGACGTTTCGACGTGCTGTTGCCTGGTATAGTACCGCCGCCGCCATCTCGCGCAGCAGTTTGCCGATGAACTTGATCGCCGTTAGCCATGATGATTTACCCTGCACATGAATCGTTGAGCCCTCAGTCGAAATCACACGCAGCTCCCCCTCACCCGCATAGCGAGTGGTCGCTCCATGCTTCTTGTTCGTTCGGCGCTGGTATTGCGCACTCTGGTCAACAGCCACTTCCGCAAGTGCCTGGGACCAGTCTTGAGATCAGGACCAAACCTGCTCCCGTAGCCGAATTCAGCCCTGAGCCCAGGGCAACCCAGCAGCTTTCCACCCGGCAATTCGGCCGCGGTGGTGTTCAGTATCCAACGGCCCTTCAAAGCCATCAGCCACATTTCGGCACCGACTGTACCCAGCCGCTACCATTGCTAGTGCGGCCCGCCTGCTTCGGCTGCCGGACCGGCAAATAAAGAATATTTCTGCAGCCGGTGTGGCGCCAGCTTCCGTCAACGCTCCTCCCAAACGTTGCGCAAATTCAGCATCTTCCCGGTTGTCCGGGAAGGTTTGCCACTCGATCAAAATCGGTCGCTTGCCCAACTGCCCCAAATCGGGCAGCCCCACGAACGCCCACTCCGCTCTTGTCCGGACATCCACAAGCACGGACATCGGGTCGTCTCTCAGACGATCCCACGTGTCGGTGATGCCGACATCGTCCACACCTGAACTTGTTGTTCCCCCCACCCGCAACCTCCAATAATATTCACGGACCGGAACCGCCCTCACGGCCAGATATTCTCAAGAATATCTGAAGTCCTGCACAGCAACACCGTTAAAACCGCAGCATTGCGCCACGGAACAATCGGGCTCTGCTCTAATTGATGATAGACTCCAGATACGCCTACAAATTCAGTTCTGGAGCAATGAGTTCGAACTTGCGCTGTTCCTTGAACAGTACTTGCCGCGCTCGACCATAACGGGAATTAACCACATGACTTCCACGAGCGCAAGCGGAGGAAAAATGACCCGGTCGTCCACAGGCCCAAACGGAGTTGTCCACGGTGGATTGAAAAATCATTCTGGCCACCGATACACCGCTCGAAAACCCATTGAGGTTATGGAGAGATTCAGCGTTTCGGCAAAATTGGTGATAAAAAAAACGGCATGTCACAGGACATGCCGTTGAACCTTGTTTTCACTTGTAGCCCGTAACCGAGTCCAAAGCCGCAGCACCGAAACAAATGCTACCTTTGTTAACCAAGCGCCAGTTCGAGCTAACTTTTTCGACAACCAAGACGCTGGGTATTGGACCATCTTCCGGCAGCCTTACTGTAACCAAACTGTCACAGTTGGGACCGTCGAGTCCAATACAGTGGATTAATTCGCCATCGCCTTAACCCGTGCCGTTAACCGCGAAACCTTGCGGCTCGCTGTCCGCTTGTGGAGTACGCCCAATTGCGCCGTGCGCACTAATGACGGCTCGGCGGTCTTCATCGCAGCTAACGCGAGACCCTTATCGCCCGACGCGATTGCCTCTTCAACCTTGCGCACATCGGTTTTCAGTTTGGTACGACGCGACTTGTTGATTTCCGTACGACGAACCGCTTTGCGCGCCGCCTTCTGCGCCGACTTGGTATTGGCCATAGATTCCGTGTCCCTTTTTAGGTAAGGCTCTCGTCATCGGCAGGTCATCGAGACTTGGCGCATGATCGAAGCGATGAAATGCGTGCGCCGCCCGAAGGTAGTATCTCCGCGCGGCGAAACGACACGTTGTATACTTGGGGCCTTGAGACTGGTCAACGATGTTACGGCCATTCCAATACGGGCAATATGGTCGCGCCGCTCGATCGCCGGCTCACGCACGCATCAAATGCGCTATCGATAGGGATTGCACCGCTCAAGGAGATATGAAAACGGCATGACCATTCTTGTCACAGGCGCTGCCGGTTTCGTCGGTTTTCACGTCGCCAAGGCGCTGTTGACTAGGGGAGATACTGTCGTTGGTCTCGACAACCTGAACGCGTACTATGACCCGAGCTTGAAACGTGCACGTCTCGCCGAACTGCAGACTACCCCTCGGTTCACGTTCGCGCACACCGATCTGGCGGACCGTACTGCCATCAAGGAGCTATTTGCTGCGATCAAACCAACCCACGTCGTTCACCTAGGCGCACAAGCCGGCGTCCGATACTCAATTGATCATCCCGAAGCCTACGTCGACTCGAACGTGGTGGGGTTTCTGACCATTCTCGAAGGCTGTCGTCAAAATAGCGTCGCGCACCTTGTCTATGCGTCATCGAGTTCGGTCTATGGTGCTAACGCGGCAGTCCCCTTCAACGAAGCAACGTCCAGCACCGACCACCCCGTCAGCCTCTACGCGGCGACGAAACGCGCCAACGAGTTGATGGCGCATACTTACGCGCATCTATATCGGATGCCGACGACTGGCTTGCGGTTCTTCACGGTCTATGGCCCCTGGGGTCGACCCGATATGGCCTATTTCAAATTTACCAAAGCGATGCTCGCTGGCGACACGATTGACGTTTTCAACAACGGCCAACACGCCCGCGACTTCACCTATATCGATGATGTGGTGACCGGCGTTGTTCGCACCTTGGACACACCCGCAGCCCCGGCGGCACCCACGCACTCGGATCTGACGCCGGCTACGTCGACAGCACCTTTCCGGGTTTACAACATCGGCAATCACCAACCTGTCGAACTCTTGGAGATGATTAGCATCCTGGAACGCTGCCTTGGCTTGAAGGCAAAGCTGCGCATGCTTCCGATGCAACCGGGCGACGTCCCGACAACGTTCGCCAGCGTCGATGCGCTCAGGGCGGCGGTGGATTTCAGTCCTGACACCCCGATGTCTATAGGACTTGCACGGTTCGTGGATTGGTATCGAGCGTTCTATGACCATTAATCCGGCATAGAGGATTTGTGGCTAGTTTGACCAAAACCAATAGGATCATCCCGATGAAAGCAGTCGTGCCGTGGATGCTGGCCATTTCGGTCAGCCTGGTGATACTCATCATCGCGGCTGCCGCGCGGCCAAACAATGTGACGATGGGCTATGTCCATCTCAGCGTTACAGCAGCAACGTGTATATTCTACGCACTGCAGGCAATAAGGGAGCTCCAAGCCGCAAGCAAAAATGGTGAAACCCGCATCGCATTGACGGCGAGAAGTGCACGATATGCCGGCGTAGTTTGGACCTGGGCCGCTCTGGTCCTGGTTGCCACTTACGGCCTAGGCATCATGCCGCCCTGGCGAGAATGGCAGGCACATTTTCTAGCGATGACCGCGATCGCCGGATTGAGCCTGAGCTTAGCTGCATTTCTTGGCAAATCAGCAGCGAGCGGCCAAGAAGATGAAACGTTGTTCAAGATCGCCCGCTATCTTACAATTGGCCAACTCGTCGTCATGGTGCTGGTCATGATTGGTCTCGCCGCCGACGGTCATTTGACCCGCTTTCTGACCGAGCGTTATGTTGATTGGCCAGCCAAACATGTAATGTTTTTTGGTGCCATGGCGATCGCAGCCATCAGCGGTGCCTCACTTAAAAAAACATCAGTCTAGGCGATTGATCAGCGTCGGCACACGAACCAGTATGTCACGAGACCCGAATGTCCGCTGGTTGCTGGCAGCCAGCCTGGCCAGCGCAATCGGTCAGTGGCTCGGCGCAAGTCTGGCGATGCCTAAGCTGTCGGTGGTCGCAGCAGCCTTGTTGCCGATCGCTAGTTTGATCGTCGGCATCACGATCAACGGCTTGCAATCGCGGCAATCTTCCGACCGATTTGATCATGCTGCGACAACGGCTGCGCAGAACGCCAAATTGCTGGCAATCGCCTGGAGCACCGGTGCCACCGCCATGCTTGCCGTCTATCTATTCTCCGGTTTGCGTTGGCAGCACGGCTGGCAGTACGGAACCGGGATGGCACTGATCGCAGCGCTCGTCTGGGCCTATGTGCGCCAACTCACCGATGGCAGCAACTCGTGGGCGAGCAAATCCTGGCTCGATCGAGCAGCAATTCTCAGCGCTGTCCAGGGTGTCGCCGCTGTCGCTGGACTTATGATCCTTTTCGGCTCGGGAAAGGCTTGGAGCCACCGGACTGATTGGGCTGCCAACATTATATTCGTGAGCGGCGGCGTAACGCTCGCCGTGTTGTCCGCGTTTGCAGTACGTGCACACCTCAGGTTGAGATAGTCCGCCAAGTCACGCCCTATGATATGGGTGACCAGCGAGGATCGTAGTGGCGCGATAGATTTGCTCTGCCAAAACAATGCGTGCCAGCCCGTGCGGCATAGTCATCGGTCCCAGCGACAATTTGAATGCTGCCTGGTCACTTGCAGCATGACCCTGGCCGTCGGGTCCACCTATCAAAAATGCCATGCCAGCCGCGCCTCCATCACGCTGCTTGGCCAAAAAGGCGGCGAAGCTGGCGCTGGTCATGGACCGTCCTGATTCATCGAGCGCCAGCACCAAATCGATGCCCGACACGATCTTTAACAGTCTCGATGCTTCATCCTCACGACGGACGTCGGCGTTGGCGCCACGCCCCTCGGGCGCTTCGATAATGTCGAATGGTGCCAAAGCAAGTGCTCGGCCGACTTGGACAATACGCTTGGCATAGCGGTCGAGAAGGTCGCGCTCAGGGCCGTCCTTGAGCTTTCCGACCGCCGCAATTACCAAGCGCATGAGGATCGACGTTCAGTGCTGTGGCTGATCGAGGGGCCGTTCACCCGTCCACATCTTCTCGAGATTATAGAAATCCCGCACTTCGGGCCGGAACAGATGGACGATGATATCGCCTGTATCGATCAATACCCAGTCGCAATTCTGCATGCCTTCGACCTTGACCTTGGCGCATCCCGCATCTTTCAAGTGGCGCTGCAATTGGTCAGCTATGGCACCGACATGACGATCGGTCCGGCCGGTGGCAATCATCATCGCGTCAGCGATGGTGGACTTGCCGGCCAGATCGATGGACACGACATCCTCGGCCTTGGCCTCGTCGAGCCAGACCAGAATTTGCCTGACTAGATTGGCCGAATGTGTCTCGTGAGAGAGTTGATCGGCCTGAGAAGCACGGCGACGCGTGCTCCCTTGTGCGGTTCTCATCTTTTGGCGTGTATCCTTTCTCTGGAGTCCATGCATCACAATCAGCGATGATGCGATTGCAGCGGGACCCGGCATTACTTGCAGCTCAACATGTTCATCGACGGATCCGCACGCGCTGCACCATCAAGTCTGCAACCTACGCCGACTTCAAATCGGAACACTACTGCATATGTCCTACTCCGTTTTGGGGTCGGCTTTCAATCGGAGTTGTTGGACAAGGTTGTAGGTGAGCGTTCCAGAACATCGTTAATGATGCTAAACAGCATCTCGATATCCTCAGGTCGCGATAGACGATGCTCTCCGTCCGGGACTGCGGCAATTCGGGTCCAGCCGCCAGCTAGATTGGCTTCCAGATCAAGACTGTGTTCCCACGGGACGTCCGGATCCAGCAACCCGTGCATGATGCGGACCGGACAACCTGGATCCCACGTTGCCGATCCAAGCAAATGATTGCGTCCGTCTTCGATCAAGGCATTTGTAATCGGATACGGTTCGCCATAGGCACTTGGGCGGCGCCAGACGCCTTGACTCAGAATCGCGGCCTTGGCCTCGCTGGAGAATCGTTTCCACATCAATTCTTCGGTCATGTCCCAGGCTGGCGCGATCAACACCAAGGCAGCAATTTCGGGATCAGATGATAGTGCCCGGGCCTTCATCAGGCGCAAAAGCAGCAGCGCGATATAGCCGCCCATGCTGGACCCCACCAATATTTGTGGTCCGACCGCCAATTGCTTCAGAACAGCGTCTGCCTCCTCGAGCCAACGGCTGATGGTGCCGTCTTCAAAGCGTCCCTCGGATCGTCCATGACCTGAGTAGTCAAACCGTGTGAAGCCAAGATTGCGAGAGGAACACCAGTCGGCCAAAGCCGATGCCTTCGTGCTTGCCATGTCGGACTTGAAGCCCGGCAGCCAAATAAGTCCCGTCCGATCGGACCGTCCCGGTTGTGCGATTGTCGCAATCCGCCGCCGCGCGGCACCGTCACCAACCACTATGAATTGCAGCGCCGCCTCATCCATCCTATTGAACCTCCAACCGCAAACCGAAAGCGCCTCAATCCGTGGCCCGACGCCCTACCATACTGCAGATCATCCCGCGCCTGGATACCGGTGGCGCCGAACTATCGGCGATCGAAATCGTGGATGCGATCGTGCGCGGAGGTGGACGGGCCATCGTCGTCACCGAAGGCGGCCGCATGTCCGATCATATCACCGCACGTGGTGGCGAACTGGTCATCATGCCCGCCGGGACTAAGAACCCTTTGAAAATGTGGGCAAATGTGCGGGCCTTGAAGCGGCTTATTGCAATCGAAGACGTCGATCTCGTGCACGCCCGCAGCCGTGCCCCGGCTTGGAGCGCACTCAGCGCATCGCGAAGTGCAGCCAAGCCGTTCGTGACCACGTATCATGGCGCTTATGCCGAGAATGGGACCATTAAACGGTTCTATAACAGCGTCATGGTTCGCAGCGACATTGTGATCGCAAACTCGCGCTATACGGCAGATTTAGTGCAGAGCAGATACGGTACGCCGGAAACGCGAATTCGCGTTATTCATCGTGGCATTGATGGTGAGGCGTTCGACCCTCTTATGATTGCCGCCGATCGCTTGGGCAGTTTACGGCAAAGGTTTGGATTGGAGGACGGCCAGCGGATGATTTTGCAAATGGCCCGGTTGACCAGTTGGAAAGGTCAGCGGGTACTGATCGAGGCTGCGCATCGCCTCGATCGGTCAGGTCGCCTCGGCAATGCTGTTGTCATTCTGGCTGGAGACAGTCAGGGCCGCAACGACTACGAGACGATACTCGAAGCCGATATCAAGCGTTACGGGCTAGAGCGCAGTGTCCGCCTCGTTGGCCACATTGACGACGTGGCTGCAGCACTCGCACTCGCATACGTTGCTGTTGTTGCCTCGACGAAGCCAGAAGCCTTCGGCCGCAGCGTTACCGAGGCAGCAGCCATAGGGTGTCCTGCCATTGCCACCAATCTCGGCGCGCCACCGGAGACAGTACGAGATGCTGCAAATATTGGCATTAACGAAGCAACTGGCTGGCTGGTCGCGCCGGGTGACGCCGCAGCACTAACCGAGGCTTTAGCGACGATATTGGCGCTTTCTGACACAGAGCGCGACCGAATTGGACGCAATGCACGTGCCCACGCGCTCGAACACTTTTCGCTTTTCGCGATGAAGCGGGCGACATTGTGCGTGTACGATGAAGTGCTTGGTTCAAGCTTAGCAGCAACCTTCGAGCGTAACTCTTCCTCAGCGAAATCTGTCGCAGGTGCTTGACACACCTCGTTAGATGCGGATTGTCACATGCAGATGCAGAATGCATCTGTTGTATTAGCGATTTCGCAGCCAGCCCCGTCAACAACCCCAAGGAGAATGAACATCCGTCGTCCTATGACAAAAGACGCCCAAGAGCGCGAACCAAAAGGCCCAAAGATCAATGAGTTGATCAGGGCACGGGAAGTACGTCTCATTGACGAAACAGGCCAAAACGTCGGCGTCGTTACCACTGTGGACGCTATGGAAAGAGCGGCGACCGCCGGTCTCGATCTGGTTGAGATTTCACCCGACGCTAATCCGCCAGTCTGCAAGATCATGGACTATGGCAAGTTCAAATACCAAGAGCAGAAAAAGGCCGCCGAAGCTCGCAAAAACCAAAAGGTTGTCGAGCTCAAGGAAATCAAGATGCGGCCCAGCATCGACGATCACGATTATGACGTGAAGATGCGGGCCATGCGCCGTTTTTTTGAAGAAGGCGATAAGGTCAAAGTTACTTTGCGCTTCCGTGGTCGCGAGATGGCGCACCAGGAGCTCGGCATGAATGTGCTGAAGCGCGTCAAGGTCGACATCGAGAGCTTTGCAAAGGTCGAAACCGAGCCGCGGTTTGAAGCTCGTCAGTTGATTATGATCCTGGCGCCAAAATGAGCGACACAGCCATAGCGCTGACCGAAGGCAGCGAACCAGACCTTAGTCAAATGCTGCGCTGCTTATGCTATGCGACTTGATTTCGTAGCATAGGCTCTCCGCGCTCCATACGGCCAATGTTGTCGAGCAGCACATCGACAACATTTTCCTCATAGTGCCGTGTCTCCCCGGCTGTGTGTGGCGTGATCACCACCTGTGGCATGCTCCAAAGTGGCGATCCGGTCGCGAGCGGCTCCTCGACGGTCACATCGAGACCAGCCGCGGCCAGCTGACCCGCCTGAAGGGCAGCGACCATGGCTGGTTCGTCCACCACGGATCCGCGCGCCACGTTGATGAGCATCGCTCCTGGCTTCATGGCGGCAAACGCAGCGGCGTTCATCAGATTGGTCGTCGCCGGTGTGATTGGACACGTGAGCACGACGATGTCGGCACGCGGCAGAACGCGCAAGAGATCGGCATCGGAAACGACTTCATCTGCCCCACCGGCGCCTTTGGAGGGGTCACGCCGTGTTGCGATAACGGTCATATCGAACGCCTTTGCTATTTGCGCAAACCGGCTGCCGATACCTCCAAGTCCAACGACTACAACGGTCTTGCCCTGCAACTCGTCTTCACGTTGGCTTGGATCACCAATCATGCCGCGCCAAATCTTGGCATGTTGATTGTCACGTGCAACGTGCAACTGCCGCGTTATGCTCAAGATCAACGCCATCGCATGCTCCGCCACAGCGCGTGCGTTCACCCCTTGCGCGCTCGCGAGACGCACGCCAGCCGCCTTGAATTTTGCCGCATCATATTGATTCATACCGGCACTGACCGACTGCACCAACGCAAGCTTCGGTGCCGCCTCCAGCATGTCGTTGCGCCACAGCATCGAGCAACTCACAACGTGCGCCTGGCTTAATTGCGCCCGGAATTCATCCAGCGACCGCGCCTCCAGATAGCGGATACCAGTCTTGCGGCGCGCAAGGGCATCACCCAGCCGATAGGCTGCATGGGCGAACAACACGACTAGCTCGGCACTGGGAGGAAGCGGACGCATCAGCATGTTCTCGAGGGGTGGAATTCTACTCAAGGGTTCATGAAGCCTTTGGTACTCAACGAGGCGCGGACGTCGGGACGCTGCATATGCGCCAAAAACGCCTTCGCTGCCTCAAGGTTCGTTGCCTTGGCGGAAATCGCTCCCGAATAAATCGTGACCTTCTGAAGGGCCGACGGCAGCGGACCAACAAGCTTGATCCCCTTCACCGGCAAAATCTCGGTGATTTGATGCAGACCAAGCTCGATCTCACCAGTGCCGACACGCTCCACAACGTAACCGCCCTGCATGTAGGTTGTACGAGCCTTGATGGCATCGGTTACCCCGAGCCGAGCGAACACGTCGGCCAGATGCTTCCCGCTGGTGCCAGTGGCCGGGTCGATCATCACGATCGATTTGGCAGCAAGAAGCGTGGCCTTGAAGGCTTCCGGCGTAGAAATATCGGGGCTGGCAGCCTTTTCATTGACGGCAACGCCGACACCGACGCGGCCAATCTCGGTGATGCTGCCTGGTACGACCCAGCCCTTTTTGACGTAATCGTCCATGACTTCGACGGTGACTACGACAATATCAGGCGTGGCGCCGTCGTTGAGCTTGCGGGTCAGTGCGCCCATCGGTGCGAAATCGGCGGTGACCTTGTGTCCGGACGCTTTCTCAAAATCGGCCACGGTACCAACGATTGCTGATTTAACAGCTCCGCCGGCAATAACAGACAGATCACCAGCAGCGCTCGGACCCGCAGCACTGAGCATCAGCGCGCTGACAATAACCGCGGCGGCTGCGAAATTGATAATCTTCGACATCTCTGAAACTCCCGACCTATTTCCGATGTGAAACTCAGATTGCGAAGCTAGCGGCATCGATCGCCAGCCGAAAGCTCAAAGATTCCAGCGGACATTCTGTCGCTATATCAGCGTTCTTGGCCGCTGCTGGTATATGCGGAGCCCGACAGTATGGCGATGATCGGATCCTGCCTTCCGCGCTGACCTAGCCCAACTTCAACATTGCGGAGAAACATCTGAGTTGCCGATGGCCAGCTGTACCGCATTGCTTCCGCACGAACTGCATGGCGATCAAGCGTCATGGCATTACGTGCAGCGTAGGCCAGATCGTTCGACAAAAATCCGGATAGATCAGGTGTCACGATATCGATAGGCCCAGTTACGGGCAGTGCAGCAATTGGAAGTGCGGAGGCCATCGCTTCGAGAAGAACCATACCGAACGTATCGGTAACACTCGGAAACACCAAAACATCTGCTGATGCATAGCACGCGGCTAAGTCATCTCCTACCTGAGCACCCGTGAATATCGCACTTGGAAACTGCCGCTGCAGGCTCGCCAGCAAGGGACCGTCGCCAACAACAATCTTTCGACCAGGCAGGTTAAGGCTCAGAAATGCAACTATATTCTTCTCAACAGCAACCCGACCAACGTACAGGAATACGGGCTCTGGTCCGAACCGCCTGACCGGGCGCGGTCGAAACAACTCCGTATCGACGCCCCGGGTCCAGTTCAGAACGTTGCGAAAACCTCGGCCGTCCAGCTCTCGCGCCAGACTGGGACTAGCCACCATCATGCCAGCGCCTGCATTGTGGAAATTGCGCTGCAGCGCATAGGTCCATGACGTGGGCACGCCAAAGCGCTGCTGGATATATTCAGGAAAGCGTGTGTGGAACGAGGTAGTGAACGGGCGACGACGCACCAGACAGTACCGGCGCACCATCCACCCAATCGGGCCTTCGGTCGCAATATGGATCGCGTCAGGCTTGAACGCTTCGATCCACCGGTTGAGCGCGCCGGTGCCAGGTACGGCGAGGCGAACCTCATGGTAGGTCGGGCAACACACGGTCTTAAACAAGCGCGGCTCGATGAACATGACCTCGTGTCCGGCCCGCTGCAGTTCAACGGAAAGCCGTTCGTAAGTTCTCACAACACCGTTTACCTGGGGATGCCAAGCATCCGTTGCGATGAGAATGCGCATCGATCTGCCTCCTGAAATGGCTAGCAGAGCCACTCGGCACATGCTTCACTTCATCAAAAAATCTATGACGTAAGTTTATGACTACGGAACTGGATTCGTGCTGCAGGCGTGTGACAATCTGCGATGTAACGTAGCGAATAAGCCCACAGGTACCTACCGATGGCGCTTGGTGCTGCGCATTTGGTGGACCAGATCGTGAAGCAAGAGAAGGTGCAGCCCAATGGCAAATAAGCGACCGCAAGCAACGCCAACCGTACTCATTGAGAATGCCCAGACGGTGGCAACGGAATGGCGCTTCCCGCCCGGCGCCGAGACCGGGTGGCATAGGCATGGCATGGATTACATGGTTGTGCCTATGACCACGGGAAATCTCACGTTGGAAGAGGCCGGGGGCGTCACGCGTGAGGCGGCCCTCACAGTCGGTAAGCCCTATTTCCGTGGCGAAGGCGTAGAGCACAACGTCGTCAACGCAAACACGTTCGAATTTGTCTTCATTGAAATTGAACTCAAAAACCGCGACTGAGGTCCACAGCGCCTCGGCTTCAATATAGGCGTGTGCGAAAATATTGCTGCACAAGTTCGTCAAAGCGTCCGCTGCTACGCACGCGCTTCAGGGCGCTGTTGAGCAGAATCCGTAAATCGGGATCGAGCTTGGGTACGGCGATAGCCATTCCCTCTCCGAAATAGCGCGGCTCAAGAAATGGCCCACCGCGCAATTCGCAGCACTCTTTCGACGCGGTTCCGTTGATCCAGAATACGAGGCTGATCCCGTCATCGAACACCAGATCAATCTTGCCTTGCATGAGGGCATCGCGGGCAAGTTCGGCCGTGTCAAACAGTTGGATGGAACTCAATTGAAAGAACGCCGTCAAATAGGCCTCGTGCGCCGAACCCTTGGCAACGCCGACACGACGACCATCGAGCCCGTCCGGTGTAATCTCTGACCTTGCGCCTGTGCGCTTTGCCGCAAAGCGGGCGGCAGTTTGAAAATAGCGATCCGTAAAATTCACTGATTTTAGGGCCTTGGCTGTAACCAGATGGCCGGCAATTGCTGCATCAGCATCACCACGGGAGATGGCGGGTAGAAGTTCATCCCAACTACGCACTTGGATATCGCACGTCGCATTGACTTCCAGACATAACGCCCGGGCAAGATCGACGTTGAAGCCTGTCAACACTCCTTCATCATCGAGATAGTTGAATGGGGGGAAGTCGCCTTCGGTCACGAAGCGGATTACCAACCGGCGATCCGGGCGCGCTTGAGTGGTGGAGTCAGTGCTGGTGGAATTTCCTGTTGCGCCTCCAGCCTGCTGGGCAAGCGAAACCCTATCCCCTCCGCCAATCAGACAAAGGATGCCGACCAGGAGAACCAAAAGGTTACAGCGTCGTGATTTGATGTCGCGCACCATGGTAAATCCGTTCACGCAAGCCAGTCTGAGATCAAAGTCCACCGCAATTACATCAAGGTAACTACCTCGCTAGCGCGACAATATTGGCGGGGCGATCATTTGCAACTGCTCCATCCTGAACCATCAATCCAAATTTGTCGCACCGCTTGATCACGCAACAAAGACGCAAATCATCGAATGCCGATCATGCAGCCCTGAGCGGCAGGTACGCGAACGGCTTAGAGATCGCCGCCGTCGATGACTACTCGTTTCTTGTGGGCCGCTTGATCGACTCTCAAACATTGGCCCTAGCCACGGCGAAGGCTGCCGAAGTGCGGGTATCGCCCCATGCCATGCTATTGGCGACTGGGACGATCGTGGCACAGGACTATGTCAAGGTGCTTGCCGCGTGCTTCGGTGTCAAAACAGTTGACGAAGGTTCACATCCGGCGCCCCACCTGACGCTCGTCGATGCCGTTAGCCTCAAACCCTCAGAAGTCTATATAAAGGCAGATTATTTGTCGCGTGCGGGGGCGGATTTCGCCTTAGTGACGTCTGCGTATTTCTCCTCCTATGAAGGTCTCACCACACGCGAAGCCCGGCTCACCACCGCCATCAGGGGTTTAATCCGCAATGCGCCGGAAATGTCCGCCTATGGACCGATCTGGCTTTGGCAGGTCATCGTCATTGCCATATGCCTGGGCTTAATGGCCGGGGCGAGCATCATAGCGCCACATCCAACCCGGGCGCTGCTACTGGCCCTCATTACCATCCCATTCTTTTTCATCGTCTTGTTCCGGTTGGGCGCATTTTTCGTAATGCTCGTACGGCCCGAAAATGCGCGTCAGCCCTTACTGATCGACGAACCAGATGGCAATCTGCCCATTTATTCGGTGCTTGTGCCGCTATTTCGGGAATCAGCCGTTCTGCCAGACCTTATCGTTGCGTTGTCCGCCCTTGACTATCCCCCTGCCAAACTTGATTGCATTCTGGTTCTTGAAGCGAGCGACAAGGAAACCGTCGATATTGCCACGTCAATGCGCCTGCCACCATTCATGCGCATTGTGTTAGTTCCGGACCGTGCGCCCCAGACCAAGCCGAAGGCACTGAACTATGCTATGCACCTGGCACGGGGCTCATTCGTTGTAGTTTATGACGCGGAAGACGTTCCCGACCCTCAACAACTGCGTGCAGCTTTAGCTGTCTTTCAGGATCACGGTCCTGGTGTGGTGTGTGTTCAGGCGCGGCTAGCGATCCACAACGCCAAAGCCAGCTGGCTGACGCAGCAATTCGCTCTAGAATACGCAGCACTTTTTGAAGGGTTGCTACCCGCTTTGGCAGCCTTCAACCTACCGATCCCCCTTGGGGGTACATCGAACCATTTCCGTCGACCGTTTCTGGAGCAAATCGGCGGTTGGGATCCACACAACGTAACGGAAGATGCTGACCTGGGTATCAGGATTGCGCGAGCA
>JANNRP010000295.1:0-3306 GCA_031401535.1 Hyphomicrobiaceae bacterium | reverse complement strand
TCGCGTCGTTTCCATGGGGTTGCCTGAGGGACGCGGAGCCAAACCGAACAAGCCGTGGTCGATCGAGTTGTGCGGCGGCACCCACGTGCGCCGTACCGGAGACATCGGCCTTGTCCGCGTGATCGCCGAGACCGGTTCGTCGTCAGGCGTGAGGCGCATCGAAGCTCTCACAGGCGAGGGCGCGCGTGCCTATCTCAACCAGCAGGATGAGCGCCTGCGCGAGGCGGCGGCGCTGCTCAAGACAAAGCCAGAGGACGTTTTGGATCGTTTGAAGCTCGTCCTCGATGAGCGTCGCTCGCTTGAAAAGCAGCTTGCAGATGCGCGCCGGCAACTCGCGTTGGCAGGTGCGCCGACCGACGCACAAGGTACTGCCGGCGAAGGGGCAATGCATGCCGCCAAAACAATAGGCGCGGTCAAGGTGCTCACCCGTGTGGTGCAGGGCATGGAGGCGAAAGATCTGCGTGGTCTGATTGACGACGGCAAGGCGCAGATTGGTTCGGGCGTGGTCGCGATTGCTTGCGTCACGGCGGAAGGTAAGGCTGGCTTGGCTGTCGGCGTCACAGCCGATCTGACGGGTACCGTCAACGCCGTCGATCTTGTTAAAGTCGGCGTCGAGGCGCTCGGTGGCAAGGGCGGTGGTGGCCGACCGGATTTTGCTCAGGCGGGCGGTCCCGATGGTCAACAGGCTGCGGCCGCGATCGAGGCCATCGAAGGGCGGCTGCGCAAGGTCGTCGACCTCTGATCGGTCAGATCATACGCAGTCGTACTATTGTTCGGTGTCGACGAACCGGTAGCCGACGCCTGGCTCGGTCTGGATAAGCTTCGGGTCAGCCGGATTTTCTTCAATTTTCTGGCGTAGCTGACCAACAAAAACCCGTAAATATTGGGTATCATCAGTGTGCGCTGGTCCCCAGACAGCTGCGAGAATTTGCCGGTGTGTGACGACTCGTCCTGCGTTGCGCACCAAAACATGGAGCAATTCATACTCCTTCGGTGTCAGGCGCAAAGGTGCGCCATTGAGCGTCACCTTGCGCGCAACCGTATCGATCTCCAGGCCGTCCTGCTGGTAGACCGTCGTTTCGCCTGCATCCTGAGCGCTATGGCGCAAAGCCGTGCGGATGCGGGCTAGTAGCTCACCAATTCCAAATGGCTTGTTGATGTAGTCGTCGGCGCCAAGGTCCAAGGCCGCGATCTTTTCACCTTCGCGGTCGCGCGCCGAGAGCACGATAATCGGCACCTTCGACCAGGCTCGAATTTCGGTGATGACGTCCTTGCCGTCGCGATCTGGCAGACCGAGATCGAGAATGATGAGCGCAGGGGCCATGGTCGCTGCAGCTTTGATCGCCGCAGTGGCCGTCTCAGCCATGATCACGTCAAAACCGCTGGCAGTCAGGCTCGGCCGGAGAAAGCGGTGAATCTGTGGCTCGTCATCGACCACCAGGATTCTTGGCTGTACCGTCATCGTAGTCCTTCTTATCGCCCCGCGGGTGCGCGTTCTGCGTCTCGCTCGCCGCCCCAGCTGCCGGGAGCCGGACGACAAAGCGTGTGCCACGGCCGTCCTTGGCGGGACTTTCCGCTTTGATGGTACCACCCATCGCGGTTGCTATGCCGCGGCAAATAGCAAGCCCAAGGCCGGTGCCAGCGGGACGCCCGTCATGCGCCGCACTACGATAGAATTTTTCGAACACCCGTTCCAGGTCCGCACTGGGAATACCGATACCCTGATCGCGCACTGTCAGCACGACATCGCCGCCATCGCGGCGTACATGCACCGCGACCGTCTGGTCCGTGTTTGAGTATTTGTGAGCATTGTCGAGTAGATTGAACACCATCTGCTCGATCAAGCTGCTGTCTCCCCGGATCAGCGGAAGCCCTGGCTCGACGGTAATTTCGACTTGACGCTGATTGAACGCTTTATTGATGCGGTCGACCGCCGAGCGGACGGCATCGTTGACGTCGACCCAATCGCGCCTGACCTCGATGGCGCCGGCTTCAAGCCTCGTCATATCGAGGAGGTTTGCCACGAACCGCTGAAGTCGGCGCGCTTCCTCCTCGATGGCGGCCAACAGGTCGTCGCGATCACTCGGCGAGATGCGGTTGCCGAACGTGCGGATGGTGGTGACTGACCCCAAGATCGACGACAGTGGCGTCCGCAGATCGTGCGAGATCGAGGACAGCAGTGCAGACCGCAGTCGCTCGCTTTCGGCCAGCGCCTGTGCCTTGGCGGTCTCATCGACGAGCAGGGTCCGTTCCACGGCCAGGGCCGCCTGATCCAGCAAGGCGAGGAGCATCTGTTCGGTTTCGAATGGCAGCGGTTCGCGGAAATTGTCGGGCGTCAGACCAACGACGCCGACCACGCCGCGGGATGTCTTCAAGGGGCGGAACTGGAACTGCGCATTGGGCAGCGTGTTGGACTGCCATCCGGTTGTTTGCTGCCGCTCGAATGCGCTTCGTGCGGCCGCCCACTCGCCGGGACCTAACCGGTCTTCGGGTGGCCAGGCGGTGCGGATCGAAAGATTATCGCCGTCGGCCAGCAGAACGATTGACCGTCCCCTCGCCGTCTGTGCTGCCTGAGCGGCCACGGCCCAGAGCACATCGTCCAGTTTCGCGGTGCTGGAGAGCTTACGGGTAAAGTCATAGAGTGCGCGGGTTTGCTCGGCGCGCCGCATGGCGGCCTTGGATTGTTCGCGAACCCGCCCCGCTAGTCCACCGGTCAATACCGCAACGAGCAGGAACATCAGCAGTGCAAACAATTCGTGCGGCTTGGCGACCGAGAATGTGTAGATCGGCTCGATAAAGAAAAAATTATAGGCCAGGAACGATAGTACGGCTGCCCAAATCGCTGATGCGGTACCTTGAGTTACGGCAGACACCAGGACAGCGGTCAAGAACAGCATTGACATATTGGGGAGTTCGACCAAGCGGATGAGTATCCCGCCGACGAGTATGGCTATTCCCACCGCACTTGCTGCGACATAAAGAGCTCTGCTTGACGAGGCCATGAATGTTGGCCGCTTCCAAGTAGAGGCGCGGGGCTCTGTCTTGCCCGCCACGATGTGGACGGCAATGTCGCTGGCTCGGCTCAATAGTTCATCGGAAAGGGAGCGTCTAAAAAACCGTGGCAGCCAGGAGGCACGCGAACGGCCGCAGAGCACCTGGGTGATGTTTTCTCGCTTGGCATAGCGCAGGAGTTCGGATGGTAAATCTGTTGCGACGAGATGAGCGGTCTCCGCACCTAGACGCTCAGCCAGTCGCATTGTCGCGTCGATACGCGCGCCGGTTTCTGGATCAAGCTCGGGACCCTCA
>JANNRP010000294.1:0-7230 GCA_031401535.1 Hyphomicrobiaceae bacterium | reverse complement strand
GCATTTATCAAGCAGTTCATCCCGATGGGGCGCTTCGGCGAACCCGACGACATCGCCAATCTTGTTGCGTTCCTGGCGTCGCCGATGGCTGGGTATATCAGCGGTGCTGCTATCCCCGTCGACGGCGCCATGCTCCGCATTGCTTGAGAGTTCACACGTCCCATGCATCCAGCTTATTCCGTCATTCTGTTCACGTGCGCGTCGGGCGCGGGCTATGGCCTGCTCGCGTGGCTCGCTGTTGCCGGTGTCACAAGCGGCGGAGCAAATCGGTCATTCGGGTTCGGGCTCGTCTTATTCGGCTCCGCTTTCGCGCTGATCACGCTCGGTCTCGTCTCGTCGACAACCCATCTTGGCCGTCCCGAACGGGCATGGCGGGCGTTTTCTCAATGGCGCACGTCGTGGCTGTCGCGTGAGGGCGTTATGGCAATTGCAACGTATGCTGTGGGTGGGCTGTATGCGCTGCTGTGGATTTTTGGCGAAACCAGCCGTTCCGGACTGCTGGTCGTGTTCGCCCTGCTGACCCTTGCCAGCGTAATTGCGACGCTGTGGTGCACGGGCATGATTTACGCATCCCTCACCACAATCCGCGCCTGGAACCACAAGCTCGTTGCGCCGCTCTATGTGGGGCTCGGGCTGATGACGGGGCGTATCCTGCTAAACCTCTTGATCGCATTCAACACCGGCGCGATCTCAACCCGGGCCGTATGGCTGACCCTGTTGTTGATCCTGGGCGCTTGGATCGCCAAGACCCTGTATTGGTCGCAGATCGACGGCGCGACACGCGGCTGGACGATTGGTGCTGCAACCGGGCTCGGCCGTTTCGGCCGTGTGCGCCCGCTCGATCCGCCGCACACGCAGCCAAATTTCATCATGCGCGAGATGGGATTCGAGGTGGCGCGCAAACATGCCGAACGATTGCGGCAGGTCTCTGTGATCTGCCTGTTTCTGGTACCAGCGCTGTGCACGATGCTGCTGCTGATGAGCGGGACGGCATTGACGGTGCTGCTGACCCTGGTCGCCGCATCATCCGCTGCAATCGGCGTCAGCGTCGAGCGCTGGCTATTTTTCGCTGAAGCCGAGCATGTCGCAATGGTATTTTACGGCCGTGAGGCGGCCTGACCGACATTCGGGATCAGCTTCTCGATGACCTTGGCAGAGCAGACGACGCCGGGAAGGCCAGCGCCTGGATGTGTGCCAGCGCCAACCAGATACAATCCGTCGATCGATTCCGATTTATTGTGGAACCGGAACCAGGCCGATTGGGTGAAGTACGGCGCGATCGAGAACCCGGCGCCGCCGAAGCTCAGGTAGTCGGTCTCGAAGTCCGTCGGCGTCATATGGAATTCAGCGGTAATGGTGTCCTTCAGACCCGGCAGCATCGTGCGGTCGAGTTCGGAAATGATGCGGGCGCGCAGTTTCGGCCCCTCCACCGCCCAGTCGATGTTGCCCTGGGTATTGGGAACTGGGCACAGCACATAGAAGCTGTCGCAGCCCGCGGGCGCGAAACTCGGGTCGGTCGCGGTCGGCCGGTGGACGTAGAGCGAAAAATCGTCCGGCATGATCTTTTTGTGGAAGATATCGTCGAGCAGTTCTCGGTATCGCGGACCCAGCCAGATGGTATGATGGGCGACGTCCGGATAGGTCCGCTTGGTGCCGAAGTACAGCACGAATAGCCCCATCGACAGCTTCGACTTACGCTTCAGCTTGGTCGACACTTTAAGCGCCGCGTCAGGCACCATCTCGCGATAGAGGTGCATCGGGTCGGCATTCGACACGACGATGTCGGCGGCAATGATCTCGCCATTTTCCAAGCGCACGCCGGTGGCGCGGCGGCCATCGAGTTCGATGCGCGTGACCGTCGATCCGAAGCGGACAACGATGCCTTGCTCGGCCATCAGTTTACCGATGCCGGCCACCAGCGCGCCGGTGCCGCCCATGGTGAAGAAAACGCCCCAGCGGCGCTCCAGATAGTGGATCAGCCCGTAGATCGAGGTCGTATCGAAGGGACTGCCGCCGACCAGCAGTGGCTGGATCGAGAACGCCTCGCGCAGCTTTGGGTTTGACAGATACTTGCACACGACCTGCCAAACGCTGCGGTCGGCGCGCAGGCGGCCGAGCGTCGGAATTTGTTTCAGCATTGTTGTGAATTTGTGGAACGGCTGGTCGGCTAGATCCGTAAAGCCAGAATCGTAAAGTTTGCGGCTGTGCTCGACCATGGCGAGATAACCATCGCCATCCCTGGGCTCGATACGCCGGATTTCGGCGACCGTATCTTCAACCGTGCCGCCATAATCGAACGTCGAGCCATCCTGATAGAAGAACCGGTACCACGGCGATAGCGGTACAAACGTGACGTAATCCTCTCGGCGGCGACCGAACAGTTCGAAGAGTTCGTCGAACAGGAATGGCGCCGTTATGACGGTTGGGCCGGCGTCGTGGCGGAAGCCGTCGCGCTCGAACACCCGGGCGCGGCCACCCAGCGATTGCCCGCGCTCAAGCACCGTTACGGCATAGCCTTTGGCACGCAGCCGCAATGCCGATGCCAGACCACCGAAGCCAGCCCCGATGACCACTGCGTGGGCACCCGTCGTGCCGCGCCGACCTACCGCCTTCTGCATCATTCTCAATCTCGCGCTGTTGCAAACGGATTACGGTCCGGGGCGATCAAACGGTTCAGCACCACTTGCCGTGGACAAAGCCTCATGCTCTGGATGACGTCAACGAACAACCGCCGTTGGGGGCGCGACCAATTGCATGACGGCGCCCGTTATCGCCACTGACGCTGCCCGGTTCGAGGCAGATATGCTGGCCCTAAGGGCTGGCGTGGAAGCCCTGTTGGCCGATTTGACGCCGGGTGAGCCATCGCCGCGGCGCTTGGCGGAGGCCATGCGGTACAGCTTGTTGGCGTCGGCCAAGCGGGCGCGCGCCATACTGTGCGAATTGACGGCGCGCCATTGTGGCGCGGCGGCCGGAACCGCGTTGATCGGCGCCGGTGCTGTTGAGATGGTCCATGCGGCGTCACTGGTGCTCGACGATCTGCCGGCCATGGACGATGCGACATTGCGGCGCGGCCAGCCGACGTGTCACCGCAAGTTTGGCGAGGCGACCGCCGTGCTCGCTGCCATCGCACTGATGAACAATGCCTACCGAATCGTGGCAGGAGACCAGAACCTGCCGCCAGACCGCCGCGTTCGCGTCGTAGCCATTCTGGCGACGTCGATCGGGACTGACGGTTTGACAGGTGGGCAGGAGGCGGATTTGCACGGCATTGATCGCGCACCTGGCATTTTGGCATCGACCGAAGATGTCGCTTGGATCCACGCGCGCAAAACCGGCGCACTGTTTGCTGCAGCGACCGAGATCGGCGCCGTCGCGGCTGGCATTGACGATCAGCACCACCTGTCGCGCATGCACGAGTTTGGCATGCGGCTCGGCCTTGCCTTCCAGGCATATGATGATCTGCTCGATGCACGAGCCTCCGTTAGCTCCGTCGGCAAGGATACGGGCCGTGATGGCGGCAAGGCGACGCTGGTTGGTTTGCTGGGATATGACACGGCGCTTGCCAACGCAGATGCGCAAATGCAGGCGGCGCGTGATTGCGTGCCCGACCTGCATCGGCCAGGAAGCCAGCTTGCCCTTTATGTCGACAGCTTGACGCATCTGCTGCGAGCACCGCTGGGTGCTTCCGCTGCAGCGAAACAATAGAATGCGTGACACCCCGCCCGCACCACCAGTGCTGCACGTTGAAGGCGCCTTTGCCTCCTATGGTGCGCGACGCGTTTTGCGCGGATTGACGCTGGGGTTGCGGGCTGCCGAGAT
Organism: Hyphomicrobiaceae bacterium; assembly: GCA_031401535.1. Taxonomy (GTDB): domain Bacteria; phylum Pseudomonadota; class Alphaproteobacteria; order Rhizobiales; family Hyphomicrobiaceae; genus JAKFWF01. Next base: position 3,411 of record JANNRP010000294.1, on the reverse strand, counting down.
ATTGGTTCTGCTCGGACCCAATGGGGCTGGTAAATCGACGCTCGTGAAGGCCATGTCCGGACGCTTGCGTCTTGACCACGGCACGATCCTGGTGGGCGGCCACGACCCGGCAACCAGTGCCGACGCACGCCGCCTATCCGGCATAGTGCCGCAACAGATCGCACTGTTCGAAAAGCTTTCAGCTATCGAGAACTTGATCGCCTTCGGGCAATTGATGGGAGTCAAAACAAAGGGTATCGGCACTCTGGCGATGGTGACACTCGATCGGGTCGGGCTGGCTGATCGTGCGCATGATAGGGTCGCGTCGCTTTCCGGCGGCATGCGGCGGCGGATCAATATTGCGGCTGCACTAATGCATGGTCCCAAGATCCTGGTTTTGGACGAACCAACCGTCGGGCTCGACAATCAAGCGCGCGCAGGGATTGCGGCCTTGCTGCGCGCGTTGCGGTTCGGCGGGCTAGCGATCCTGTTGACGACGCACGACATGGACGAGGCGGAGGCGTTGGCCGATCGGGTGGCGATCATCGTTGACGGGGAGATCAAAGCGGAGGGGCCACCGCGTGAGCTGATCGCATCGCTGTTTCATGGTAAGCGCCAATTGACACTGTCGATCAATCCCGGCGCCTTGCAACGGCAGCCGACCGTCGCCGCAGCGCTGGTCGCTGCAGGCCTCTTCGCAAAGCCTGATGGCCGGACTTGGAGCGGTCTTGTCGGCGGCGCAGATTGCGCCTTCGAAGGCATTGTAACGACAGCGCTTGCGGCCGGTGCGGTGATCGACGAGGTGCGCGTACGTCAGCCAGACCTTGCGGCGCTGCTTGCACTGTTTGTCGAGGCAGGAACTCGTTGTCAGCGCCTTGAGGCCTTGTGATGCGACGCGCGATGTTCAGGGTGATGGCGCTCAATCTTATGCGTGACCGGGCAGCTCTCATTATGAGTTTCTTCCTTCCCGGGGTCGTCTATGTGATCTTTGCAACCATCTTTGCCGGCGCGAGCGGTGGTGATCTGACGGTGCGGCTTGCCATCGCCAACGCGCGCGGCGATGCGACGTCGCAACGTCTGGTGGCGGGGCTGTTGGCCGATCCACGGCTGGCACGCGTAGGCGATGCAACATTGTCACCGGACGACGCGCGCGCGCTGGTGCGCCGCGGCGATGCGGATGCAGCAATCGTCATCCGATCTGGCGGGCGTGGCGTCGACGATCTCAACGGAGTTGGTGTGTCGGCGATCGAGATTGTCGGTAATCCGGGCCGCGAGATCGCCGTCACCATGTTGCAGGGCGCAGTGCAGAAGGCCTATTTCGCGAGCCTGCCCGATGCGGCAGTGCGCAGCATTACCGATCTCGTCGACGCAAAAATTGCCCCTTTCAATGCTGAGCAGAAAATCCGCATTGCCAAGGGGCTCGATGCCATGCGCGACGCCAAGCCGTCGGCCGAACCGCAGGGTTTTCGGTTTGATCGCCTCTTTGATCGCCGTGATGCACTGGCGGCAGGTGCTGCACCGTCCGCCGTCACCTATTATGCCGGTGCGGTCGCCATGCTATTCTTGTTGTTCTCCGCATTGACCGGGGCCATGAGCTATCTTGAAGAGCGCGAAAACGGCCTGCTTGACCGCTTGGCTTCGAGCCCCGGCGGTGTCGGCGTTCTGATCGATGGTAAGTTTTTGTTCCTGGCGCTGCAGGGCTTTCTGCAGGTGCTGGTCATTTATCTCGTGGCGTGGGCGGCGTTCGATGTGGCTTTGCCGGAGCGGTTCGGGCCGTGGGCCGCAACGACGGTGGCCGCAGCGTGCGCTGCGGCCGGGCTCGCCATGGCGTTTGTGACGCTGTGCCGGTCGAAGCAGCAGGCGCAGACGTTGGGCCAGATGTTGATCCTGGTTGTGTCGGCTGTCGGCGGTAGCATGGTGCCGCGCTATCTGATGCCACCATTCGTTCAATCGTTTGGCTGGGCGACACCGAATACCTGGGCGTTGGAAGCCTATGGCTCTGTGTTTGCGCGCGTTGAGGAGGTTTCAGTGATGGTGCTGCCTTGGGCAGTATTAGGCGGCATTGGATTGGCTGGGCTGTTTGTCGCGCACATCATGGCGCGGCGCGCTATATAGTACGACAGATGTCGATCAAAAGCCCCTCATTGGATGTGACGCCCCGCCGACAAGCGGCGATCGGGCTATCGATGGCCTTTGCGGTGATAGCCGCTTGGCTCGTGATTCACGTCTGGGCGGTGTTTTTTTATTCGTGGCCACAGCAAGGGTTCGCCTTGGCAATCGTCGTGATCGCCTTGCAGACATGGCTCTGCGTCGGACTGTTTATCGTCGCGCACGATTGCATGCACGGATCGCTCGTGCCGTTCCGCCCCGGTTGGAACCGTGCGGTCGGCCACGTTTGTCTGGCACTCTATGCCTGCTTTAATTTTGGCGCGTTGAACCCCAAGCATCACCTCCACCATCGTCATGCCGGAACCGGCGGTGATCCCGATTTCCACGACCAGCACCCGCACCGCTTCTGGCCTTGGTACATCAAGTTCTTTGGCGAATATTTCACCTGGGGCCAGTTGGCGTTGCTGGCGGTAATGAACTGGACCTACATTCTGGTGCTGGGTGCGGACCCTATGAACGTTGTGCTGTTCTGGGCAGTGCCCGCCGTGCTGTCGTCGCTGCAGTTGTTCACATTTGGCACTTACCTGCCGCACGTTCCGGACGATCCGAAATTCACTGACCGGCACAATGCCCGCAGCAACGACTACCCCGTTTGGCTGTCGCTGCTGACCTGCTTCCACTTTGGCTATCATCACGAGCACCATCTCTATCCGGGCGTTCCCTGGTGGCGGCTGCCGCGCGCGCGGGCCGCCCAACGGGCGGCAGATGGTCATGCAGCCTGATCGAGTGTAATGGGCCGATCTGCATGTCCGGGCCGCCGGTACTATGACAGCGTGGCTTTTTCGATACTGCAGAGTGTTAATAAAGTGATAATTTTTTGTCGTCTATGGACTCCGATGCCTCGTTCTGAATAGCGTTCGATAAGTTCCACGCAGGACCGGCAGATACGTCCGGTATGAGGGTTGGGAGATTTAGTATGCTCAGAAAAATTAGTTGGGCACTCGCGGCTGTCACTTCGGTTCTCGCGGTGAGTGCTGGTGCGGTTCCAGCGCAGGCGCAGCAGACCAATTGGTCGGGCGCATACTTCGGTGCCAACGTCGGAGCTGCCTGGGGTGATATGACGGCGACAGACAGGTTGCCGCCTGCCGGCGGCTTCTTCACACCCGCCGCTGGCCTGGGCTCTGCGTTCAATTTTGACAGCAGCGATTGGATCGTCGGCGGCCAGCTTGGTTTGCAGCGGCAGTTCGGCTCCTGGGTTGTGGGCGGCGAACTTTCGCTGTCGCGCACAAACATCGATGAAACGATAACGAGTCCCTACTTCCC
>JANNRP010000293.1:0-30593 GCA_031401535.1 Hyphomicrobiaceae bacterium | reverse complement strand
CGCTCGTATACGAGGCGACCAACGATTTGCCCATCCTCCAGGATGAACGGTACCTTGTGGCTGCGCACCTCGAGCACGACGCGGGCGCCGGAACCACCGGCTGGCGCGTGACCGAACCCCGGATCCATGAAACCCGCATAGTGCACGCGGAACTCACCTACGAGCGGATTGAACGGCATCATCTCGGCCGCATACAATGGCGGCACATGCACGGCCTCCTTCGAGGCCAGAATATAGAACTGGTCGGGATCGAGGATCAGACGCCGCGCATGCTTCACGTCGCCAACCGCCCGGATTGGTTCCCAGTAGTCGTCGATCGCGCAGGCGGCCGACACGTCGACGTCAACGAGGCCGGTGTGTCGCTTGGCCTTGTAGCCGACGAGGCCGGTTTGATCGCCGATCAGGTCCACCGATAAAGCGATACCGCCGTCGATATCCTCAGAACCGCCGGAGACGAGCATCTCCTGGGCGTGCAGCAGCCCCAGAGCTTCATCGGTAATCTGCGCCGGACCCGTTCGCAGCCGCAATTGGCTCAGCGTTGAGCCCTGGCGCACCTTGATGGGAAACGTCTGCGGGCAAATTTCGGCATAGAGCGGACCATTGTGGCCGACTGGGATTTGGTCGAACGCAGACACGCCGTCGGCGATCACTCGCGTGAAGACGTCAAGCCTGCCGGTCGAACTTTTCGGGTTGGCAGAGCCGGACAATCCAGCGCCAAGCGCCAAAGCTTCAAGCAATGGCACGATATAAACGCACCCGGTTTCAAGCACCGCACCGCCGGTCAAATCGAAGGTGTGCAGAACCAGATCGTGCAGTTTCGCCTGCACTGTCGATGCCGGGCCCGGGAGAAAACTTGCCCGCACCCGGTGTGCAACCGGTCCCAGCCGCAGGTCGAGGCTGGCAGGTTGTAACTGCCGCGCGCCTAGCGGCTGCCCCAAGGTAATCTGCCCCGTCGCCACAAGCTCACGGAGAGCCTGGGCCGGAAGCACCCCGGCACCGGACGTCGACACGGGTTGTACCGTTTGCGCTGATCTTGACGCTACCATGCCGCAAGCTCTGCCTCGCAGGCTCCAGATCGTCAAGCAGATGTCCACATATCCCGTGTTCCAGCCATGAAAATGCCGGGAATTTACGTGCTGGTGAACTACTTGGTCCGAATTTGGCATAACATCAAATCCATGCGTCCGGAGATTGACGTCGGGGGCTCATTTGTGGGACGAACTATCCTGATTGCAGGCGTGTAGCAGCACGTTCAATGTCGACGCGCAGAGTGCAAGACGCGGTTGGTGGGTTAAGGGAATGGCCGAAGAGCCGTCGTTGATCGAGTGGTATCTGGCGCGTGATGGCCAGCAGCATGGCCCGCTCAGCGAATCAGAGATGCGCACGCTTGTCGAACTGGGCCATCTGCGCGAGAGCGACCTCGTGTGGCGCAATGGCTTTCCTGAATGGCAGTCTGCTGATGCGGTATTCGCCATCCACAACCGGTCGGCTGGCGCGGCAGTCCGACCCGCCCAACCTGTTGTGGCGGCCCCAGCGGTTGCTCAATACCAAGAAGCGGCGATAGCAGCACATGTGAACCGTGCGATTGAGCCAACGGCCCATGCAGCGAACCCCGCCACGCAGCCACAATTGACGTCACCCGATCAGTTACTCGCAGCCATGGCCCGACAAGCGGCGGTAACAGCGCCAGCAGCGGCCGTCACAGCGACTGCGCCCTATCAGCCTGTGACGGGCGCTCAGTCTCAGCCGCTGCATCCCGGTCCCAGTCCGCAGCCAAACCAATATGCACGGCCGTTCGATAACCCAGCACCGCGCGCAACACCGCAATCGGCTACATCGGGTGAACAGCCGACGGTGACAGCAAAGCGAAAGCGCGCTGTCGTGATACGGCCTGACGTCGACGACGGCGAAGAAGCGCCCTCGGTGCAGCGCTCGTGGCGCCGCATGATCGCTGCCAGCCTTGTAGGGCTGTTACTCGCGGCTGCTGGCCTCATGGCCTATTTTCAGCGCGATCAGGTCGCAGCCGTTTGGGCCTCGGTGATCTCATCATCGAGCGGCGGCATGAGCCCGGCGCCGGGTAATTTCAGGGATGCGCCGTTCGCAACGTCAGGCGGTGACGCCATCGCGATCGATGCCAATTTCCAGCGCATGACGATGTGGCAGCATATCAAGCGGGAGTATCCGGATTGGTATTCCGAGCGCGTGCAGGAAGCGGCCAAGTTCACCGTTGAGAAGCGGGGCGATGCGCTGATTGCCAAACACCTGGCCGAGGCCGTCGTTGCGCTGCGCCGTAAACATGCAACCCAGGCGTTGACCGCTAGTCCAGACCGCTTGAAGTTCGTGGCTGGCGCCTTTCTGCAAAATCTGCAGGTGATGTCCAAGCGCAATGTTGACACCTGCTATGGCTTCATCTCGCAGGGCGAGACCTATCCGGCGGTACTCGACATGCTGCAGGAGAAGGATGTCAGCGAGCCGCTGCAGCGGCAGGTCATGGCCGTGTTCGAGGCGATCGCCAACGGCCGCAAAGACCCACAGATTCATTTGCCGCCACGCAAGGCCGATTACGATCTGTTGTCCGCTGAATTGACGGCGCGCGGCTGGAGCCAAGGCGACTTGCAGACCTTCTCGGATCCGCGGGCCCTGGGCCGCGCCCCGCCGAGCCAAGTTTGCAAGATGGTGCAGGACTGGTTCGCCGCGCAAATCGCCATCAAGGATCCGGCGTCGCAATTGCGGTTGCTGGTCGAAAGCCTGCGACCGGTCGTTGCCGGCTGAGCGATTTCTGCGCACCCGCCGAGCGTTCCCGTATACTTCCAATAAGTGGGGCTCGTCGTGCATGATGCGAGCCGCTGGCAAAACCAAACAATGAAATCCGGGGAGCGAAACCTATGAAGCCAAATGCACTGAAAAAACTGTTGGCCGATGGCAAGACCGCCATCAACGGCTGGGTTGCCATTCCCAGTTCCTATGCAGTCGAGACTTATTCAGCTCAAGGCTTCGATAGCGTCACGCTCGACATGCAGCACGGCTCGATCACGATCAACGACGTGCTGCCTTTGCTCCAGGCCATCTGTCTGTCGACTGCCACGCCCATGGTGCGCGTGCCCTGGAATAACCCGGCCGATATCATGCGGGCGCTCGATGCCGGCGCCTACGGCATCATATGCCCCATGATCAATACCAAAGCCGAAGCGGAGGCGTTCGTTCAGGCCGGCCGCTACGCGCCGATGGGTAGTCGCAGCTTCGGGCCATTCCGCGCCGCCCAATATGCCGGCGCCGATTACTGGCAGCACGCCAACACGGAAGTTCTGCTACTCGGCATGATCGAGACGACGCAAGCCATGGAAAATCTCGACGAGATCCTGAGCGTCAAGGGCCTCGACGGGGTCTATGTCGGACCGGGCGATCTGTCGTTGTCGATGGGCAAGACACCCACGCTCGATCCTTCGGACGCAGCGGTGCTCGCGCATATGAAAACCATCGTCTCGAAGACGCGGGCACGCGGCTTGATCGCCGGCGTCCATACCGACAGCCCCAAGACCGCAGCTAAACGCTATGCCGAGGGCTATCAGTTCTGCACATTGCTCAATGACGTGCGTGTGCTGGCCAACGCAGCAGCGGCCCTCGTCAAGGAAATCAAAGGTCTGGCACCCGGCGAAGCCTCGAAGACCTATTGATCCAGAGTTTCTGGCGCGTCAGCTTGCAACCGTAGTCTGACGCGCCGGAAACGTAGATCAGGTTCCGGCCTTCTTCATCGCCGACAATTTGGCGATGTCGGGCAAGGGCCGCCGGGTTTCAGCGTTGTCGGCCAGCACCTGTTCAAGGGCATGCGCCACTTCCAACACTATGTCGTCGGAACCGTTTGGCCCCACCACCTGGATGCCGAACGGCATCCCCATGTGATCGAGCCCGCACGGGATAACGGCAGCGGCTGGTACTGCCGTAGTCAGCGCGTACGTAATCGCCAGCCAACGCATATAGGTCGGCAGCTTCTCGCCGTTGATCTCTTCGATGAACAATTGGTCGTGCGGGAACGGCGATACCGACGCTGCCGGGCAGATCAGCACGTCGACCTCGTCGAAGAACGACAGGAAGCGCTTGTAGAGCTTCGACTGCTCGACACCTGCCCATGCCACCTCACGCGCCGTGAGCTTGAGACCGCGCTCGGTATTATCGATGACGTTGCGGTCGAGCAGCTCACGGTGCTTCTCCACCCGTTCGCCATGCGCGCCGACAAAATAGATGCCACGGAACGTCTCGAAGATATCGTGGACGTTACTCAGATCTGGATTGAGGTAGTCGGATTCGGCAAACACCGAGCGGAACGACTTCACCCGATCTTGAAAGGTGCGAGCGATGCCAGCATCGATCGGGCAGCAGCCGAGATCGGTCGAGAACGCTGCCCGGATGGTGCCGAGGTCGATGTCCATCAACGTATCGGGAATACGCATGGCGCCTTCATTTGAGAACGGATCGCGGCGGTCGAGGCCCAATTGCGCACGCAGCAACAGATGCGCATCCGCAATGGTGCGACCCATCGGGCCGGTGACCGGGAACGGCGACAGGCCGATGGCGCGCTCCGGCGTCGGCACCAGACCGGGCGATGGGCGGAAGCCAGATACACCGCAGAACGCGGCGGGCGTACGTAACGATCCACCATAGTCCGAGCCCGTTGCAATCGGCACATGGCCCAGCGCCAGCGCCACTGCCGAGCCACCCGATGAGCCAGCACACGTCTTGACAGGGTCGAACGGATTGCCGGTCGCACCATAGACGCGGTTGCGGGTATTCGCGCCCGCGCCGAACTCCGGCGTGTTGGTCTTGCCGAGCACGACCGCCCCAGCGCCACGCACCTGCGCGATGCCGTGCTCGTCCTCCTTTGGCACATGATCCTTGTAGATCAGCGAACCCCAAGTGGTTCGCAAATTGGCCGTTGCCTGCAGGTCTTTCACGCCGAGCGGCAGACCGTGCAAGATGCCGAGTTCATCACCGCGCATAATCTGCGCCTCGGCCTGCTTCGCAGCCTTGCGCGCAGCCTTCACATCCATGGCAACCATGGCATTAACGGCTGGGTTCGTGGCGTCGATGCGCTTCAGGCAGCTATCGAGCAACTCGACCGGCGACAGGCGCTTCGCACCTATAAGGCGTCGGGCTATGGTGGCGGGAAGGTCGCAAGGCTCAGTCATGGTCGGTCACTTTCGTTTGTGTTAATCTAGGTTGATGTTAGCGCGCGGATGGGGTCCGGCCATCGCCGAGATCCCAGTAGAGACCGGCCATCAGTTGTGCGGCCGACTGCGATTCCGACATCAGCAGGTGCTCGTCAGGCGCATGTTGCTGGCAACCGGCGTAGGAGTGCGGCACCCAAATCGTCGGTAACCCAAGAATATCCTGGAAGACATCGTTGGGAATGCCGCCGCCGGTGCCGGGAATAATCGCGGGCTTCGGCCCGTTCGATTTGCCAATCGTTGTTTCGAACGAGCGCCGCACCCACAGTGCCCAAGGGTGATCGGGGGCAGTGCGTGTCGCATGGAAGCGGCCGACCTCGCTGGGCTCCTCGATGGCGACCCGCTGGAACCCGCCCTTATCGAGATGCGCCCGCAGGGCTGGAACCAGCGCCTCTTCCTTGGTCCCGACCACATAACGCAGTTGGCAGCGCGCGCGCGCAACCGGCGCGATGGCGTTGACTGGAGCTTCAGGAATTCCCGATTTCATGGCGAGCACAGCAAAGCTGTTCCAGGCATAGACTTTTTCAGGTTCGGACAATCCGGGCTCCCCCCACCAGGCGTCGATCGCAGGACCATCAGCGCCGCCGTCGATCGTCACGTCGGCGAGCGAGTCGCGGATGATCGGCTCGATGGCAGGTGGTCGCCAATCGTCGATCAGGATCTTGCCCGTGGGATCCGTGATTGAGGCAATAGCATGGGCGAGGATGATGCCGGGATCGGCGAGCAACCCGCCCCAGTTGCCCGAATGGTGGCCGCCCTTCCGCAGATCACACACGAGATCGAACATGGCGCCCCCGCGATTGCCGAGCACGATGGTCGGGCGCTCGGCCTGCGCACGCGGGCCATCAGATGCAATGAACACATCGGCTGAAAAGTCTTGCTTGTGGGCGCGCACCAGGTCGTGCAGCCCCGCCGAACCGGTCTCCTCGGACATTTCAATGATCATCTTGACGTTGAAGCCAAGGCTGCCGCCGCGCTCAGCCATCACACAGCGCAAGGCCGCCATGTTGATCGTGTGCTGACCCTTGTTGTCGGCGGTGCCGCGGCCATAGAGCCGGTCGCCATCACGCTGAGTGATCCATGGGCCGGCCCCCTTGGTCCATGAATCCTCCTGGCCACGGATCACGTCGCCATGGCCATAGCCGAGCACTGTCGGCAGGCTGGCATTCTCAATGCGCATTGCGAGCAGCACGGGGCCCTGACCGGTGACTGGGTTCGGGTAAATGCGATAGGTGAACCCCATCGCCTCGAATGCGGGGGCTAGCTCATCGGTCAGGTACGATTGCAAATGCGGAGCGGACGTCGGCAGTCGCTGACTCTCGGTGCGATGGGTGACGCGCTTGGCCAGCTCCGCCTCAAAACCACCGCCCGCCACATAGTCATGCGCGCGCGCTATAGCGCCACTGCGCGAGCCGACTGCCGTTTTTGTTGTCTGCGCCATCGCCATCCCTGCACGCTAAATCGTCGTCGTCCGGCAGAGTGTGCTGGGAAGGCGACGGACAAGCAAGTCGCCGCCCGCATCGCGCATGACTGGCATGCCCACGATGGGACATTTCCAGGCCGATCGCGCCTTGTCTTCGCCCAACACCCGGACGCAATGTGGATGGGACAGTCGACTCGATTCAAGCCGTCTTGAATTGACGTCGCGGGGGAGAGCCAGTGGCGACATTCGAACATCGCACACTCAGTCAGTTTGCCACGTCATTGAAGGCAAGCGGGGCAGCTGGAAGACGCAACGACCCGGTGCTTGGCCTGTTATGGGTTACCGCGGCGATGCTGTGCTTTTCCGGACTTGGCGCATTCGCCAAGTACGCGGCGAAGGCTGGCATGGACCCGTTGCAGATCATCTTCTTCCGCAACGCGTTCTGCCTACTGTTCCTGATGCCGCTGTTGATGATGCGCGGGCCATCGCTGGCGAAATCCAATCAGTTTGGACTGTACTCGGTGCGTGTCGGCTTGGCGCTGATCTCGATGATGGCCTGGTTCTACGCGGTGGCGCTTATGCCATTTGCCGAACTGACCGCAATCAGCTTTCTCGGCCCCTTGTTTGGCACTTTGTTTGCTGCATTGTTCCTCGGCGAAGTCGTGCGCGGCAGGCGATGGACCGCGCTGCTGTTCGGTTTCATCGGCGCCATGATCATCCTGCGTCCGGGCGGCACGGCGTTCGGGCTTGGCCAGGGACTGGCGTTGTTCTCCGCACTGACGGCTGGCGTCGTCGGACCACTTTTGAAACAGATGACTGCTGTCGATGACGCCGACAAGATTGTGTTCATCTCGACACTGCTGATGATGCCATTTTCATTGATTCCTGCACTATTCGTATGGCAATGGCCGTCAGCAGAACTGTGGCCCTATCTCGCAGGCCTGGGTCTTTGCGCGATCATCGGACATATATCGCTCATGCGCGGTTTCGCGTCGACCGATGCGTCACTCGTCTTCACGTTCGAGTTTTCCAGGCTGCCGTTCGCGGTGCTGGTCGGCTATATGGCGTTTGCCGAAACCATCGACGCTTGGACCATTGTCGGCGCACTCGTCATTTTCTGTTCTGCCGTCTACATAACGCGACGCGAGGCACAACTGCGCGTGTCCAAGGATATCGTGAGATTGCGCGACGTCTCCGACCCGCTGTTCCTGACGCCGCTGCGCCTGCACAATTATTAGAGTTCCGATGCAATCCAACAATACGGCAGACAAATTGGCCGCCCCAAAGCCGGTTGCAGCGGGCATTAATCTCCGATCGCTACGACGCGACGTCAAGCCCTGGCACTTAGGGGTATTTGGCTTTGCAACCGCGCTGGCGACCGCGATTATTCTGGTGCCACCGCCTTCCGGGGTGCCGCCGCAAGCCATGATGGCGCTGGCGCTCACGGCATTTACGGTGGTGCTTTGGGCAACGAGCGCGATTCCGCAGCCCTATGCCGCGATTGGCTTCATCGCAGCCGTCCTCGTTACAGGCACGGCGCCGCCAAACGTCGTCTTGTCGGGGTTTCTGTCGAGCACCCTCGGGCTGGTATTCGGCGGCTTCCTGATCGGCACGGCGGCCGAGCGCAGCGGCTTTGGCTCGTTCGTCGCCCGCCGGTTTCTTGGCGGGTTCGCGGGCACCTACCCCGGGCTGCTGCTCGGCATCCTGATCGGCTCGACGATCCTGAGCTTTCTAGTTCCGTCGAACATCGGCCGCATCGCCATCACCGTGCCTGTGGTGATCACACTCGCACGTGACGCCGGGTATGCGCCGGGCTCCAACGGCTACATCGGGCTCGTGATGGCAGCGGTCGCCGGCAACTTCACAATCGCCCTCGCCATTCTGCCCGGCAACCTGCTCAACATTATGGTCGTCGGCTCGGGTGAAACCCTGTATGGCGTCCACATCTCCTACATGCAGTACCTGCTGATGTGCGGGCCCGTCCTCGGCATCGTCAAGGGAGTGATTGCCTGGAAGACGCTTGCGTGGGTTTACCCATCCGAACCTCCGCAGTCGAGCGCGGCCCAGCCCGTTCAAACCCAACTCTCGGCTGATGGGCGCCGTATCGGACTGATCCTTGCAACCGCCATCACGCTGTGGGCGACCGATTTCCTGCATGGTGTGCGACCGGGATTTGTTGCTCTGGCTGCCGGCATCGCGTGCGTCATTCCGCGTCTCGGCGTGTTGCCGCTGCGCGAACTGGTAGACCCGAAGAAACTATTGATGATGGTGTGGGTTGGAACCGTGCTCGGGCTTGGCGCGGTGCTGATCCATACCGGCGCAAGCACTCTCGTCTCAGGCGCCCTCGTCGAGTTATCGGCAGCGACGGGCCGTTCCGCCGCCTACGGTTATTTCGCGATTGCCTATCTGTCGTCCGTCATCGCCATGCTGGCGACGATCGGCGGTGCGGTGCCGACGATGGCGACCGCCGCCGGTGGCATCAGCGCGGCCACGGGGCTGCCGATCGACACCGCCATCCTGTCAATCTCAGCTGGCTTGTCGGCTATCTTCTTTCCATACTCGGCCGCCCCCCTCGTAGTGGGGCTTGCCATCGGCAAGATCAGCATGGCAACCGCGATGCGTTTCACGATAGCCTCGTCGGTCCTGACCTGGTTGATCGTGATCCCGCTCAATGCGCTGTGGTGGCGCCTGCTCGGCGCGCTACCGTAGGATCTCAGTTCAAAAAGTCCTCGGGTTTCCGGCCGGTAGCTTTCGCCTGCGCCTCGGCATTGAGATAATCAGCCGTCGTCCGTACGATGGGCCGCGCCGCTGCCCGGAACGGATCGCTTTCGCCCTCCGCCATCGTTGTGATGCGGCACAGATCACACATCTGGATGAGCCGCAATTTACTCTCGTCGTTGAACATCGCATGGCCCTTGAGCTTGGCGACAACCTTGTCGATGGAAGCTTTCGCGCCGAACGCCTTACCGCAGGAGACGCAGCAGAACGGCTCTTGGGTGTTAAGCACGACCGGGCTTAGCGCAGCGTTGGTAAAGTTATAGCGCGGCTCCAGCGTGATCACCGTCTCGGGGCACGTCGCGACGCAGATGCCACACTGCACGCAGGCCGCTTCCGTGAACGCGATCTCGGGCCGCTCGGGGTGATCGGCAAGCGCATTCACCGGGCACGCACCGACGCAGGACAGGCACAGTGTGCAGCCCTTCGTGTCGATCGAAATTCGCCCATAGGGTGCACCCTTTGGCAGCGTGACGACCTCGGGCTTGAGAGGGGCCGCGTCATGCAGCTTGGACAGCGCAAGCCGTGCCACCTCGCGCTTGGAGCCTTTTACCGTAAACGCCGCGGGCTTCATGGCGGGCAGAGCCGCCAAGGCATACATCGCCGCCTCGACCGCGTCCGGGTCGACCTCTTCGATGACATGCACGCGAGACTGGCTATGGCCCAACTCAATCAGAAGGGCTGACAGGATAGCCACCTGCGCGTCGAGGGCTGGGCGCTCGCCGACATGATCCGGCGGGGTGAGGATCACGATCTGCTCGGCGCCCGCCGCCAGCATCACGGCCAGCGCATCATGGCCAAGCTGGAACACCGACGATAACGTCAACGGCAACACGTGCGGCGGCAATCCACGCCCGAAGCGCGCCATGGCTGACACCATCGGCCAGCCGTGAATGTCATCGCCAAGCAGCAGGATGGGTCGCGTGCCACCAGCCCGCGCATAAGTCTGCAACAAAAGCTGGGCGCGCGCTGCAAGGTCGCCACGCGTCGGATAGTCGTAGGCGACAGCACCCGTCGGGCATACCGCACTGCAACTGCCGCAGCCGCCGCACACGGCCGGGTCGATCACCACGTGATCGCCATCAGGCATAATCGCACCCGTCGGGCATACGTCGAGGCAGTTGCTGCAACCGACCTTGGCGCTGCGTGCGTGCGCGCAGATGTCCGGGTTGTAGGCGACGTAGCGCGGCTTCTCGAATTCACCAACCAGATCGGCTGCCTTGAACATGGCTTTCGCAACCGCCGCCGGGTGGTGCGGATCAACGCGGATGTATCCATCGCGCCGGGCGCTATCGGCAAACAGCGGTGTGCGCCCGGAAAGATCAAGGATCAGATCGCAGGTCGACGCAGCCCCATTGCGCGGCAGCGTGAACTCGAACTGCCGCCGCGACGACGGCAGCGCCTGGGCGTAGCCATCGACATCAACGGCGAACGCACCAAGGTGACCTTTCGCCGTTCGAATGATACCCCTGGCGATCGAGATCGACGCGGTGCGCGGTGGCATCACGTCCGCCGTATCGGTCAACAACAGCGTGACGCTCAAGCGCCCGGCCAGTTCGAGGGCGACGTCGAGGGCCTGTTGGCCAGCCCCGTAGACAAGGCAAACGCCGTCCGACTTGAGCGTTAATTGCCCGGCAGGCTTCTCGTCATAAGCGGCGGCAGCGATCAGGGCCGCCATCTTGGGTAGCGCACCACCCTTGGTTTGGGTCCAGCCAGCCCGGTCGCGAATATCAGTGAACCGCAGCGCGCTCTCGTCTGCGCCTTTTTCCGCAGCAACCTCGTCGAACAACGGCGCTTCCTGTTGGCAGGCGACATGCACCGGCCCGCCTTTCGCGATCGCCGCTTCAAAAACTGCCAATTGCCCACGGCACAACTCGGTGTGAACGGTCAGGCTGCCGGGCAGCGCTAGTGCGGTCGCCAGTTTCGCGCCGTCAATCTCCATGCTGCGCTGGCAGTTGCAAACGAGCAGGGTATTGTTAGTGCTCGCGAGCTGGTTCGAACTGGTCATCGGGGCCTATGCGTTCGGTCGTGTGTGGTCTGGCAAATGCTGGAATGGTTCTAGAAGGGGATGGACCGGAAGGCAAAGGCTCCTGTAAACCTCTGTTTATGTCAGACCCCATGGATACACTCCCCCCGTTCATCGAGGTGCCGGTCGGCGTCGTCGTGGTACATGAAGCGATCGATAATCCTTGGCAGACGCATCGCTGGCGGCCGGTTCAACTGTTGCTCGATGCGCCGCCCGATGCGCTGTGGCTGGAGCTGAGCCGTGAGCCAGGCTGCACGCGCTATCTGGCGGGTACAGCCGCGCTTGAATTGCACCGCAAGGAGACGGCCGGGTACCGACGCAATCTGGCCGAGGTGCGGCCGTACATCTTCGTCGTTTTGCGCGCCGATCCGGCAATGGGCGACGACAAACCCATCCTGCATCTCGTCACTGCCTCGCCCGACGACGTCCAGGCCTACGGCGCGTCAGGCGTCGAAATCATCGAACAGGTGCCGATGCCCGAGGCGCTGATTGCGCTGATGCATCGGTTTGTCGATGCGCATCACCTGGAGGAGCCGTTCATCAAACGCCAACGCAACAAGCATCACGAGCGCACCGAACACAAATTCGGCCAGGAGCCGCTGCATGTGCTGCGGGCCAAACGCGGAACGCCAGATGTGTGAGCCCCATGCCGGACAATGACGAGACGTTCCTGGCACGCTGGTCGAGGCGCAAGCGGGGGGGTGAGCCCACGACGCCGGTAGCAGAACCGGTCGACGACGCGGCCACGATTGAAACCGGCGACGAGACCATCGGCCGGAGCGCAACGGACAAAGACGCGATGCTGACCGAGGCCGACTTCGTCGACGTCAACTTCGAGGCGCTCGATTTCGGCTCCGACTACACCCGCTTCATGGGCAAAAATGTACCAGATGCCATCCGCAACCGCGCGCTGCGCAAGTTGTGGGTATCCGACCCCGTACTGGCCAATATGGACGGCCTGCACGACTACTTTGGCGACTACACCGACGAAGCCGTCGCGATCAAGCCGGGGCAAATTCTGCAGACTGCCTACAAGTTTGGCCAGGGGTTCCTATCCGACGACGAGGCAGCGGAGTGGGACAAGCTCGGCAAACCGGAGGTGGTGGCGGACGCGGCAGAGATGAATGACGAGGAAGGCGAGATCACGACAGCAATGCCGACGGACGTCTCGGATAAGTCGGCGCAGGCGATAGAGGTGGCGACCATCGACCCGACCCTGGTCGAAGCTGACCCGAGCGATGCTCCTGACCTGTCGCTACCGCCGATCGCCGACGAGCGTTCAATCCGGAAGGCCTAACCGCCTCAGCCCTGCACCTGCAATTGCACGAGCTTGCCGCCGCGCTTGACGCCGATCGCCCATGTCCGCTGGCGCTGCGCCACGGCGCGCTCGAGTTCGGCGACAGTCGTCAACGGATCGCGCCCCACCTGCACAATAACGTCGCCTGCCTGGAAGCCAAGCCGCTGCGCCGTCGAGCCCACACGCACGGCCAGAATGACCACGCCATCTGCATCTTCAAGCCCCAACTCGTCGGCGACGGCAGGTGACAGGTTGGTCACGCGCGCGCCGTCGAAGGGGTGTGCGCCGGTCAGGCTGCGCAGATCATCCTTACCCGGCGTCGGCGCCGCCCGCAGCGCCACGGTGACCGTGACCGGCCGTCCCTTGCGCAGCACGTCCAGGCGAACACGATTGCCAACGCCACGGGTGGTCAGCCGGTATAGCACTGCGCGTGCATCGGCCACTTCGAACCCATCGACGGCGGTGATGACGTCGCCCGGCTGTAATCCAGCCTCGGCGGCGGCGGCTTTGTCCCATACGCGGGTGACGAGCGCGCCCGATGCCCGATCAAGCCCCAATCCTTCCGCGACCTCCCGGGTCAGCGCTTCGAGCCGCGCGCCAAGCCACGGCCGTTCGACCTTGCGACCCGATAGCGCACTATCGACATAGACCCGCACCATGTTCGACGGGATCGCGAACCCGATGCCATGAGAGCCGCCTGAGCGCGAGAAGATTGCGGTATTGATGCCGACGAGCCGTCCCGCCATATCGACGAGTGCTCCCCCCGAATTGCCGGGATTGATGGCAGCGTCCGTCTGGATAAATACCTGCGCATCCGACTGGCCGATCTCGGTGCGGGCCAGCGCCGACACGATGCCCTGCGTCACGGTCTGCCCAACGCCGAACGGATTGCCGATGGCGAGCACCATGTCGCCGACTTCGAGGCTGTCTGAATCCTCAAATTCAAGCGTTGGAAACTTGCCGTCGCCGCCTTCAATGCGCAGCACCGCGATATCCGTCTTCTCATCCTGCAGGATGACCTTGGCGTCAAATTCGCGCTTGTCGGACAGCACTACCTTGATCTCGGTCTGACCGCCGCCCTTGATCACGTGGGTATTGGTGACGATGATGCCATTGGGCGAAACAATCACCCCTGAGCCGAGCGAATTCTGTTGCCGCTCGGTCGGTTGACCGAGGCGATCGCCAAACAGCCTCCGGAAAACCGGGTCATCCATCAGCGGCGAATTGAAGGTTTGCACCCGGCTGCGGACGTAGACATTGACGACCGCCGGCGCCGTCTGCTTGACAATCGGCGCGAACGAAAACTGCACGGCCTCTTTCGACGGCGGCGCGATCTTGCGTTGAGCAACCGCCGTTTCAGTGGCGATCGTTGCCACCATCAACATCAGCGCTGTTGTCCACCGCAGGCGACGAACTGTTGTTTTCATCCGACCGACCTCAAACCCATTTTGAGCCGACCTTACAGTCCGGGCGGCATCGCAAATATATGCCACCGTGGTATTGGATTGAAGACGCAAGTTGGCTGACCTGAAAAAAGTGTGTCCCACCAACAGAAAAGGGCGGCCGCAGCCGCCCTGATCAAGAATCATTCAACCGATTGCGCGTGCTCAAGCCGAAGCGGCACCCTTCTCGGCTTCAATGCGGGCCTTGTCGTCCTTGCCCTTGGCCGCGACATCGCGATCAACGAGTTCGATCACGGCGCGCGGTGCGCTGTCGCCAAACCGGAAGCCCGCCTTCAGCACGCGCGTATAGCCGCCGGAGCGATCCTTGTAGCGCGGGCCAATCACATCGAAGAGCTTCTTGACGGCAATTTCGTCGCGAATACGAGCAACCGCGATGCGGCGCGAATTCAAATCACCACGCTTTGCCAGCGTGATGAACTTTTCCACGACGCGCTTCAAATCCTTCGCCTTCGGCAGCGTTGTGACAATCTGCTCATGGCGAATAAGTGAGGCAGCGAGGTTCTGGAACATTGCCTGGCGATGTCCAGGATCCCGGCTAAATCGCCGACCAAGTTTGCGATGACGCATAGTGATTCAGTCCTTGAGTTACGGTTGGGTTTATTTCCCGGGGAGGTTCTTCGGCCTCGCCTCGTCTTTCATTGCGCATGGCTAGCCCGCTTTCAGGGAGCCGACCAACGTGCGCGGCAGATCAATACTGGTCTTCAAACCGTTTTGCCAGCTCTTCGATGTTATCCGGCGGCCAGTTCGGCACTTCCATACCGAGATGCAAGCCCATGGCTGCCAGCACTTCCTTGATTTCGTTGAGCGACTTGCGACCAAAGTTCGGTGTCCGCAGCATCTCGGATTCGGTCTTTTGAATGAGATCGCCGATGTAGACGATATTGTCGTTCTTCAAGCAGTTCGCCGAACGCACTGATAGCTCGAGTTCATCGACCTTCTTGAGTAGCGCCGCGTTGAATGCCAGCTCGGGATGCTTGGTTTCCTCGGTCGGCCGCTTCGGTTCCTCGAAGTTGATGAACACGGCGAGCTGATCTTGCAGAATACGAGCCGCCAGCGCGATGGCATCCTCAGCGCGCACCGATCCGTCGGTTTCGACCTGCATCGTCAGCTTGTCGTAGTCGAGGATCTGCCCTTCACGCGTGTTCTCGACCTTGTAGGATACCTTCTTGACCGGGCCATAGAGGCTATCCACCGGGATCAAACCGATCGGCGCATCCTCTGGACGGTTCCGGTCGGCTGCAACGTAGCCCTTGCCCATATCGGCCTGGAACTCCATCCGGATCGAGGCACCCTGATCGAGCGTGCAGATGATGTGATCTGGATTGAGGATCTCGACGTCGGAACCGGCTTCGATGTCGCCGGCGCGGGCGGGGCCACGCCCCTCTTTCTTCAGCACCATTCGCTTGACGCCGTCCGAATGGACGCGCAGCGCAATTTCCTTGATATTCAGGATGATATTGGTCACGTCCTCGCGGACGCCTGGGATCGAGGAGAACTCATGCAGCACGCCATCGATTTGCACACTTTTAATCGCTGCGCCCTGAAGTGACGACAGCAGCACGCGGCGCAAGGCATTGCCGAGCGTCATGCCGAAGCCCCGCTCCAGCGGTTCCGCGATCACAGTTGCTACGCGGTCGCGGTCACGGCCGCCTTGAATCTCAAGTTTGGCCGGCTTGATCAGATCTTGCCAATTTTTTTGCAGGACAGCGGTGGTTGCCACGGAAAGCCTCGTTTGACTGGGCCGCATCGCACGGAAGCGCCGGGAGAGGCGGTTGCGATTGGGGCCGTGCTATTCAGACGCATTGAGGCGCTGCCGAAGCAGCGCCTGGATTAACTAAGTAGCGCGCATCAAGCGCGTATTACACGCGGCGGCGCTTGCGCGGACGGCAACCATTGTGCGGGATCGGGGTCACGTCGCGGATCGAGGTGATTTGCATGCCAACCGACTGCAGAGCCCGCAACGCCGACTCACGGCCCGAGCCTGGGCCGGTAACTTCAACTTCGAGAATTTTCACGCCGTGCTCGGCTGCTTTCTTGCCGACATCCTCGCCAGCCATCTGGGCTGCATAAGGTGTCGACTTACGCGACCCCTTGAAGCCCATCGTACCCGAAGACGACCAGGCGATCGTATTGCCCTGCGCGTCGGTGATCGTGATCATGGTGTTGTTAAAGCTTGCGTTCACATGGGCCACACCCGACGTGATGTTCTTACGTTCTTTGCGCCGTAATTTGGCGCGACCCTGCTCTTTTGCCATCGATCAAAAACTCCAAGACCCCGAGGGCCAGCGTGATCACCCTCGATAAGGAGGGCACAGATTGATTGAACCGTGAGAAAACCCGCTTCGCACCGCCGGGCGCGCCGCGATTAATTGCCTAATATTAGGCTTTCTTCTTGCCAGCTATCGCCTTCGCTGGGCCCTTGCGGGTGCGCGCATTTGTATGCGTGCGCTGACCGCGAACCGGCAAGCCGCGGCGATGCCTGAGCCCGCGATAGCAGCCAAGATCCATCAACCGCTTGATGTTCATTGCTACTTCACGACGCAGATCGCCCTCGACGGTGTATTCCCGATCAATGGCTTCACGGATCTGCAGAACCTCCGCGTCCGTCAGTTGGTTGACGCGACGCTCTGCCGGGATGCCGACCCGACCACAAATCACTTCGGCAAACTTCGGGCCGATCCCATGGATATACTGCAGCGCTATGACAACGCGTTTTTGCGTTGGAATGTTAACACCTGCGATACGGGCCACTTGGCTTCTCCTGGAAAGCTTAATCGGTCGATTTTAGCTGCGGTTGCAGTCCGTCGCCATAACGGCGCGTGCTGGCGCAATTGTCTGAATTTGATGACAAAACACACAAGACCCGCAGGTCAGCCAGACTTTAGCTGATCTCGGATCGGTAGGGTGCGTCACATGTTCGCGGTCGTTCTACCTACAAAACTCACTCCCCGTCAACGGCTCTAGTGCAGCGCACTGCAATCGAGACACTAGGCCGCGTCATTGAGACACAAACGGCTGCAGCACGCGTTCGATCGATTTCGAAACGGACTCGATCGGCGCCAGACCATCAATGGTGGTCAGATTACCCTTTGCAAAGTAGTAGCCAATCAGCGGCGACGTTTCGCGATAATAGGCCCACAGCCGCGTCTTTAACGCTGCCGCGTTGTCATCAGCTCGTGCCACGCCGCCCGCTGCAACCGCATCCGCTGCACGCTTCTCGACGCGCGCCAGAAGTGCCGCATCATCAACCCTGAATTCGATAACCGCGTCGACTTTGAGCGCCTTGGAACGAAGCAAGTCATCTAGGGCCGCGGCCTGCGGCAAAGTGCGCGGGAACCCATCAAGAATGAAACCCGGCTTGCAATCG
The DNA here is from genome assembly GCA_031401535.1 of Hyphomicrobiaceae bacterium. Lineage (GTDB taxonomy): Bacteria > Pseudomonadota > Alphaproteobacteria > Rhizobiales > Hyphomicrobiaceae > JAKFWF01. The sequence continues at coordinate 13,020 of JANNRP010000293.1, read as the reverse complement.
GGATCGGCGATCCGGTCAGCAATGATGCGGATCACAATGTCGTCGGAGACGAGACCGCCCTGCTCCATGATGGACTTGGCTTGGCGACCCACCTCCGTGCCGGCCTTGACGGCGGCCCGCAGCATGTCGCCCGTCGATAGTTGAATAATACCGTGGGACTTCGCTATCAAGGCAGCCTGCGTGCCCTTGCCCGCCCCCGGGGGCCCCAGCAGGATTAACTTCATCCGCGCCCCTTGCCCCCTCTGAGCTTCGACTTCTTGATCAGCCCCTCATATTGCTGCGCCAGCAGATGGCTTTGAATTTGCGACACCGTGTCCATGGTGACACTGACCGCGATCAACAACGAGGTGCCGCCAAAGTAGAATGGCACGGCTGCATAAGATATTAGCAATTCGGGCAACACACAGACGATCGCAAGATACAACGCTCCCACCACCGTAATGCGCGTCAACACGTAGTCGATGTACTCAGCTGTCTGTGCGCCAGGCCTGCGTCCCGGCAGGAACCCGCCGTATTTGCGAAGATTGTCGGCCGTCTCCTGGGGGTTGAAAACAACCGCCGTATAGAAGAACGCGAAGAATACGATGAGCAGCACGTAGATCGCCAGGTGTAACGGCTGGCCCCGCCCCAACGCTGCTACGATCCAGGTCAGCCATTCCGGTCCGGAAGAGCCCGGCCCCGCAGAGAACTGCGCGGCAGTGATCGGCAGCAGCAGCAGGGACGATGCAAAAATCGGAGGAATGACACCCGATGAATTCAACTTCAGTGGCAGATGCGAGGAATCCCCCTGGAACATCCGGTTGCCGACTTGCCGCTTTGGATACTGGATGAGCAGTCGGCGCTGTGCCCGTTCGATAAACACGATCGCCGCCACGACGATCAACATCAACGCCAGCAGCGCCAGCAGCAGGAACGTCGACAACGAGCCCGTCCGGGCCAGTTCGAACAACGACACGATGGCGCCGGGCAGACCGGCAACGATGCCAGCAAAGATGATTAGTGATATGCCGTTACCGACGCCGCGCGCCGTGATTTGTTCACCGACCCACATGATGAACATGGTGCCGCCCACGAGGGTGATGACCGTGGTAATGCGAAAGAACCAGCCAGGGTCGATAACAACCGAAGCACCACCCGCATTCGACCCTTCGAGACCAACGGCAATTCCGTACGCCTGGAAGGTTGCCAGGATCACGGTCAAGTAGCGGGTGTACTGGTTGATCGTCTTGCGGCCCTGCTCGCCCTCCTTCTTCAAGGCTTCGAGCGTTGGCGATACCGATGACATCAACTGCATGATGATAGATGCCGAGATATAAGGCATGATGTTCAGCGCGAAGATCGCCATGCGTTCGACCGCTCCACCCGCGAACAGGTTGAGCATTCCGAGAATGCCGGTCGAATTTGATTTGAAGGCTTGGCCGAAGGCCACCGGATCGATGCCCGGGATCGGAATAAACGTGCCGAGGCGATAAACCAGCAACGCCGCAAGGGTGAACCAAATGCGACGCTTCAGTTCCTCGGCCTTGGAGAAGGCACCGAAATTAAGATTTGCGGCCAACTGCTCGGCGGCGGATGCCATGGACTTGTCTCCTTGACCCGGAGCGGGTTACCCCAGCAGCGGTTTTATGGGCAACGTCCGGTCAGGACCACAAGCCACGACCGGCACCAGGATTACTTGGTACCAGACGCCGCCGACTTGGCGGCGCTACGAGCACAATTGCCAATAGATAAGCGACGGGGATGCTGCACGCAACACCCCCGGAATTTGCGCTCACTCGTCGGCCTTGCCGCCCTTTTGTTTGCCGCCCTTAGCGGCCTTCTTGGCCGCCGTCTTCTTGGCCTTGGCAACGTCGTCCGGCAGGATCTTTTTCTCGATGAGTGTGATCGAGCCACCCGCTGCTTCAACTGCAGCCTTGGCGGTGGCCGATGCATGATTGACAGTCAGCACCAGTTTCGCCTTGAGCTCACCGCCGCCCAGCAACCGGAGACCGTCCTTGGCCCGGCGCACGATGCCTGCCTCGAGCAGCGACGCTACCGTTACCGGCTTGGTGCCGTCCAAACGCTTCTCGTCGATCGCCTGCTGCAGGCCGCCGACGTTGACCTCGTTATAATCCTTAGGCCGCCACTTGTTGAAGCCGCGCTTCGGAAGCCGACGATGCAGTGGCATCTGGCCGCCTTCGAAGCCGCCGATCCGAACGCCCGAACGCGCAGTCTGGCCCTTGCCGCCGCGACCACCCGTCTTGCCGACGCCCGAGCCGATACCGCGACCGATGCGGACGCGTGTCTTCTTGGAACCGGCATTATCTTGTATATCGTTCAGGCGCATGCCCGCGAACTCCTATTACCCGCGCTCTTCAGCGGGAGTTTGTAAAAATCAGGCCTTCTCGTCGACGACACGAACAAGATGAGCCACTTTATTCAGCATGCCGCGCACTTCGGGAGTATCACCCAACGTCTTGCGCCGATGCAGCTTGTTCAGGCCTAAGCCGATCAGTGTCCCGCGCTGCCGCTCGGGCCGCCGATTGGGGCTCGCGTACTGCTCGACCGTGATCGTCTTGCCGGGTGCTTTAGCCATGTTCATTCACCTGATTTCGTAATCGCCGCCCGATGCATCATCCTGAACGAGAGGATCATGCTTCCGAGGCGACTTCACCTTCGGTTACCGATCCGTCACGGCGACGCGCAACGATGTCGCCATACTTCTTGCCACGACGAGCCGCGACACCACGCGGATTTTCCTGATGCTTCAACCCGTCGAACGTGGCGCGAACCATGTTGTATGGGTTCGACGAGCCAAGCGACTTGGCGACAACGTCCTGAACGCCGAGCATCTCGAACACGGCGCGCATCGGACCGCCGGCGATGATGCCGGTACCAGCCGGCGCCGACCGCAGAATGACCTTACCCGCACCGTGACGGCCTTCACTGTCATGATGCAGCGTTCGGCCTTCGCGAAGCGGAACCTTTACGAGTGCGCGACGTGCTGCCTCGGTCGCCTTACGGATGGCTTCCGGCACTTCACGTGCCTTGCCATGACCGAAGCCAACGCGGCCCTTGAGATCACCAACCACGACAAGTGCTGCAAAGCCGAAGCGTTTGCCACCCTTGACAACCTTTGCAACGCGATTGATGCCGACGAGCTTGTCCGAAAACTCGCTGTCGACCTTCTCGCGCTCTCGATTGCGATCTCTGCCACCACCACCGGGGGAACGTGCCACGGGTTAGTTCCTTCTCATTAAGTTCTAGAAGTCCAAGCCACCTTCACGCGCGGCGTCTGCTAAGGCCTTGACGCGACCGTGATAGATGAAACCGCCGCGATCGAACACCACTTGCTTGATGCCAGCTTTGGCAGCCCGCTCGGCGACCAACTTGCCAACGACCGAAGCCGCTGCCTTGTCGGCGCCCGTCTTGAGGCTCGAACGCAAATCCTTTTCCAGGCTCGACGCCGCCGCAACGGTCAGACCGCTGGCGTCATCAATGACCTGAGCATAGATGTGCTTCGACGACCGATGCACCGAAAGGCGCGGACGGCCGTTCGCCACCTTTTTCAGATTGCGACGAACCTTGGCTTTACGCCGGTTCGCCGGTGTTACGTGCATAGACATGAGCCCAATCCTTACTTCTTCTTGCCTTCCTTGCGGAATATATACTCGCCTTTATGGCGAATGCCCTTGCCCTGATAGGGCTCCGGCGGACGGTAGCCGCGGATATCAGCCGCGACCTGACCGACAAGCTGCTTGTCGATGCCCGTTATCGTGATAATTTCCTGCTTGGCGCCCGCAACCTTGACTTCAACGCCGCTCGGCACCGGATGAATGACTTCGTGGCTGAAGCCGATCTGCAGCTGCAGTTGGTCCTTGGCTTTCATCGAGGCACGATAACCGACGCCCTGGATCTCTAGAGTGTTAGTATAACCTTCCGTCGTGCCGGTGATCAGATTGGCGACCATGGTGCGGGACATACCCCACATGGCACGCGCCTTCTTCGTGTCTTCGCGCATCTGCACGGACACGCCGCCCGACGTCATCTCAACCTTGATCAACTCTGGAACTGTGAAGGAAAGCTCGCCCTTGGGGCCCTTTACTTTCACAGTCTGCCCGCTCACTTGCGCCGTCACTTTCGACGGAACCGGAACCGGTTTTTTACCAATGCGCGACATGGTCTCGTACCCTTCGTGTCTCAAACTTGGACCGACCCACCGGGCACGGCCAAGACCCTTAGAAGATATTGCAGAGAACTTCGCCGCCGACGTTCTCTTCGCGTGCCTTCCAGTCGGGCATTACGCCCTTCGGAGTCGAAACGATCGCAACACCCAGCCCGTTTGCCACGGTCGGCAGATCCTTGACCGGCGTATAAACCCGGCGGCCTGGCTTTGAGACCCGCTCGATTTCGCGAATTGCCGGTTGGCCATTGCTATACTTCAGCTCGATTTCGAACTCCGGGCTCGCACCCTTCAGTTCAATGCGCGAGTAATCACGGATGTAGCCTTCATCCTTGAGCACGTCGAGCACGCGGCCGCGCAAGGCGGAGGCCGGCGTCGAAACCTTCGGGCGGCTGCGCATCTGAGCATTACGGATGCGGGTCAACATATCACCCAGTGGATCATTGATTGCCATTGGTTGTGCCTCCTACCAGCTGGACTTGGTCATGCCAGGGATCATGCCTTGACTGGCAAGCTCCCGCAGCTGGTTACGGCACACCCTCAACTTGCGGTAGAACCCGCGCGCGCGGCCGGTGATCTCACACCGGTTGCGAATACGGGTCTTCGACGAATTGCGCGGCATCTCGGCAAGCTTCATCTGAGCGGCGAAGCGCTCCTCGCGTGGCTTGGCGCGATCCATGATCACGTCCTTGAGCCGCTTACGTTTCGCCGCCTTATCGGCCACGAGCTTGCGCCGGTGATTGTTCTTTTCGACTGAACTGGTCTTCGCCATCAAATCCTCCAAAGGCCTTTCGGCACGAAACTATCGGCCGAGGTCCCTCAAGTGCGGAACGGGAAATTGAATCCACGCAGCAACTCGCGCGCTTCATCATCACTGTGAGCACTGGTACAGACGATAACGTCCATGCCCCAGATCTCATCAACCTTGTCGTAGTCGATTTCAGGGAACACGATGTGTTCCTTCAAACCGAGCGCGTAGTTACCGCGGCCATCAAAACTCTTGGGGTTCAACCCGCGGAAGTCCTTAACGCGTGGCAGTGCGATCGTCACGAGCCGATCCAGGAACTCATACATCCGATCGCCGCGCAGTGTAACCTTTGCGCCGATCGTCATGCCCTCACGGACTTTATAAACGGCGATTGCCTTGCGGGCGCGTGTCTGGATCGGCTTCTGACCCGAAATCAGAGCCAGATCGCTTGCTGCATTGTCGACCTTCTTGCGATCGTTGACAGCCTCACCAATGCCCATGTTGAGCACGATCTTTTCGAGCCGCGGAACTTGCATCACATTCGTGTAACCGAATTTCTCGGTCATCAATGCGCGCACCTTGGCATCGTACAGCGACTTCATGCGCGGCCGATAATCCTTAGGACGCGTGAACGTGCGCGCCTCGCCGGTCGCAACCGGCTTAGCAACCTTCGGAGCCCTTGCGGGCTTCGCTCCGGGCGGACCACCGGCGGCGGGCTTAGCGCCTTTTTTCGCTTTTTCGTTATCGGCCATGACTTACTTCCTATCCGGGATGACTTCGCCCGAGCGCTTTGCAAACCGGGTCTTGGTACCGTCTTCGAGAATACGGAAGCCAACGCGGGTGGCCTTCCCATCCTTCGGATCCTCGATGGCGAGGTTCGAAAGATTGATCGGCCCCTCCTTCGAAATGATGCCGCCTTCAGCGTTCTGGGCCGATGCCTTGGTGTGGCGGCGCACAATATTGACGCCGCGCACCAGAGCACGTCCCTCGGACGGCATCACGGCGAGCACTTCGCCCTGCTTGCCCTTATCGCGACCCGCAAGCACAATGACGCGATCGCCTTTTTTAATCTTTGCAGATGCCATCACAGCACCTCCGGGGCGAGAGATACGATTTTCATGTGGTTCTTGACACGCAACTCGCGGGTTACCGGTCCGAAAATGCGGGTGCCAACCGGCTCGCCCTGGGCATTGATCAGCACTGCCGCGTTCCGATCGAAACGGATCAACGAGCCATCCGGGCGACGGACGCCCTTGGCGGTCCGCACCACGATCGCCTTCATCACGGCGCCCTTCTTCACGCGACCGCGCGGAATGGCTTCTTTCACCGAAACGACGATGATGTCGCCGATGGTCGCATAACGCCGCTTCGAACCGCCGAGCACCTTGATGCACTGGACGCGTCGCGCGCCCGAGTTATCGGCAACTTCGAGATTGGTCTCCACCTGGATCATTTGACCAGTCCTTGTGTTGGGCCGTCGCCGGGACGACCCCCGTCTCAACCTTGCTAAACCTTAGCCTCACGCTGCTTTCGCAACGTCGGCACGAACAATGGATCACGCCTCTTTTGCGAGCGCGACCCATCGCTTGTTCTTCGAAATCGGCGCACTCTCTTCGATGCGCACCTGATCGCCAACCTTGAAAGTGTTGGTCTCATCATGCGCGTGATACTTCTTCGAACGACGCACCGTTTTCCGCAGCAGCGGATGAGTGTAGCGGCGCTCGACTTCAACCACGATCGTCTTGGCGTTCTTATCGGACACGACCGTGCCCTGCAGGATGCGCTTTGGCATGACGTTTCCTTAACCCTTCGGAGCGGCGGCACCCGCCTGCTTCTGGCGAGCAATTGTTTTGATCCGCGCGATATCCCGGCGAACCACCCGGACGCGCGCTGTGTTCTCAAGCTGGCCGGAGGCCCGCTGGAAGCGCAGGTTGAACTGCTCCTTCTTGAGCGCGAGCAACTGGTCATCCAGCTGATCGAGCGTCATGTCGCGAACCTGGCCTGCCTTCATCGTCGTGATCCTTAAAACTGCATAGGCGCAGCGAAAACTTGATAATCGGCCGTTAGGCCATGCGCGTCACAACCCGAGTCTTGATCGGGAGCTTGGCAGCCCCGAGTTCAAGTGCCTCTTTGGCCACCTGGTCCGTAACACCGTCGAGTTCAAACATGATCCGGCCTGGCTTCACACGTGCGACCCAGAACTCTGGCGAGCCCTTGCCCGAACCCATCCGAACTTCTGCCGGTTTCGACGACACGGGCACATCCGGGAAAATCCGGATCCACACGCGACCGGCGCGCTTCATATGACGCGTGATCGCGCGGCGGGCCGCCTCGATCTGACGCGCCGTCAAGCGCTCAGGCGCAATAGCCTTGAGGCCGTGGCTGCCAAAATTCAGCGTTGTCCCGCCCTTGGCATTGCCATGGATCCGGCCCTTGTGGGCCTTGCGGAACTTAGTGCGCTTGGGTTGCATCATGGTCGTTAGTCCTCGAACTCAATTTAACCGCGATCGCCGCGATCTTCGCGACGACGGCCACCGCCACCGCCGCCTTCTTGCATGTCGGTCATCTTCTTTTCGGATGCCATGGGATCGTGCTCCATGATCTCACCCTTGAAGATCCAGACCTTGATGCCGATGACGCCGTAAGCGGTCATCGCCATGCCGTAGCCGAAGTCGATATCAGCACGCAGCGTATGCAACGGCACGCGGCCTTCGCGATACCATTCAGTACGTGCAATTTCAGCGCCACCCAATCGACCTGCGACGTTGATCCGGATACCAAGGGCGCCCAAGCGGAGCGCGGACTGGACCGACCGCTTCATGGCGCGACGGAACGCGATGCGGCGCTCTAGCTGCTGGGCGATGCCCTCTGCGACCAATGTTGCGTCGATTTCCGGCTTGCGGATTTCAACGATGTTGAGATGCACTTCCGACGACGTCAGGCTGGTCAACTCGCCGCGGATCTTTTCGATATCCGCGCCCTTTTTGCCGATCAGCACGCCGGGACGCGCCGAGTACACCGTGACGCGGCACTTCTTGTGCGGCCGCTCGATCACGACCTTTGAAATGCCAGCCGTCCGCTGCTGTTTCATGATCTGCTTGCGGATGGCAATATCTTCATGCAGCAACCGGCCGTACTCGCGACGGCCCGCAAACCAGCGGCTATCCCACGTGCGGTTGATGCCGATGCGCAGGCCTACTGGATTGACCTTATGACCCATGAGACTAGGCCTCCTGCTCGGCGACGGGCTTAACTTCCCGGACAATGACGGTGATTTGTGAGAACGGCTTCATGATCGCGCCCATGCGACCGCGGCCACGCGGATGCATGCGCTTCATCACAAGGTTCTTGCCGACGTGCGCCTCGGCGACGATCAAATCGTCGACGTCCAGCCCGTGATTGTTCTCAGCATTGGCGACTGCCGACATCACAACCTTGCGGACGTCATCGGCAATGCGCTTGCGGGAGAACTCGAGATCAGCCATTGCCTGGTTGACCTTCTTGCCACGGATAAGGCCTGCCACAAGGTTGAGCTTCTGCGGCGAAACCCGAAGGTTCTTCGCCACGGCCTGCGCTTCCGTGTCTTTCAGGCTGCGTTCGCGTTTGGGCTTGCCCATGGGTATCTATCAGCCTCTCACTTCCTGACGGATTTCTTGTCGCCACCGTGACCCGAGAAGGTCCGTGTGGGAGAAAACTCGCCGAACTTCATACCAATCATGTCTTCCGACACGTTGACCGGGATATGCTTGTGACCATTGTAGACGCCGAATGTCAGACCAACGAACTGGGGCAGCACCGTCGACCGGCGGCTCCAGATCTTGATCACTTCATTGCGCCCCGACGCCCGAACCTTCTCGGCCTTCTTGAGAAGATAGCCGTCGATGAACGGGCCTTTCCAAACTGAACGTGTCACGAGCCAAACTCCTAAAGCCGTCGTTGTTTCATGGCCTGACGGCCGTTACGTCTTAGCCGGACGACCGCGAATGATGTACTTGTCCGTCGACTTGTTCTTACGTGTCTTGTAGCCCTTGGTCGGCTTGCCCCAAGGCGTGGTCCAATGCTTACCGCCCTTGGTACGACCACCGTTCGGGTGATCGACCGGGTTCATGGCAATGGAGCGCACCGTCGAACGCGTGCCCTTCCACCGTGTACGGCCAGCCTTGCCGACCACCTGGTTCGAATGGTCCGGGTTCGAGACCGCACCGATCGACGCCATGCATTCGGCGCGCACGCGGCGGGTTTCGCCGGAATTCAACTTCAGAATCGCCCAGCCACTGTCACGGCCAACGAGTTGGACGTACGAACCCGCCGAGCGCGCCATCTGGCCGCCACGACCAGCTTTCAGCTCGACGTTATGTACAATGGTGCCGATCGGCATAGCGGCCAACGGCATCGCATTGCCGGGCTTGACGTCGACCTTCTCACCGGACACGACCGCGTCGCCCACGGCCAAACGCTGCGGCGCAAGAATGTAGGACAGTTCGCCGTCGGTATATTTCACCAGCGCGATGAATGCGGTGCGGTTTGGATCGTACTCGAGGCGCTCGACGGTCGCTGGCATATCGTGCTTGCGCCGACGGAAGTCGACGAGCCGATACGACTGCTTATGTCCGCCACCGATGTGACGCATGGTGATGCGCCCATCGGTGTTGCGGCCACCGGTCTTGCTCTTGCCTTCGACCAGCACCTTGACCGGGCCGCCCTTCCAAAGGCCGCTACGATCAATCTGCACCAAGTGGCGCAAGCTGGGGGTGGTCGGACGGAATGTCTTTAGTGCCATGGTTTTCTACCCTGGATCGTCCCTGGTGGTTTCAAAGACCCGTCGTCACGTCGATCGAATGACCGGCTTCAAGTGTGACGATGGCCTTCTTCACGTCGCTTTGCAGCGCGCGCATGCCACGGAACTGCTTCAGCTTGCCCTTGCGGACCAATGTATTCACGGCCTTGACCTTGACGTTGAACAGTTGCTCAACGGCAGCCTTGATATCGGTCTTGGACGCTTCGGGGCGAACACGGAATACGACCTGATTGTATTCCGAGGCCATCGTCGCCTTTTCGGTTATCACCGGTGCGATGATGATGTCGTAGGACTTGAGCTTGTTCATTTGAACCGCGCCTCCAGCGCCTGGATGGCAGCTTTTGTCAGCACCAGCTTCTTGCGGCGCAGAATGTCGTAAACATTGATGCCCTGTACCGGCAGCACATCGATGTTCGGCAAATTGCGCGCTGCACGAGCAAAGTGGACGTCGAGCTGAGCGCCATCGATGATCAACGCATTATGTAGTTCGAGCTTGCTAAAGCTCTGGCGCATGTCGCTGGTCTTGCCAGACGCGGAGATCGCCGTGTCCAGCACGATGATTTCGCCGGCCTTCGCCTTTGCCGAGAGCGCGTGACGCAGGGCCAGTGCCCGAACCTTCTTTGTGAGACCGATTGCATGGCTGCGCGGTTTTGGACCGAATGCCTTACCACCGCCCCGCCACTGCGGAACCGACTTATCGCCGTGACGGGCACTACCGGTGCCCTTCTGCTTGTACATCTTCTTGCCAGTAACGTTCACTTCTGAACGATCCTGGGCATGATGGGTACCAGCCATCCGCTTCAGCAACTGCCAACGAACCATGCGATGGATCAGGTCCGGACGTGGTTCGAGACCGTAGATTTCATCGACGAGTTCAACCGTGCCTGCGGCTTTGCTGTCGAGCGTCGTTACGTTTGCCTGCATGACGCTTACTCCTTCGCCGCGGCGGCAACTGCCGGTTTGAACTTGCCAGGCTTGGCGGCGTCCTTGTGCAGCGGCTTCTTGATCGCATCGCGGATCAGAACCCAACCGCCCTTGGTGCCGGGAACCGCACCCTTGATCATCACCAGACCGCGCGCAATATCGGTACGAACGACTTGCAGGTTCTGTGTCGTCACCCGCATGTTGCCCATGTTGCCGGCCATCTTCTTGCCCTTGAACACCTTGCCCGGGTCCTGGCGCTGACCGGTCGAGCCGTGACTACGATGGCTGATCGACACGCCGTGCGTGGCGCGCAAGCCAGAGAAGTTCCAACGCTTCATGGGACCAGCCATGCCTTTGCCCTGATTGGTACCAGTGACATCGACAAGCTGCCCGGTAACGAAGTGGTCAACCGTTATCTCGGCACCGACCTCGATCAAGTTATCCGGAGTTACCCGGAACTCGACCATCTTGCGCTTTGGCTCGACGTTCGCGACCGCAAAATGCTGCCGTTCGGCCTTGCTGACATTGGTCGGCTTGCGCGATCCAACACCAAGCTGCAGGGCGACGTAACCGTTGGTATCAACGGTGCGTTGCGCCACGACTTGGCAGTGGTCGACCTTAAGCACGGTCACAGGGATATGCTCGCCGCCATCCGTGAAGATGCGGGTCATCCCGACTTTCTGAGCGATCAAACCGGAGCGCATCGCGTGCGGTCCTCTTCCTATTTGGGGTGTCCTGTGCCGGGTTTATCCGACCAAAACAACCAACGAATTGTTCAGAGCTTGATCTCGACATCCACGCCGGCCGCAAGGTCGAGCTTCATCAGCGCGTCCACGGTCTGCGGGGTCGGATCGACGATATCGAGCAAGCGCTTGTGCGTACGCATTTCGAACTGCTCGCGGCTTTTCTTGTCAACGTGGGGAGAGCGGTTAACGGTAAAGCGCTCGATGCGCGTCGGCAGCGGGATTGGACCCCGAACCTCGGCGCCCGTGCGCTTCGCTGTGTTGACGATCTCACGCGTCGACGCATCGAGTATTCGATGATCGAACGCCTTGAGACGAATACGTATATTTTGGCCGTTCATAGTCGCAAACTCACAAATGACGGGCTGGAGCAACCGGACCGGATGGCCCGGCGCTCTGACCCTGGATGTCTTATTCGACGATCTTCGCGACGACGCCGGCGCCAACCGTACGGCCACCTTCACGGATCGCGAAGCGAAGCTTCTCTTCCATGGCGATGGGCTGGATCAGTTCGACGGCAACAGTGATGTTGTCACCCGGCATGACCATTTCCGTGCCTTCCGGCAAGCTGACGACACCAGTGACGTCGGTCGTACGGAAGTAGAACTGCGGGCGATAATTGGTGAAGAACGGCGTGTGACGGCCACCCTCTTCCTTGGTCAGAATGTAGGCTTCCGCCATGAACTTCTTATGCGGCTTGACTGAGCCCGGCTTGCAGAGGATCTGGCCGCGCTCAACGCCTTCACGGTCGATACCGCGCAACAGGGCGCCAACGTTATCGCCAGCCCGGCCTTCGTCGAGCAGCTTGCGGAACATTTCGACGCCCGTCACAACCGACTTGACGGTATCGCGGATGCCGACGATTTCGACTTCCTCGCCAACCTTGACGATGCCGCGCTCGATACGACCGGTGACCACCGTACCGCGACCTGAGATCGAGAACACGTCTTCGATCGGCATCAAGAACGGCTTGTCGATCGGACGGTCGGGCTGCGGAATGTACGAATCAACCGCTTCCATCAGCTTCAGGATTGCCAAACGGCCAAGTTCAGGCTTGTCGCCATCGAGAGCCGCCTTGGCGGAACCCTTGACGAAAGGGATGTCATCGCCTGGGAACTGGTAACTCGTGAGCAGCTCGCGCATTTCCATTTCGACAAGTTCGACGAGTTCTTCATCGTCAACGAGGTCGATCTTGTTCATGAACACGACCAGCGCGGGCACACCGACCTGACGAGCAAGTAGGATGTGCTCACGGGTTTGCGGCATGGGGCCGTCGGCGGCTGACACAACCAGGATTGCGCCGTCCATCTGGGCAGCACCCGTGATCATGTTCTTCACGTAGTCGGCGTGGCCCGGGCAATCGACGTGCGCGTAGTGGCGGTTCTTGGTCTCGTACTCGACGTGTGCCGTCGAAATCGTGATCCCGCGCTCGCGCTCTTCCGGCGCTTTGTCGATTTGATCATAGGCCGTGTACGTAGCACCGCCCGTTTCAGCCAAAATCTTGGTAATGGCAGCCGTCAACGACGTCTTGCCATGATCGACGTGGCCGATCGTGCCGATGTTGCAGTGCGGTTTGGTCCGCTCGAATTTTGCCTTGCCCATTGGGGCTCTCCTCAGTTCAATTCGGGTTATCTGATCCAGACGA
>JANNRP010000292.1:0-3679 GCA_031401535.1 Hyphomicrobiaceae bacterium | reverse complement strand
CCCGGCCGTAATGTTGGGGATGGGCGGATCGATTCCGATTGTGCAGGCCTTCAAGGAGACATTGGGCATGGACAGCCTGCTGGTCGGCTTCGGATTGGATGACGACCGCATTCATTCGCCCAATGAGAAATACAATCTGTCGAGCTTCAAGAAAGGCGCGCGCAGTTGGGCGCGCATCGTCGACCGGCTTGCCAAACTTGGCTAATCGCCATAATTGCCGCGTACGCCGTTAATGTCGCTCGCAACGTCAGGATGCCCGATGGCTCGCTCCAGCCCAAACCGTTTCAACATCAAGAGCCTTGTGCCAAAAAGCCGGGCATCGTGGATCGGTGCAGCGATCATCGCATTACTCTCCGGGATCGCCGCCGAAGCTCAGCGCGCCGGTCCCTGGAGTGGCGGCAATCAGGGCCAATCGCAATCGCGTCAAGGCAAGTCCTACGAGGTCGGCAAGTTCGACTATTACGTGTTGTCATTGTCCTGGAGCCCGAGCTATTGCGAGTCGGCCAAGTCAGCCCGCGATGAGCAACAGTGCAACCGGCGCGATGGCAAGCGGTTCGCATTCGTATTGCATGGGCTATGGCCGCAGTTCGAGCGTGGCTGGCCGCAAGATTGCCAGACCGAGGATCGGGGGTTCGTGCCTCGTCAGGTCGCCAACCGGATGCTCGACATTATGCCGAGCGACAAACTGGTGTTCCACGAATACCGCAAGCATGGGACGTGCGCGGGCCTCGGCATCGACGGTTATTTCGACCTTGCTCGAAAACTGCACGACAAAGTCAAAATCCCCGAGCGCTATCGCCAAGTCAGTGATCCCCGCTTGACCGTCGCGCCGGATCAAGTACTCACGGACTTTATTGCAATCAACCCGGGCCTGACCAAGGATATGCTGGTCGTCAAATGCGGTGGTCCAGGCAACCGTATGGAAGAGGTGCGTGTTTGCTTTGACCGCGCTGGCGCATTCCGTTCCTGCGGCAGCAACGAGAACCAGCGCAAGGCCTGTGCCGCGCCACGTATGTACGTTCCGCCTGTGCGCGGCTGATGCCAAAGGAGTTCGTCGTTGCAGAAAATTGGCCACGCGCCGTCGTTCATTCCTCTTAACGATTGATCGGCCATCACATCTTCCGCCACACTCCATCGGGTGCAGAGTGATTCTGTCCCGTTGATCGGATGGCGCCGTGCATGCAACGTAAATTGGCCGAGGGGACGGGGGATACGGGAGCGCCGGTTGCGGTGTTGCACCCGCGATCTGCTGGCCGTTCCGTGGCCTACGGTGTGCTGGGGTTCGTGCTGGGCGCGGTGTTTTGGCACTTAGTCGGCTTTTGGGATTTCATTGGCCACATCATGTTCAAGGGTACGGTGGCAACTGAACAAGGACTGGCCGGGACATTGCAACCGATCAAACTGCGCGAACGCGTCTCGGGCGTCGACACGATGGCGATCATGCTATCGGCCCAGACCTGCACCAGCCTTCAACTCGACCGCACCTCGGGAGAGACCCGGTCCGAACCGTGCGGTAATGAAACAGCGAGCGTCCGCAGCCTGAAGCCCGCGCGCAGAGAGGATCTCTGGGTTGTTGGCGGATTGAGGCGACAGGATGCGCCGCTCAAAGGTTGGTCCGTCATCGTTGTTGATGCCAGCGACTAAGCTCGACGAGCAGCGCCCCCCGCCGGACAAAGCTCACCAGCGAGTGCCTATACATGGGTGGAATGCCATAAAATTCTCCAGTCCCAACGGGCGTTTTTGGTGAAAACGGCACAGCCATTAACTCCTTTGTAAACGTGCGCGATCACAATGATGATCACAAAGCGTAGGTTGTGGTGGAGTTTCATCAGATGCAGCCGTCAGGCATTTTGCAGTTCTTGAAGCGATTGGCTCGGCTGGTAACCGGGTCAAAGTCGTCGAACACTCAAGTCTTGGCGGTGGCACGCAGTGCAGTGCCACTCGTGGTGCGACCAGTGCTGGAACCAGCCGTTGCTGGTTTCATCCAACGTGCGCCTGCGCCTGCTAAAAATTTCTATTTGGCGGCCCGGCTAGCGTCCGTCGCTCGGCTCAACACGCCTATGGACCGAATCCCGCATCATGACATGACTCGAACAACTCTGTCAGCAGCAAAGCCTGCGGACCGGTCACCAAACGCCACGACGGCGCGCACCAGTGACCACCCCATCAGATGTCGGACTGGCAACAGAGTTGTATCGTCGACCAACATCGTAATCCTGGCGGAACATGTGGCGCGGCGCAGAACTCTGCGGCTGACTCTTGCAGAACGTATCACCCAAGCTGCCTAGCAACACTACTGATCGGACGCGCACAGGGGCACACCGCAGTCTCAAGCTGCTGCCTTGCGCACACGCTCGCTGCGCCAAACCGACGGCGCTGTGCCGATGTAGCCGAGCGCCGGTTTCGTGCGTGGCGCCACATCGACCTTGATCGGATCGATACCCCATCGTCCCGCCAGTCGCATCACATGATCCTCAGTTGGATACATGATTAACGGCCCTCCGGCATCGCCCTTGCGGCCACGTGGCCCGCGCACATCGAACAATTTCAAACCTAAGGACCGCTCGTCCTTACTCGGCTTGCCGACGTTCCAGATGACGCCCTCGTCACTGATAGCAAACCCACGCACGAGCCTGCCGTCAATCAATCGGGCCCAGGCAAAAAAATCCATCATCGGGTATGCAAAATAGTACTGGACCTCAATGAACACCTCACCGAGCCGCAGCAGCAGCGGCCCGTTCTTGTCGACAAACGCAGCGCCCAGCGGTTGCGGCAGCGCCAGGCCGACGACGAAGGTCCAGCCGTTGACGGGTGGTGACACGAACAACCGTGTCTGGCCAAGGCCAGCATCGTAGGCGGCGCCAATACCGGACTGCCAGTTGCAGGCTTCGACCTCTCCAAGCCCTAAAATCTCAACTACCTTGCGTGTATTACGGGTCCGTACCGCAAGCCATGACATCCGGTAGCCGAAGGGACAAGGCCCGTCCGGCGTCTTGCCATAGAGTACGCGACCATCCGCCATGCGTGGCGCCATCACGCTCGCGATCACCGCAACGGTCAAAATCGTCAAGAGCAGGATAATCCAGATCACGTGGAGCTCGGCTCGCGTCGACGCACGCACACTCACTCGTTGGTAGTCCCGATCGCGTGGCACCAGCAAGCGGTCCAGCATGCACAACTGGGGAAAAGTAAAGCGGCGCACCATCCGCAGACCGTTGCGCGACAGCATTCTTGGATACACGCTGTCACTAGATTATCGTGGCACTCGTCAAATCCTGAGACTGCAAAGTTAGGAGAGACCCTACAAATGAGCGACAGCGGCAGAATTCCAAGCATCCTTGGTTCGCGGGGCAACGGACCCGCAGACATGCGCGCCAGACCCGGGGTCGGCCGCATGTCCGACGACATCGACTTCAAGATCCACGGCCAGGAGATGCAGTTCGTCGAACTCGAACTCGATCCAGGGGAAAGCGCCATTGCCGAAGCCGGTGCCATGATGTTCAAGCATCCATCGATCGAGATGGATACGATCTTTGGCGACGGCTCAAAAGCGCAGACCGGATTCTTCGGCAAGATCGCGGCTGCTGGCAAGCGGCTGCTGACCGGAGAAGGCCTTTTCATGACAGCGTTTACGCATACCGGCAGCGGCAAGGCACACGTGTCGTTTGCGGCGCCCTAT
>JANNRP010000291.1:0-7860 GCA_031401535.1 Hyphomicrobiaceae bacterium | reverse complement strand
ACCGTCAAGCACTACATGAGTGGCATTTTGCAAAAGCTCAGTGTGCGCAATCGGGTGGAGGCAATTGTTGCCTCGCGGCGCATCCGAGGCGAACCCTGATCTGCCTCGCCTCAACTGTCGCCGCCGTTCCTGTCTCACTGGACTACACATGCTGGATCGGAAGAGGCTAAGCCTCACGGTCCACAGCAATATAACTGTTGCGCCCCAAACGCTGTAGACAAATGCCGGACAGCCTACGTAGAAAAAACGTGGGAGATAACGCGATGTTATCAATGTGGGTCTAGATTTCAGCTCGGATATTGCCGCTGGTATTGACGTGGTGTGGGGCGTCTCTCATGACAAGTTTAGACAACGTGGGTTGTGCCCGCGCGGGCCTTTGGCATCGTTGTCAGACGACACTAACAATAGGTTGCATCACAGCGCTTATGTCGACCACGTCGTCAGCGGAGGCGGCACCTAAGCAACGCCCGGCCCAACCTGCACTGCCAATCGAAACGATCGCTGCACCGGTTGGCCCGCTGCTCGCGGTCATCTCGATCAACGCACAACGCCTGACTGTTTACGATCGCAATGGACGTGTGCTGCAAAGCCCAGTTTCGTCTGGTCAAGTCGGTTTTGAGACGCCAACGGGTGTGTTCAGCATCATCGAGCGCAACAAGGAGCACTTCTCAAACCTCTACAACGACGCACCGATGCCAAATATGCAGCGCATCACCTGGTCAGGTGTGGCACTGCACGCAGGCAATCTGCCCGGATACCGCGCATCGCACGGTTGCATCCGCATCCCGTTGGCCGTATCCGAACGCCTGTTCGAACTGACCAAGCTCGGTACCCGCGTCATCGTCGCAAATGACGAAGTCGAGCCAATCGCATTCAGTCATCCAGGGCTGTTTTCTGTCATCCCCGATACGTTTCTTGCAAGGCAACTGCCCGAGTCCGATGCAGCATCAACGATTGCCACGGCGAGCCCCAGCGGCCCGATGTCAAGCGTGATCAGTTTGCCGATGATGCTGGGCGCGACACTGATCAGTGCGGCCAACGCCTCTGACCTGCGGACCGAGCAAGCGCAACAGACCAGTTCAGAGATGCGGCCTATCTCAATATCGAAAGCTGCGTGGGCTGCAGAACTAGCCTCCAGGGTGCCCGCGACCGATAGAGATGCGCGAACGACGAAATCCAATGCGATTGCTGCATCAAAAGCCGCACACCGGGCTACGGCGGCAAGGATTGCGTCCGAGACTGCGCGCTCGGCAACTGCGGCCAAAGTCGCCAAGCTGGAAACTGCAGTGGCCAAGGCCCGGACGCCGGACGCCATCCGAAAACTTGAACACGTCAAGATCTCGACCGAAGGTAAATTGCAGGACCTAGTCTACACGACCGACCGGTTGCGGGCTGAAGAGGCCGCGAGCCTTGACGCGGCAAACAGCGCGACCAACGCGGCAGCGGTTGCCGCAAACACGCGTCTTGCCGCCGCTAAGGCCGCCCGCGACGCTTACCGGCAGCTGAAGCCGGTGTCGGTTTTTATCAGTCGCAAGTCTGGCCGACTCTACGCGCGGCAGGGGTTTCAGCCACTTTTTGACGTCACTGTAACGATCAAACACCCCACTGAGCCGATCGGCACGCACGTTTATACGGCGATTGAGGAAAGGAAGGGGACCGACGAGATGCTGTGGTCGGTCGTCACAGTCGTCGATGGTCAACCGGCGCCGCCTTTGGCTGCGGCCAATATCCAGTCAAAACGGTTATCAGTTCGTGACACTTCGCAGTCGGTAGCCCCGCGGTCGACTGCCGCTGCCGCCCTCGACCGCATCGAGATTCCCGACGACGTACGCCAAAGAATTGGAGCCTTGATGATCCCCGGATCGTCGCTGATCATCTCCGATCAGGGTATCAGCGAGGAGACTGGCAAGGGTACCGATTTCATAGTCCTGACGCCGTGACCCCTTGTTAGCGCGCATCCATACCGGTATGCGCTCAGGAGAGGCGTGCACTACGTCGGCCGCTAACGCAAATCCCGGATCTGCCGTCAATGACACAAAACGTACTTGTGCTGGTGCGCCACGGCGAAAGCGCGTGGAATAAGCTCAACCTGTTCACGGGCTGGAAAGACCCAGACTTGACCGAAAAGGGCATCGGCGAAGCGCAAGCAGCTGGCCGCTTGTTGAAGGCGGGCGGGTATCACTTCGACATCGCCTATACCAGTCTGCTCACCCGGGCCCAGCATACCTTAACATTGATGCTTGCCGAACTTGGCCAGCCGAACCTGCCGACGATCCGGGATCAGGCACTGAATGAGCGCGACTATGGTGATCTCTCCGGCCTCAACAAGGACGATGCCCGCAAAAAATGGGGAGAAGAGCAGGTGCTGATCTGGCGCCGCAGCTTCGATGTACCCCCGCCTGGAGGCGAAAGCCTTAAGGACACCGCAGCTCGCACGTTGCCCTATTACAATGCCCAGATTTGGCCTCACGTCCAGGCTGGGCGCAATGTCATCGTCGCGGCTCACGGCAATTCGCTGCGCTCGATGATCATGCAGCTCGAACGATTGACGCCGGAGCAGATCCTCAAAGTAGAACTCAGCACGGGCGCACCGATCGTCTATCGCCTTAACATCGACGGCAGTCTGGCCAGCAAACACGCGCTAGCAGCGTAAACGCAATCGATATGTAATCGAACGAGCTATCGGAGAACCGTCGCATGGCCTGGAACGAACTTGCAAAAGATGCCGAGCAGGAAAACAAGGCGGCACGTGATCGTTGGATCGGCGTGTACATTGGCGTAGTTGCGGTGCTGCTGGCAATCTGTGGGATGGGTGGTGGCAACGCCACCAAGGAAGCCACCCGCGCCAACATCGAAGTCACTAATGGCTGGTCATTTTTCCAATCCAAGAATTTACGCCGGATCGCACTCCAACTGTCGGCGGAGGAACTGGACCTCACACTCAAGACCAATGGCAGTCTTACGCCGGATGCTCGCTCACTGATCGAGGGCATGATTAAGGCCCGCCAAGCTGAGATTCAGCGATTGAAGTCCGAACCTAAAACCAAGGAAGGCCTCGACGAGTTGTTTGTGAAGAACAAGGCGCTGGAGGCCGAGCGCGATGAAATGCTGCGTCGGGATCCGTATTTCGATTATGGGCAGGCGTTGCTGCAAATCGCCATCGTGATCGCGTCTGTCGCACTCATCTCCTCAGGTCACGTGCTATTGATATTCAGCGTCATGTGCGCGGTGATTGGCGGGTTGGCGACGCTCAACGGCTTCACGTTGCTGGTCAAGGTCCCGTTCATCGGTTGACGTCAAAATTATTTGTTCTCTTATTGTTCTTGCACCATAATAGCGGTGATGCTAACCTCTCTTAACCTTTGAGGGGACGGCTCATGTTCGGTCGCATGTCCACAGTAGCATTCGTCGGGATCGAGGCGCGTCCGGTCCAGGTCGAGGTCCGGATCACCCCCGGCAAGCACGTCTTCACGATCGTTGGCTTAGCCGACAAGGCTGTGGCCGAAAGTCGCGAACGCGTGCGCAACGCTTTGCATGCCGTTGGCCTCGGCTTGCCCTGGACGAGGTTAACCGTCAACTTGGCGCCGGGCGACATGCCCAAAGAGGGTAGCCACTTCGATCTAGCGATCGCACTTGCCATGATGGTCGCCATGGAGGCGTTGTCGCCAGATGCAATCGAAGGTTATGCCGCCATTGGTGAACTCCAGTTCGACGGGAGCATCAGAGCCGTTCCCGGTGCATTGCCTGCAGCCGTCGGCGCCAATGCCATGGGGAAGGGCCTGATCTGTCCGGAGGCCTGCGGCCCTGAGGCTGCATGGGCAGCAGAATCGATGAATGTGCTTGCTGCGCCCCATTTGATATCTCTGATCAATCATTTTCGCGGCAGCCAGACGCTTCGCCGTCCAGTCGCCAGCATCGATCGCGAGCCGACCACGACGGGCAGCGTCGACCTCCGCGACGTAAAGGGGCAAGAAACGGCCAAGCGGGCTTTGGAAGTGGCTGCGGCCGGTGGTCATAACCTGCTGATGATTGGGCCGCCAGGTTCGGGTAAATCCATGCTGGCGGCAAGACTACCGACCATTTTGCCACCGCTCGATGCCGCCGAGATGCTAGAAGTTTCGATGGTGCATTCATTGGCGGGTGAGTTGATGGGCGGTAAATTGCGGTCCGAACGGCCGTTTCGCAGCCCACACCACTCCGCCAGCATGGCTGCCCTTGTCGGCGGCGGCACCAGACCGAAGCCGGGCGAAGTTTCGCTTGCCCATTTGGGCGTCCTGTTCCTCGACGAATTGCCGGAATTCGTACCCCAAGTGCTCGATAGTCTGCGACAGCCGTTGGAGACTGGCGAGATCGTAATCGCGCGTGCCAATCACCGGATTTGCTACCCGTCGCGCATCCAGCTGGTGGCGGCGATGAACCCCTGCAAGTGCGGTGGCGGCAGCGCTGGACAAGCCTGCAAACGCGGGCCGCGCTGTAGTGCCGACTATCAGGGACGCATATCAGGGCCCCTACTTGACCGCATCGATCTGCAGATCGAGGTTCCGGCCGTGTCTGCCGCGGACCTTGTGTTACCCACCCCGTTGGAGGGCAGCGCACAGGTGCGGGCCCGCGTCACAGCCGCGCGCGAACGGCAACGGGACCGCCTACATGCCCTTGGCGTCAAAGGCGTGCGCACCAATGCCGAGACGTCCGGCCGGTTGCTAGAAGAAATCGCCGCTCTCAATGCCGATGGCACGGCGTTATTGCGTCAAGCATCGGACACTCTGCAGCTTTCAGCACGCGGCTTTCATCGGACTTTGAAAGTTGCCCGCACGCTGGCTGACCTCGACGCAGTCGAGCAGGTTGGCCGCATCCATATTGCCGAGGCGCTGAGTTATCGAGGGGAAATGCTAAAAAAACAAAGATTGGCTGCCTAATTTTACTCACATGAACTGGCCCGAAACGCTGCAGT
Organism: Hyphomicrobiaceae bacterium; assembly: GCA_031401535.1. GTDB lineage: Bacteria > Pseudomonadota > Alphaproteobacteria > Rhizobiales > Hyphomicrobiaceae > JAKFWF01. Next base: position 2,909 of record JANNRP010000291.1, on the reverse strand, counting down.
GATTGGTGAGTAACAACGTGGTGGGGAAGGCTCTAGACGTTTTGATCACGATCACCATATATAAGGTCCAACGAATATGCAGCAACACTACTCGGTCCCGTGGATGGAAAGGCTCATACAAATGGCAATTGCACGTTTCGGTGCTCGTTCTAGTCTGCTCGCGCGCGGCGTCCATGTCGTCATGGTCGGCATTGCCGCTCTGGCACTCGGCGTCAGTATTGCCGACGCTCGTCCGGGCGGCGGTAAATCGTTCGGATCGCGTGGTGCCAATACGCAGAATGCCGCGCCGCCGACCAATACCGCGCCGCGTGCTGCCGACCCTATCCAGAAGCCATCGGCTGGTTCCTCCGTGGCCGGTCAGAGCGCATCGCGGCCCGGTACAGCCGCCGCAGCACCTGCGCGCAGCGGCTTCGGCTCGATGCTGATGGGCGGCCTGCTTGGCGCAGGCTTGTTCGGTTTGCTGTCGGGTAGTGGCCTGTTCTCTGGCCTTGGGAGCCTCGCTGGCATCCTCGGCTTTGTGCTGCAGTTCGCCCTTATCGGTGGTGTGATCTATCTCGCGATGATGTTCTTCCGCAGCCGCAATCAGCCAGCCGTTGCGACCGCGACAGCCGCTCGGACCGGCGCACAGTCCGAGCCGGTCTACGCTCGTCAAGGAATGATGACCGGTGGCGGTGCTGGTCCCGCACTGGGCAAACTCGAGATTACCGGTGATGACTTTGGCGCCTTCGAGCGCCTGCTCGGTAACATCCAAAACGCCTATAGCCGCCAGGATCTCAGCGCCCTACGCTCCATGACGACGACGGAGGTTCTGAACCAGTTCAGCGACGAAATCGCCGATGATACCGCCCAAGGCGTTGCCAACCGGATCGCCAACGTCAAGCTTCTGCAGGGCGACCTGTCCGAAGCGTGGAACGAGCCCGGCGCTGACTATGCCACTGTCGCCATGCGCTTCTCGATCGACGATACGCAGGTCGAACTGGCAACGGGCAAGATCGTTGCCACGTATCCCGCCAAGGAAGTGACCGAAGTGTGGACATTCCGCCGCACGCCCGGCGCCTCAGCATCGGCGTGGAAGCTGTCTGCCATTCAGCAGGTCTAATCGACGCTTCGAGGTAACACTTCAGATCGTTCCAAGAGGCGGCACCACCCGGTGCCGCCTCTTTTCGTATCAGAGGATGAACTTTGACAGATCGGCATTTTTCGCCAGATCGCCGAGACGTGCTGTGACATAGGCAGCGTCAATCGTGATCGTCTGCCCGGGTCGATCCGACGCATCGAACGAGATTTCGTCGAGCACCCGCTCCATCACGGTTTGCAGACGGCGCGCGCCAATATTTTCGACCGTGGAATTGACCAACACGGCAACATCGGCAAGAGCGTCGATGGCGTCGTCGGTGAACACAAGCGTTACACCTTCCGTCGCCATTAGCGCTACGTACTGTTTGATCAGGCTGGCTTCCGGTTCTGTCAGAATGCGCCGCAAGTCTTCACGCAACAGCGGGCTCAACTCGACCCTGATCGGCAACCGCCCCTGCAGTTCAGGCAGGAGATCAGACGGCTTGGCGATATGGAACGCGCCAGACGCCACGAACAACACGTGGTCGGTTTTCACCGGGCCATGCTTCGTTGCCACCGTGGTGCCCTCGATCAGCGGCAGCAAATCGCGCTGTACGCCCTCACGGCTGACATCGATGCCACCGCGACCGCCTTCGCTGCGCGAGCAGATCTTGTCGATTTCGTCGAGGAATACGATTCCATTGTTTTCGACCGACCGTAGTGCCTCCACCGTGATTTGATCATGATCGAGCAGCTTGTCACTTTCCTCGGCAATCAGCACGGCATAGCTGTCCTTCACTGTGATACGCCGCGCCTTTGAACCGCCCTGCCCCAGCGCCTTGCCCAACATTTCACCAAGATTGATCATGCCGACCGACGAGCCGGGCTGACCCGGAACCTCGAACATCGGCATGCCGCCGCCCTTACTATCGGAGACCTTGATCTCGATTTCCTTGTCGCCCAGTTCGTTATTGCGCAAACGCTTGCGAAAGCTTTCCCGCGTCGTTGCCTGTGACCCCTCTCCTACCAGCGCATCCAGTACCCGTTCTTCGGCGGCTTTCTCGGCCCTAGCTTGCACCTGCCGACGCTTGGCGTCGCGCACGAGGGTGATGCCGATTTCAACGAGATCGCGAATGATGCTTTCAACATCGCGACCGACATAGCCGACCTCGGTGAACTTGGTCGCCTCGACTTTCAGGAACGGCGCGCCGGCAAGCTTGGCGAGCCGACGCGCGATCTCCGTCTTGCCGACGCCGGTCGGGCCAATCATCAGGATGTTTTTCGGTAGTACTTCTTCCTTCAAATCGCCGACGATTTGCTGGCGCCGCCAGCGGTTGCGCAAGGCGATGGCAACGGCACGCTTGGCGTCGCCTTGACCAACGATGTAGCGGTCGAGTTCGGAGACGATCTCACGGGGAGAGAAGTTGGTCATGTGTTTGGTTGCGCCATCTGATTTTTTCAAGAAACGAGCTTCAGGCCGACAATAGAGGCAATCAACAGCACCAGGAAAACGAGGCGTAAGGTGGTCGCAGGCTCACCGAAAATGAATATTCCAATCATCACGGTGCCGGCGGCCCCCATCCCGGTCCATACCGCATAAGCAGTGCCCAATGGGATTGCTTATGCGGCTTTGGTGGGCAGATAGAAGCTAACGCTGGCAAAACCGATGAACGCTGCGGTTGGCACAAGTTTCGTAAAGCCCTCGGTATAATGCAGCGCTGTCGTGAAGCCGACTTCGAACAGTCCGGCGCAGATCAGCATAACCCAGGCCATGTGCCGATCCCTGCCTACCGCGAACTTGCCAGTTGCTCGACCACAAGATTGCGATTGGTATAGACGCAGATATCCGCTGC
>JANNRP010000290.1:0-4414 GCA_031401535.1 Hyphomicrobiaceae bacterium | reverse complement strand
CCTTAGGCTGGGTTAGTGTGGCCCAAAGTCGTGACACGTGTCGCGGCAATCAAATTCACGCGCAACCCAACGCGTGTCTTAAAGAGCTGGGTGGGCGTACATGTTGGGTTACACGCGTTAGCTGTCGGAGCATGTGGCGCGCTCACCCAACCTACAGCTGAATGGCGCACTTTTCTGTTGCGACAAAACTCATTCTGCCCCGCCACCGCGCAAGGCGGACGCCCAAGCGGCGGATGGACATCGACGGCAACCGTTGGACTGTTGCCCGTCTGAGACAGGTAGCCGCCTTTTTCAATAGAAACTTACATTTTCAACCAAGTGCCCACGTCGTGGACACTACGCACGGTCGCCCGTGCGTCTATATATCGGAGGCGGTTCTGCGTGGAAGGCGTCGTCATGATGGCTGGCTGAACGGGCCGAGCATAAGACAAAGACGTTCCACGCTGAGCACGGGTGCCGGACCAATGACGACAGTACGCATTTTGGCCTTCGTGCTCGCCGTGCTCATCGGTGCGCTGCCGCGGCCATTGATGGCGCAGAGCACCATACTGCTCGCCGAACGGGTATCAAGCCCCGCACCGATCGGCGCCATGATCGACCTGCTGACGCAAGGCTCGTTTGCGCTCACCGACGCATCGAGCGTCGTCATGGCAACGCGCCGTCGCGGCGAGCAACCAAACCTGACAGTGTCCGAACGCACGATCGTAGACACCTTCCGCGACAACCAGCTAACCGCCGATCAAGGCGCGACGTTGTGGGAATTCTTTGCAGACGATGAAAACAACGACCTGGCGACGTTGCCTATCATTCAGGCGCTGACGAGTGCCAGCACGTCATCAAGGGCGCGCGATGCACTGTGGAGCGAACTTGCGGCGATAGCGCGCCGGTTCGCCGGCAAACCACTCGCCGGGGCGCGCGAGCGCACCTTGCTCGGCACGTTCGAACGGCATCGTCGCGAACTATTGCCGCTGTTGCCGACAATTCGCGAGACCGAAAGCGGCGGCGATGAGATGGCGCATCTGATGACGTCGACCTTGGTGTTCGGCGACGACATCTGGCAAAGCCTGTTCGATATGGTCAAGCGTAACCCTGGAGCGGTCGCCCGCCTGATCGAACGCGAGCGTGAACGTGGTCGGCCAGTGAAGTGGGAGTTCCAGGGCTTCGAGGGCCTGATGCGCTGGAAAGATGCACATCTCGTTGCTGGCGCGCCGCAGGCACCAGCATCGCTTCAATCTCTCGATGCTGCGGGCGAAACGTTCATCACCATCTTCAACGCGTTACATTCGCTCGACGACTGGTATCGCGAACAGATGTTACGAGGGCTTGGCCCCATCGAATTGTTCAACGCCGCGGTCGGCGGCGAACAGGAACTTTATCGCCTCGGCACGTCTGGCTATCGCAATTTTCTGCATCCCATCATCCTTAAGGGCATCAAGGACAGTGGATCGCTCGAAGCATTCCTGGAAAAGGCGGCTCCGCGCGGGCTCGGCGAGACAGCGGTCGGCACGGGATCGCGGCGCGGCCTTGTGTTCGTGCGCATTGCGTCCTCATTCGGCCTGCTCGACAGCGTGCTCGACGCCGTGCGCGACCGCGATCGCTTCGTCGCCGATGCAATCGCTGCGCTCGGCGATCCCCGTTCGTTCGAGAGCAGCGGCTCGACCGTTGTCGATTTGGTCACAGGAAACTCTAAATCTCCGCAAGCATTGATGTTCAAGCGGGTGCTGCTGGAGCGCTTGTATGAGCTTTACCGTGACGAGGCTAGTGCCGCACGGCGCAGCGTTTACGGCAGCATGCTGTCGGCATATCAAACAGTCACGGGCGATCACAGAGACCGCACGATCGATCGGGAATTTCCACTCGACCAGTCAATGCAGCGCCTGCCGTTCAAACGCATGTTCAAGCACGACGGAAAAGCCGGTTTTGTCCACCGCATCTTCATGCGTTTGCACGATGATATCGATGCAGTCCAAACCTTTGCCAGTTTCCGCGTAACGATGAGGTCGCTCGGCGCCAGCGTTCGCGAAGAGAAACACTTTACCTTGTTCCGCCTCGGCTTTTCGCGGCGCCGGATCGAGATTTATGCCAATAAGCCAGACGGCGCTGGCATGCGCCAGGGCATCACTGACATCGCAAGGTCGCTTCGTGGCAACGGGATAGAGACTATCGTCGGTCGGGGGCACACTGGCATAATCACGCCGCTCCAGACTGATGCGCGCCGCTTGCTGGGCGATCGCCTTAGCGGCGTGGCGGCGGTTATTGTCGGTACATGCGGTGGCGACGCCTCGGTGCGCGACATGATCGGGACATTCGGCTACGTGCCGTTCGTGACAACTAAATCGACCGGCCGCCAGCTTATCAACAATGCGATCATGCAGTCGTATATCGCCGCGCTGTTGGCGCTGGCGCCGGGCGACACGCTGTCGATGAGCCAAGTGCTCGACCGCGCTCTGGCGCGATTCCTCAAGGATAAGGGCGATGAGGAACTGCGCGAAGATGCAAGACTCTACAAAGTAAATCTTGGAACCGTGCTCGTGGCTCGCCTATTCGACACGCATGTCCGTCGGCACGTGGACCTTCAGCCCTAAGGCAGGCGGAGCCGACCTCGCGGCGCTGTTCCGAAACAACAGTGAGCTAACAACCTACTGCTGAAAGGGTGGGGCGGCACGGTCAATGCTGCTGAACTACGCTCCCGCTGATCAACCCCATTCATTCTTTCGGCGCGCGGGGTTAGATTGGCGCCTATGATTCGGGCCACTACCTTTGTCGGCAAGACCGTCGCGCTGTTCGGGCTCGGAGCGTCGGGCAACGCGACAGCCGCCGCGCTCGCAGCGGGCGGAGCGACCGTTGCCGCCTGGGACGATACGGCGAAGGCCCGTGACGATGCGCGGGCGGTCGGCATCGATATTGTCGATCTCAACACGGCCGACTGGTCGCGGTTTTCGAGCCTAGTGCTCGCGCCCGGTGTGCCGCTGACACATCCTAAACCGCACTGGACCGCCCTGCGCGCCAAGGCCGCCGGCATCGAGGTCATCGGCGACATCGAGATTTTCGCCCGCGAGCGCGCCGCCAATTGTCCGAATTCGCCGTTTATAGCCATCACCGGCACCAACGGTAAATCAACGACGACGGCGCTCGTCGCACACATTCTACGCGCGGCGGGTCGCGACGTGCAGATGGGTGGCAATATCGGCGTGCCGATCCTGACGCTGGAGCCACCCGCGCTCGACCGGTTTCATGTCGTAGAACTGTCGTCGTTCCAGATTGACCTGACGCCAACGCTCAGGCCCACTATCGGCGTCTTGCTGAACATCACGCCGGACCATATCGAACGGCACGGCACGCTGGCACAGTATGCGGCTGTGAAGGAGCGGCTGATCGCCGGCGCCGATCTTGCGGTGATTGGTTGCGAGGATGCGCGGTGCCGCACAACGGCAGCACATTGGCGTGACTCGGGCAAGCCGGTCGTATCCATTGCCACGACGCCGGACGCCGATGTGTATTTCTCCAACGGCGCCTTGTATCGCCGTGGCTCACCCGCTGCCGTGGCGACGCTCGCGGCAAGCTCGACATTGCGTGGCGCGCACAACGGCGAGAATGCAGCGGCAGCGCTGGCGGTGTTGTTGGCGCTCGGCATGGATGACGCTACCATCGCCCGGCACATGCTGTCCTACCCCGGTCTCCCTCATCGCATGGAGGAGGTTGGCCGTATGGGATCGGTGCTATTCATCAATGACAGCAAGGCAACCAACGCCGACAGCACCGAGAAAGCGCTGTTATCGTTCTCGCAGGACATCTTCTGGATCCTCGGCGGCAAGGCGAAAGATGGCGGCATCGAGAGCTTGCGCGACCTGTTCCCACGTATCGCCAAGGCCTATCTGATTGGCGCGTCGTCGGATGCCTTTGCGGCGACGCTCGATGGCCACGTACCGTTCGAACGATGTGGCACCATCGATGTGGCGCTGGCACACGCGACCGCCGATGCCAGTCATCGCGCTGCCGCTGTGCCGTCGGGGTCACCGGTCGTGTTGTTGTCGCCAGCGTGTGCGTCCTATGACCAGTTCCGCACGTTCGAGCATCGTGGCGACGTGTTTCGCGATCTTGTCTCGAACCTTCCGGGCGTCGTGCGATGATCCGGTTCTCGCGCAGTGACCGCAGTCTCGTCAGCCAATGGTGGTTCACGGTTGATCGCGTACTGCTGGCGGTGATCCTGGCGCTGGCGGCTGTCGGACTCGTGCTGTCGCTGGCGGCAAGTCCTGCGGTTGCCGTCAAGAAAGGGTTCTCGCAGTATTACTTCGTCGAGCGGCAGATCGCATTCGTTGGGCTTGCTATCGTCTTTATGTTTGGCGTTTCGCTGCTAAACCCACGCAGCGTAAGGCGGCTGGCGCTGATGCTGTTCTTCGGCATGATCGCGGTC
>JANNRP010000289.1:0-3332 GCA_031401535.1 Hyphomicrobiaceae bacterium | reverse complement strand
GCGGTATCTTTCATCAGCAGATCGCCCTCGGGTCACTCATAGCGCAACGCCTCGACCGGATCGAGACGGGACGCCCGCCAAGACGGATACAGCGTCGCGATCACCGATAGCACCAGCGCCATCAACACAATGCCGGTGGTTTCGCGCACATTGATGTCAGCCGGGAGACGCGTCAGGTAATAGACAGTCGGATCCATCAGCGTGGTACCTGTCGCCCATTGCACGAACTGCCGAATGGCTTCGATATTCCAGCAGAACACGATACCGAGGATCAAACCAGCAATCGTGCCGACAATGCCTATTGAGGCGCCCGTTATCAGGAACACACGCATGATCGCGCCTTTGGTCGCGCCCATCGTACGCAGAATAGCAATGTCGCGTCCTTTGTCCTTCACCAGCATCATCATACCGGAGACAATGTTGAGGGCCGCTACCAGAATGATCAGCGACAGGATGATGAACATCACCGTGCGTTCCACCTCGAGCACCGTGAAGAACGTCGAGTTGCGCTGCCGCCAATTGGTGATCGACACGCCCTCGCCGACCGTCGACTCAATACCGCGTGCGTAGATGTCTACCTTCTCGCGATCTTCGACGATGAGTTCCAGCACGTCGACTTCCGCCCCTTTGTTAAAGTAGCGCTTGGCCTCGGCCAACGGCATGAACATCATCGTGCGGTCGTACTCGGCCATACCCATCTCAAAGATGGCGTTGATCCGGTAGGGCTTCGAACGAGGTGACGTGCCGAAAGGCGTCTGACTGCCGCGCGGGGATATCAGCGTGATGCTTTCGCCGAGCTTGGCGCCAAGCGCCATGGCCAAGCGGTTACCGATGGCAATGCCATCCTGCGCATCGAAGCCTGCAATGGTGCCTGCAATGATGTTGTTGGCAACAAGTGGCAGCGAGCGCATGCCGACCTCGTCCATGCCACGCACTAGACCACCAAGGCCCGCGATGTTCGACGACACCAGCACCTGGCCCTCGATCAAGGGCACGGCACTCTTGATACCGGGAACGGTTAGGATTTTTTTTGCCATCTCCTCATAGTCGTCGAATGGCCCGTTGGTCGCGAGCTTGTAGACCACCATATGCCCATTGAGACCGAGGATCTTCTCAAACAACTGATTGCGGAAGCCATTCATCACCGCCATCACGATAATCAATGTGGCGACACCCAGAACAATGCCTACGAACGAGAATCCGGCTATAACCGAGATGAAGCCTTCCTTGCGGCGCGCACGCAAATAACGCGAGGCGAGTAGCCACTCGAATGCCGCAAACGCGCGAGTATCGGTGGGTTCTGGCTTAGCTATGTCGACCGTCATTCATAGATCCTTGTCAGTCGCCACTTAGCTGCTGGGCGCGACGTTTGCAGCCCTTAGCCTTAACCGCCTGTGCGGCCATGACGAGAGGGGGCAGGTTGGGTGCTGCCAAGCTGAAGCCTGGCACCCAACCTGCGCATCACGCCAGAATACGCTGCGCCTTGATGTCCGCGACGAGCTTCAATACCGCGGCCTCGATCGTCAACGTTTCGCGCGCCCCACCCTTGCGGGTCTTTATCTCGACTTCGCCGGATTTCACGCCCTTCGGACCAACGATCAACTGATACGGCAAACCGATCAAGTCCATGGTCGCAAACTTGGCGCCAGCACGTTCATCGGTATCGTCCAATAGAACATCGATGCCAGCCACTTCCAACTTGGCCGTTAGATCGTTGGCAGCGGCATCCGTTGCCGCATCGCCTGCCTTCAGATTGACGACACCGACCTCAAAGGGCGCGACAGGCACTGGCCAGACGATACCATCCTTGTCGTGACAAGCTTCAATGATGCCGCCAACAAGTCTGGAAACGCCAACGCCATATGATCCCATCTGGACTGTGATCATCTGCCCGTCCGGCCCTTGGATCTTGCAGCCCATTGGCTCCGAGTACTTGGTACCGAAGAAGAAAATATGACCTACCTCAATGCCGCGCGCAGAAACCTGTTTATCTTTTGGTACTTCGGCATCGAATTGGACTGCATCATACTTCTCGTCGGTCGCCGCATACAGCGACGTCCAACGCTTGATGACCGGGGACAGGTCGCCGTCGAAATTGGTATCGGCGGGGGGAATGCCGCCCTCCAGCAAATCCTTGTGGCAGTAGACCTGGCTCTCGCCTGTTTCAGCCAGGATGATGAACTCGTGACTCATATCGCCACCAATGGGCCCACTATCGGCTGCCATCGGGATCGCCTGCAACCCCATGCGCGCGAACGTGCGCAAGTAGGCGGTGAACATCCTGTTATAGGACAGCCGACCCGCTTCCGGTGTCAGGTCGAACGAATACGCGTCCTTCATCAGAAACTCGCGGCCGCGCATGACGCCGAACCTCGGCCGCACTTCGTCGCGGAACTTCCATTGGATGTGGTATAAATTTCGCGGCAGATCCTTGTAGCTGTTGATGCCGTCGCGAAAAATTGCGGTGATCAGTTCTTCGTTGGTCGGCCCGTACAGCATCTCGCGATCGTGACGATCAGCAATGCGCAGCATCTCCTTGCCGTAAGCTTCGTAACGCCCCGACTGGCGCCACAGGTCTGCCGATTGAATCGTCGGCATTAGAACTTCGATCGCACCAGCGCGATTTTGCTCCTCACGCACGATACGATCGATTTTCATCAACACCCGATAGCCGAGCGGTAGCCACGAATAGATGCCGGCACTTGCCTGCCGGACCATGCCCGTGCGCAGCATCAACTGGTGCGATACGATCTCGGCTTCTTTGGGTGTTTCCCGCAAAACCGGGAGAAAGTATCGAGACAGGCGCATGTGCGATCGTTTCCAGCGAACTAGGGTCCAGGTCACAGCTGCGCTGTAAAGTTGCGCCCCCCCGAAGGAAACGCCCCGGAGTATGGCTGACCAGCAAACCTACGACGGGACCGGGTGGAGCCGTGAGGAAGCGGGCTCTTAACTGTTTCAGGTAAACGTGGCAATCCCGACCTATGCTTTGCCGAGGACAATCGCATGAATCGCCACTGCATGCGCCTTATTCAAAAGTTCGCGCAATCTTTGCTGCGGCGACCTGTAGGCGCGGGACTTCTTGAATTAACGCTTTCAAAGTCATTCTGACGACCGGTGCATGCGAGGCCACAGCCGCAAACACTAGACCCTTGTGATCCCTGACCGGTACGGCAACCGCGACAAGACCAGCGAGGAATTCTTCGTTATCGGTACTGAATCCGCGTTTGGCGATGCGTTGCAGATCACGGCGCAGTTCTGCATGACCGACAATCGTGTTTGGGGCACATGACGGCATAGGAAGAGTTGCTAGCACGCGCTCGCGCATGTCATCC
>JANNRP010000288.1:0-2583 GCA_031401535.1 Hyphomicrobiaceae bacterium | reverse complement strand
TGACCTTGAGCGAATACGGTTTGGCTCTACGACCGTGAACGCTCCAATCAACTTAACTCTGGCATCGGTGATAGCTGCAACTGCTCGTTGAGCGGCAGCCTTCGGCACCATTCTACCAAGTTGAAGGAGCACCACCCCTTCAATACTGATGCCGTCGCGAATGACCAATTCACCAAAATCCTTATCTTCGGTGATTAGTATCCGCTCACTATTGCCGAACTGTGCAAGATTTCAGGATCAGCAGCACCTTGCATATGTTCAGCGACTGTCAGAACATCGAAACCATACGCCCTCAAGCTGATAACAATTTGTCCCATGACGTTTTCGTCAGCGAGGAACCGCATGTACTATTCGGCCGCCCAGACCGTTGTGTGAGCAAGGTTGTCGGCTGCAAATCTGAGAGCGGCCTCAATATCGTCAGGTGCAATGTGGGGGTAGGCTTCACAATATTCGGCCACGCTCCAGCCGTCGGCAAGCTTGGTCAGTATGTGCTCGACGGTAATTCGGGTTCCGCGAATGCACGGTTTTCCCACCATTACATCTGGACGGCTCTGTATACGATCGTGCGGCATGACTTCAGTTTCCACGCAGTAAATGCCTATGTACAGAATGCAGCAAGCCTAACCCGAGTGCAATTGCAGGCTGATTAGTTAGTCATTTCGTCTCAATTGCCGCCGCTCGGATGTGCAGTTCCTTCATCTGTTTCGGCGTGGCTTCGGCTGGTGCGCCCATCAGCAGGTCGTTGGCCTGCTGGTTCATTGGGAACAGTGCGACCTCGCGCAGATTCTTGGTGCCGCACAACAGCATGACGATACGGTCGATACCGGCCGCCATGCCGCCATGCGGCGGGGCACCATACTGGAACGCGCGGTACATACCGCCAAAGCGTTCCTCGACGGTTTCGGGCGGATAGCCTGCGATACCGAATGCCTTCACCATCGCCTCGGGAATATGGTTGCGGATGCCGCCTGACGCCAGTTCAAAGCCGTTGCAAACGACGTCATACTGGTAGGCCTTTAAGCTGAGAATTTGCTCCTGGGTGGTAGCAGCTTCGAGTGCCTTGAGCCCGCCTTGCGGCATCGAGAATGGATTGTGTGAGAAGTCGATCTTCTTCTCGTCGTCGTTGTATTCGTATTGGGGGAAATCGACGATCCAACAGAATTTGAACTGTTGTTCGTCGATAAGCTTCAGTTCACGGCCGATCTGGTCGCGGGCGAGACCGGCGAACTTGTAGAACTTGGCCGGATCGCCCGCGGTGAAGAAAACGGCGTCGCCGACCTTTAAGCCCATTTGCTTGGCAACGGCGCCAGTTCGCTCCGAGCCGATGTTCTTGGCAACCGGACCAGCGCCACTTTCCTCTCCATCTCGCCAAAAAATGTACCCCAACCCTGGCTGGCCTTCCTTCTGCGCCCATCCGTTCATACGGTCGCAGAACGCGCGGGAACCGCCGCCAGGCGCCGGGATCGCCCACACGCGCACCTTCGGGTCTTTCTCGATCATGCCGGCAAACACCTTGAAGCCGCTCCCGCGGAAATGCTCGGTGACATCCTGCATCTCGATCGGGTTACGCAGGTCGGGCTTGTCCGAACCATACTTGGCGATCGCGGTGTCGTAGGGAATGCGCGGCCAGCCCTTGGTGACGGGCTTGCCTTGGGCAAATTCTTCGAACACGCCGGTCATCACCGGCTCCATCTTCTGGAAGATGTCTTCCTGCTCGACGAAGCTCATTTCCACGTCGAGCTGATAGAACTCGCCGGGCAGGCGGTCGGCGCGCGGGTCTTCGTCGCGGAAGCAGGGCGCGATCTGGAAATAACGGTCGAAGCCCGACATCATCAAGAGTTGCTTATACTGCTGCGGCGCCTGGGGGAGCGCATAGAACTTGCCGGGGTGAATGCGCGACGGCACCAGGAAGTCGCGCGCGCCTTCGGGCGAGGACGCGGTCAGGATCGGCGTCGAGAACTCAAAGAAGCCCGCTTCGTCCATGCGGCGGCGGATCGACTTGACGACGGCCAGCCGCGTCATGATGTTACGATGCAGAGTTTCGCGGCGCAGATCGAGGAACCGATAGGTCAACCGCAGATCTTCGGGGTAGTCCGGCTCGCCAAATACCGGGATCGGCAGTTCCTTCGCCTGGCTTAGGACTTCCAGTTCGGCGGCCAGCACTTCGACCTGCCCCGTCGGCAGCTCGGCGTTGGCCGTGCCCTCGGGGCGCTTGCGTACGACGCCATCGATGCGAACGACCCATTCGGAGCGCACGGCTTCCACAGCCTTGAACGCCGGACTATCGCTATCGGCGACGATCTGGGTCAGGCCGTAATGGTCGCGCAGATCGATGAACAGCAGCCCGCCGTGATCGCGCACGCGATGCACCCAGCCCGACAACCGCACCGTCCGGCCGATGTCGGCATCCCGTATGGCGCCGCACGTATGCGAACGATAGCAGTGCATGTCTGCAGTCATGGCGCGAGCTTTCTCGGTAAATAACGTTGAATTCGGCCCGAAGAACACATGCACGTCACCCGATGTCAAGGTTGCGCCAATTGGCATCCTTTGGGCTATGATCGGGGTGATAGACCCTGAAAA
>JANNRP010000287.1:0-1825 GCA_031401535.1 Hyphomicrobiaceae bacterium | reverse complement strand
ATAACGGGATCAACGTCCGTCGTCTCCAAGACACCAGCAGGTAATCCAAGAGCGACGGCGCCAAGACCATGCCGATACTGGCGGACCAGAATGATCTTTTGGTCGCGCGTCACCGCTACGACATTAACCCAGTCGGGATATTCCAGAATGTAGAACGGCTTGATCTCGTGCCCGTCGGCCGTCAGGCAATCATCGGCGCGCACTCTGATCCAGCGATCTTCGAGCACAACCGATGATGCGGTGACAGACCAGGGTTTCATCGCAGCGGTCATAGTTTCGCCCAGGCGTTGTAGACGATGGTCAAATTCAGAAAAAATTCGGTGCGGCAAGCGCTGCCTCGGTGCTTGAACTGCGCCGTGCCGAGGGGTGAGTAACATGTATCGCAAGTTCGTGCATCTCGGCCAACGCCTCCTTGTACGTGCGGCAACAAATCCGCGACGGTGACAAAGGTTGGAGCAATAATCTTGTGCCGCCGCAAGAATCGCATTCGGCGCTGATCGATCGCCGACGTGCAGCCAACGTCAACAAGGGGACACAGGTGTTCTCGTCGTTTACGATTGCCAATCGCTTCAAGCTTGGCGCATGCCTGTGCGTGTATGAGGTAAAATGACGATGTGCGTGGCTGGACGGCAGTTGGGACCGCCCCACAACGGTCGTCACGGAATACGGCGCTTCGGAATAGTGTTATAGATCCGCCGTGACGCAATGACTGTCAGCCGAGGGACAGATGTGAATCTAGAACTGCTTGGCTGGTCTGCCAAACGACAGCAGGATTTTACGCCTTTCACAGGACAAGGGCTGCTGCCTGGGCGCGTCGTCGGCGAGCATCGCAGCCATTACCAGGTTGCGACCGAGGTGGGTGAACTGACGGCAGTCGTCACCGGGCGCTTGCGCAATACCGCCGCCGAGCGATCTGACGTTGCCGGGGTCGGGGATTTCGTGGCCGCGCGCTTGGCCATTGGCGATGGTCCGGCCATGATCGAAGCCGTCCTGACCCGCACCAGCGCTTTGATTCGGAAGGCAGCGGGCGAACAGCGACCGCAGCTGTTGGCGGCGAACATCGATGTCGTGTTCATCGTGACCGCTGCCGATGGCGACTTCAATCTTGCGCGCATCGAGCGCTATCTCGCGTTGGTGAGCGACAGCGGCGCTAAGCCCGTGATCATCTTGAACAAGTCTGACCTGGCGCATGACGTGAGTGTGCCCACCAGCCAGATTGCAGAGATCGCTTCCGGAGTGCCCATTCACGTCATCTCCGCGCGCAATTCCGATTGCCTTCGGGAGATCGAGCACTACTTCAATGACAACCGCACGATTGCACTGATCGGTTCATCGGGTGTCGGCAAATCGACGATAACCAATCAACTGCTCGGACGGGCGGCGCAGGCGACGCAGGAGGTCCGCGCACACGACAACCGGGGCCGTCACACGACCACGCATCGACAGTTGTTCGTCCGTCCACAAGGGGGGGCGATCATGGATACGCCAGGCCTGCGGGGGCTTGAACTCTGGAATGCGTCGACGGACGTCATCAGCACGTTCGATGATGTCGAGGAACTGGCAACTAAGTGTCGGTTCCGGAATTGCCGCCATGATAGTGAGCCAGGCTGTGCCGTTCGCGCGGCTGTCGAACGTGGGGATCTCGACGTCGGCCGCGTCACGAGCTACGTCGCCGCTGCACCGGCACGCCGTGGGTCGCGCTGAGGCGTAAGGCGGCGCCAATAATCTGACGTCGTCGGCAAATTAAGCGGCCTGTGTGACGCAATGGAATGAAGCAAATGGCAACAGACGGCACGGGTGCCGCTCCCTCCACCTCACCCATAAA
>JANNRP010000286.1:0-2222 GCA_031401535.1 Hyphomicrobiaceae bacterium | reverse complement strand
CAATGGCTGGATTGCACGACATCTCACCAATGGTTTCTCGTTTGTGGGTAACAAGCGCTGTTCGCGCACCCATTCGCGCCGAAGCCGCCGCGGCTTCACAACCGGCGTGACCGCCGCCGACCACAACGACATCGTATTTGAAGTTGACCATGAGCGGCAGTTCTACAGAATGTTTCACGTGAAACAAACACTTGAGATTACTTGCCTATGCAAAAACGACCGAAGATTTGAGCCAGAACATCTTCGGGATCGATCCGGCCTGTGAGCCGACCGAGTGCGTCCGCCGCCAACCTGAGATCTTCAGCCCGAAGCTCCAACTGATCGACGGGGGCGGCGAGGAAGGTGGCGAGATGGCCCAGAGCCGCGGCCAGGAGCATTCGATGGCGCTCCTGGGTAGGCGCGGGGTCTTTGACCGACCCCAACGCTGCGCGAGCGCGGTTCGTGATTAATTTGGTAAGTTCCTCGATACCCACCCCCGTTCGAACCGAGATCTGCGCATCAGCCACTATGCTGGTTGATCCAACGTCTATTTTGTTGACGACGCGCAGACTAGCGCGCGCTGTCTTCAAGCCTGCAGCATCTGTCTCCGGCTTACCAGGCTTCGCCGCGTCGATCATCCAGATGACAAGATCGGCATCACCGACCCGCTCCAGCGTGCGCCGTACCCCTTCCCGTTCAATCGCACCAGTCGGGGTACGCACGCCTGCCGTATCACTAACGATCACTGGAATACCGGCAAGATCGAGCCGAGCCTCTATAACGTCGCGAGTGGTGCCGGCCTCGTCAGAAACGATAGCAACGTCACGTCGCGCCAATGCATTCAAGAGGCTGGACTTGCCCACATTGGGAGGGCCCGCGAGCACGACTTTGAATCCGGAGCGTAATATCTCCCCTCGATTGGCGTGGCCAAGATGCCCAATCATTGCAGCTTCGAGGGAATGGACGATTTCTTTGGCTTGCAGAAATGCACTAGCGCCTACGTCGCCTTCGTCGGAAAAATCGATCGCCGCTTCGACAAGCGCTTGAGCTCCAATCATTTGCGTCCGCCAGCCGCTATACAACTTGGCGAGTGCACCACTCGTCTGCACCAGAGCCTGCGAACGCTGACCTTCGGTCTCGGCATCGATAAGATCTGCCAGCCCTTCAGCAGCAGTCAGGTCGATCTTGCCGTTGTGGAACGCACGACGAGCAAATTCACCTGGCTCAGCCATGCGGCAACCCGGAATTTGAGCCAACGCATCAAGCACAGCGGCAATCACTGCACGGCCACCGTGCAGCTGCAGTTCAGCAATGTCTTCGCCGGTTTCGCTGGCGGGTGCCGGGAAATACAGCACCAACGCCTGATCAAGCGGTATGTGGGTCAATGGATGTCGCAGCATCCGAAGTGCTGCCGTGCGAGGCGATGGGACGAGACCGGTCATGGTCTGCAGCACCACCGTCGATCGAGGGCCCGTCACACGTATCACCGCCAATGCGGAACGCCCCGGCGGCGTTGCCAGTGCAAAAATCGTGTTGGTGGCAATGGCTGTGAGATCAAGGAACAATAGACGCGATACCTATGCGGTGCTCAAGCTACCCACACCTAAGCCTGTCGAGCCGCTGCGATCAAGTCGCCAAGCCGTGCCTTCTGCCGACCCGCGGTGTCAAAATTCAAGGGATCAAGCCAACGCTCAAAACCGCGTTTAATCGTCGGCCATTCGTTGTCGATAATGGAGAACCATGCGGTATCGCGGTTGCGGTCCCGATAGACCACCGCTTGTCTGAACAAGCCCTCGTAGGTGAAGCCGTAGCGTTCCGCGGCCACCCGAGATGGCATGTTGCAGTTGTCACACTTCCACTCGTACCGCCTGTAGCCCAGCTCGTCGAACACGCGGCACATCAAGAGATACATAGCTTCAGTAGCATGCGGTTTCTGTTGTAACAGGGGCGAGTAATTTATGTGACCAACCTCGATGACGCCGTTGGCAGGGTCAATGCGCATCAGGCTCGCGATCCCGATGGCCCTGTCGGTAGCTAAATCAATGATGGTATGGAACAGCGGGTCCTGCGGCTTGGCGATACCATCGAGCCAGATCCGATAATCGTCGAGGCGTGAGAACGGACCATAGGGAAGATACGTCCAGTTCCGACCCTCGACATCCAGTCGGTTCCCCTCAAAAAGATCAGCCGCATGGGCTGCAGGATCGAGCATTTCGATGCGGCAGAAACGACCAACGATGGCG
>JANNRP010000285.1:0-5256 GCA_031401535.1 Hyphomicrobiaceae bacterium | reverse complement strand
ACTCCCACCCGGTGGACCTTGCCCGTCGGCTGTTGGGCGCGTGCGGCGAGCGGCCGGGTGAGAACCGCGCCGCCGGCGAGCAATGTAATGAATTCCCGCCTTCGCATGCCAACATCTCCCAAGACTGCCGAAGTCACTCCGTCCCGTGCTGGTTGGGGTTCACGCCATCTTGTCAGGGGACGGTCCAAAAAGCGAGGATTGTGATGACCGGGGTTGGGCCTTGTAATCGCATGTTGTGCTGCAAGCGATGGTGCCCGTCGCGAGTCCGCACTTGGCCGATTTTGTTGCAGAAGTCGGCTGGATCGTTGGTCTCAGCGGGCGCTGATTTTAAAAATTCGGACTCGAAGTCGCCGCCAGCCCTGAATGAGCTGCCGGCGACGCATGGACACCGACGCTTAACGCAACCAACTCAACAGGACGCTACACAACGCGCGGATTGGCTGCGTCGGGCGGGTGCACTGTCAGCTTTGCGAGGCGTCGTAGGTTCTGGGCGATGGCGGCGAACACGAACTCGAACTGGGCACCCGCCGGCCCCCTCAGTCTCAGTCGCCCCATGCGAAGAATGCGCTTCAAGTGCGCGAACAGCATCTCGACCTTCTTGCGATCGCGACGGGTCTGCTCATAGGCAGCGGTCTTGGCCACAGCGCGAGCAACGTCACGTGCCGCCTCATATTGATGCCGTGTGATTTTCCGCTCTGGCGTCTTCGCACAGCATCGGGGTTTGAAGGGGCAGTTCTTACAATCGGAGACGCGAGAGTAATAGGCATACATGCCATCATCCCGCAGTCGGCCGTTTGTCCGTAGAACTTTGCCATTGGCGCAAACGTAGACATTGAGATCGGCGTCATAGGTGAAATCGCTGCGGCTGAACGTGCCATCATCGCGCTGCGACTTCTCGATCACAGGGACGTGGGGCTCGATATTCTTCTCGTCCACCAGGAAGTGCAAGTTCGGCGCCGAGCCATAGGCGGTATCGGCGACGAGCCACTCCGGCTTGATGCCGAATGTCGCCTCGGTCCGTTCGATCATCGTTTGTGACGCGCCAACTTCGGCCTGGCGAATAGCGCGCGACGCCTCGACATCCATGATGATGCCGAACTTCACATCAATGAGATAGTTGTCGGCGTAGGCAAAGAACGCCGCGTTCCTGAGTGCGCCGGTCCACTGTGCCGCCGGATCGGCCGGCGCGACGAACTTCGGCACCACGTCGCTGGCGGCGCCCCAGGCCGAATTGTCGAGATTGGCGAGATAGTCCTGGACGGCGCGTTCGACGGTCGCCGGATCGATGTCGCGGCTCCACTCGTTGCCGGGCGTCGATCCGCACTTGTTGGCGTCGGCCGCGATTAGGCTGGCGTCGACCGCAAAGCCTTTACCGCCGACGAGGTCAGCTTTGATGCAGGCAGCAACGACGCGTTCGAACAAGCGGCGGAACACATCATGCTCGCGGAAGCGCTCGTTACGAGCGCGCGTGAATGCCGAGTGATCGGGAATCCTGTCCTCAATGCCGAGGCCGCAAAACCAGCGGTAAGCGAGGTTCACCTGTACCTCGCGGCACAGCGCGCGCTCCGAGCGGATCGCGAACACGTAGCCGAGGATGAGCATCCGGATCATCAACTCCGGATCGATCGACGGCCTGCCGGTGTGGGAATAGTGCGGCGCCAGTTCGGTGCGCACCCACGCGAGATCGAGAACCGCCGCGATCCGCCGAACCTGATGATCGTCAGGCACCACCGCCTCCAGGTCGAACGCATAGAACAGCTGACTCTGCTCACTCTTGCGCCGCCCCATCATCGAACCGCTCCGTCGATCGCTTCCGTCTCAGCAGACGGAATCACGGTTCGCCCGCACCCTCAAGCCAGTTCTGCAACAAAATCGGCCCGGTACAGACAGTCTGCCCCTTGCCCTGGCTCGACGCGATAGGATGGACAGCTGACTCGTTGTGTCAGAATGTCGCAGTTCGTCGGCTTCTGATGGTGGACCTACCGGTGTCCGCGAGGCATGATGCCGGGAGGTCGTGACCCGGAGCCTTCGTCAGATCGTCGTGCGAATGATTGACAGCATTCGTCCGCTGCCGTCCAAAGCAGACACAAGGAACAAGGACAGAGCAAGCCCCTAAGGTCAGGATATCGCCGTCGGCCGCCGGGCAAATATGAGCGTCGGGGAGATGCTCAGGGCAGGAGGCCCAGGTTGCAATTCTATGTCGACAAATCCCCGCGCACTGATGGCGGCACTCATGTCATCCGTTGACCAGGAGTGGCCACCGCTGCGGACGCGCCGCAACTCTGTAAGTGCACCAACGACCTTGTCAGCAGTGGGGATGTAGATCGAGACAACCAGATAGCCATCTGGAGCAATCGCTGCGGCAAGCCGATCAAGGGCAGCCTCCACGACGCGTTGATCCATGAAAGGTGCCGCCAGAAAAGCGACCGTGTAAGCGGCCGCCTCGTTCAGATCAGTGATACTCTGCTTTCGGATCTCAATGCGCGCAGCATCTGGACTTGCGGCCACATTGGCGCGAGCGAGTTCCAATGCCGGATCCCAAATGTCCAAGCCGACCACCGTCAACGTTGGGCATCGTGCAGCCGCCTCCAGCGCAATCGCCCCAACGCCAGTACCGACGTCGAGAAAGCGACCGGTCATCGCCTTCGCAAGCGCGGGGCGATTTGCAGCGAACGCGAGCATGCGGCGGGGAAGCATGCGAGACAGATCACCCATGGATTGCAAGACATCGGGATCATTGATGCGCCACGTTGGGGGACGTGCCGGATCTCGTAGCAACTCTCGCGCTTCCTCCATTTGGAAAATCACGTAGTTGACCGCAACACGCACATCGTCAGGCTTCAATCCGTCGAGAGCGCCGGGAAGTACAGCGGTGATGGCATCGCGGAAACTGGCCTCCACGCCGCGCGCAAAAGGTTCGCCATTCGCCCTCAGTTGCAATGCGGCGCCTGTGACTGCAAACCGTTGCACCTCGATGCCAAGGCGACCCAACTCGGTCATCAGTGTCGGAAAGTCCATCGTTCGAAACTCCTCGCTGTGGCAGCAGGAAGCCGATTGGCACTTGGTGCCGACTCGCTGCCTTTGCTTCAAAGGCAAGCTCCCGACACGAAACTGCCATAGCGGCGCTTGGCCCCGGTTCAGGCCGGCGTTAGCGCCGTGCAAGATCGTGTGGCAGCGCCATTAAATCGTCGTTAGATTGACTGTGCGCCGAGCAACCTGGCTTTGAGCGCCGCGAGGTGCTACATGCGATTGCGTATTCTCGGCGGTCTGGAACTCACGTCCCTCAGCGGCGTGTCAGTGGGCGCGACGCGCCAGACCCGACTTATGCTGGCGTGCCTCGCTTTGGCCGGGGTTAAGGGGCTTACTCGCGCCGACCTTTGCTCGATGTTCTGGCCCAGTCGGCCGGCTGCTCAAGCTCGCAACAGCTTGCGCCAGGGGCTTGCTGTGATCAGGAAGGCACTCTCCGCCGATGGCGACGCCATCTCGCTTGAAGGCGATTTGGAGACTGTGAGGTTGAAAGCCGGTCCCGAAACTGTCGATGTCTTGGCGTTTCGTGAAGCACTGTTGAATGATAATCGCGACGGCTGGATCGCGGCGGCGCATGCCTACCAAGGCGATCTTTTGGCGGGAGTCGAGGGGGCGGGGGAGGCCGAGCAATTCCTCGCCTCCCATCGCCGAGCACTATGCGAACAGGCCCAGATCATTGCCGAGAGGCTGAGCAAAGCCGCCACTGTGGATGGCGAAGCACTAGATGCCGCCCAGGCGCTGGCCGAGCGCTTGCTTCAAAAAGATCCTACCTCAGAGGAGGCGCATCGGGCTTTGATGCGCTGCTTCTCTCGGCGCGGCCGAACCAACGCCGCCGTGCGACAGTTCGAGAAGTGCAAGGAGACGCTGCGGCAAGAATTTCAAGCCGAGCCAGATAGCGAGACTAGGCGGCTGTTCGCCGCCATTCGCTTGGCTGAAGGCAATGAGTTGGACAACGCGTACAAGTTCGAGGCTCGCATACAAGATGTAACTGCCGAACCTTCGAACCCTCTTTCCCGCCACCCCTCCGTCGCCGTCATGCCGTTCGACAATCTTGGCAGCGCGTCCGACGAGTACTTTGCCGACGGTGTAGTCGAGGAAGTCACGTCTGCGCTCTCGCGCATCCGCGATTTTTTCGTCATCGCGCGACAATCAACGTTCACGTTCAAAGGACGGTTTGTGGATGTGCAGGAGGTCGGGCGCGCGCTTGGTGTCGCCTACGTCGTAGAAGGCACGGTTCGGCGAGGTGACGACAGGTTGCGAATATCTGTGCAGCTCGTTGATGTGACCACGCGCGCTCAGTTGTGGTCCGACCGATACGAGGGCGCGGCCAATGAGCTGTTCGAGTTTCAGGACCGAATCGCCGAGCAGGTTGCAGGCGCGCTCAAGCCTGCGATTCGAAAGGCGGAGATCGAGGCAGCGAGGAGGAAGCCGCCAGCAAGCCTCGAGGCTTATGACCTAGTGATGCGGGCATTTCCGAAACTGTGTGGCCAGAATGCAGCGGCGATCGACGAGGCAATTCCCATGCTGATGAGTGCACTCCGGATCGATCCGGTGTACGGCCGCGCCCACGCGTTGCTTGCGTGGTGTCACGCACTTAGGGTCACGTATCTGTGGGTAACCGAAATCGAATCCGAGGTCGGCAATGCTCAGCGCGCGATCGACGCTGCCGCAAGTCTAATCGACGATGATCCGACAGCAATGACTGCAGCCGGTGCCGCCATCGGTTTCTGCGGCGACCAGGAAGGCGCATCAGCCCTTATTGAGCGGGCCCTCGCGCTCGATCCGAACAACGCTTGGGGTTGGGCGCGATGGGGTTGGGTCGGCATCTACCGCGGACAACCGGATCGTGCACACGGGCGGTTCGAGAAAGCGATGAAGCTCAGCCCGCTCGATCCGTTTGCCTTCAATACCAGAATGGGGATGGCAAGTGCGCTGGTGCGTTTAGGGAACCTCGACGAAGCGGTTGCCATCGCCAAGGACGTCACCAAGACCCATTCCGATGTGACCTGGGCTCATCGGCTGCTCGCATCGTGGGCCGCAATGGCCGGCGACTTGCCGACTGCGCGCAGGGCGGCACGGAAGCTGATGGCAGCCAATCCAGAGTTCACAATTCGGCGCTATCTCGCAGTCCCGACCTTTCAGGACATGCCCGAGTATCGCGACAGGCTGGCACAAGGGCTGCGGGACGCCGGACTCCCTGAAGGCTGAACTAGGCAATGTAATAGTCGA
>JANNRP010000284.1:0-6490 GCA_031401535.1 Hyphomicrobiaceae bacterium | reverse complement strand
GAGGCAAGCGTGCTGCCTGGCGTGTATTTCTTCGCGTCGTCAGCGATCATCACGATGCTGGCCTACGGTTGGGCCAATGTCGTTCCACCAAAGCGAAAGGCTACGACGCAGCCACCCACGGCGGTTAGGGTTGCGTGAAGTAGGTAGCACTGCTTATCGTTTTGACAATTCCTGGTGGGCAAACGCCAGAAATTCCGCTTCGCTCCAGATTGTTATCTGGCGGCCTTTTGCCATAGCTGCTTCAGCACTTTGATGCTTTTCGCTCTTTTCAGTACCCCGACGCTCCACATCGCGGCCACCGTGAACTAGTATGGACACCTCCTTCGTAAAAGAAGTGTTAACGTCGCAGCCCAATTCAGCGGCCCACCTTCCCATTTTCATCTTTCCGTATTCAAAATCTCCAGTCAACAGAAGTACATGACCGGATAGCGGTCCATTCAATATTGCCTTTATCGGCACCTCGATCGGGAATTGAACTGTTCCGGGGCCCCTATACGGTACAGGCTGCCGCTGCCCATGGATTGCCAGTTCCTGAGCGAGCGAGTTTTGTCTTTCCGTCATGGCTCCGTGAAAGACCTTTGCACACGCAACAGCATCTTCGAGAGCGTGGTGGCTCGTGCCCTTCGCAATGCTGAGATGCTCGCAAACCTCAACGAGTCCGTAGCCTGATAGGTACGGCCAAGTTTGTCGCGCGATAGCACGGACGTCTAACCAATGTAGCGGCGGACAAATCACGCCATATTTGCTGACAGCTTGCGTAAGCGCATCATGGTCGAAGTCACCGTAAGAAACTAATGCTTGGCCCGCAATACTCGCTGCTACAATCTCAAGTATCTCAGGGAACTTAGGTGCATCAACAATTTGAGTTGGATGAATTCTATGAATTTTATAATTTGTTGAAGCGAATTCCTCTTCAGGATTGACGAATGATGACCAGCGCCATAATTCGGTTGATCCGGTCATCGCTACGAGACCAATCTGGCAAATTGACGCTCGTGAGCTATTGGCGGTTTCCACGTCGATGGCGATGAAAGTTTCCATCCTATTTCCTCCCGACTGCCCAACCATAATATTACAGAGGTCAGAGCTTTGCCAAGAACCGATGCATTGGCCAATGGCAAGAGGCTTTTACTTAGGCCGCAAAACAAAAAGGGCCGCCCATTGGGCGGCCCAAAGACGAAAAGTAATGCGAAACCGATTAACGCGAGTAGAACTCGACCACGAGGTTTGGTTCCATCTGCACCGGGAATGGTACGTCCGAAAGTGCTGGAACGCGGGTAAACTTGGCCGTCATCTTGGTGTGGTCGACTTCAAGATAGTCCGGCGTGTCGCGCTCGGCGCTCTTGATCGCTTCGAGGACCAATACGCCCTGGCGTGAACTTTCCTTGACCTCGACCACGTCGCCCACCCGGCAGCGATAGCTGCAGATGTCGACCTTGTGACCGTTGACAGTGACATGGCCATGGCTGACGAACTGCCGCGCAGCAAACACGGTTGGGACAAACTTGGCGCGATAGACGATTGCGTCCAGGCGTCGTTCAAGCAGGCCGATCAGCAGCTCGGAGGTCGAGCCGCGTAGCCGGGATGCTTCGTCATAAATCTTACGGAACTGTCGCTCGCTGATGTTGCCGTAATACCCCTTCAGCTTTTGCTTGGCGCGCAGCTGCTGGCCAAAGTCTGACAGTTTGTTGACGCGGCGTTCGCCGTGCTGGCCGGGGCGGCTCTCTCGCTTGTTGAGTGGGCTCTTCGGGCGGCCCCAGATATTTTCACCGAGGCGGCGGTCAATCTTATGCTTTGCGGTGGCGCGTTTCGTCATAGTTCAGCACTCCAAAGAGAAGACCGCACGTAGCGGTCCGAACCATCGGTTCTGATTACGGATTTGGAGCGCCCCTTCCTCTGCCTTGTATCAAGGCCGACAGGCAACCGCGAAAACCACAGTCACCACAGGTGCGCAAATCAAACGCGGGCTGTAAGGCCCGCGAGAAAGGTTGGATACGCGGCTTAACCGCCAACGTCAAACGTTTTGATCTCCGCGTGTGATCAGGGCTTCTTCGCAGCTGGAGCCGCTGGCGCTACCGCCGGTGTCGGGGAAGCGGGTGCTGCGGCGGGCGCGGGTGCCGCTGCAGGCGCCGCAGTCAACGGAGCCGCGGCGGTATCGAGCGATACCGGCGGCCCAGACTTCAGGTACACGGCAATCAGCGCCTTAACCTTCTTTGCCTGCTCGTCTGTGCAGGACTTTACTGTAGCCGCGGCCTTTTCTTCGATCACAGGCTGCTTTGCACCATCATCCTGCTCGACCAGCTTGACCTTGCCCGTCAGCAACATCACCGTCGTCAGATGCAGTTGATTGATATAAATCATCTGCTGTTCAGACCATTTTTTCTTTAATTCCTCGCGTTTCATGAGCGAGCGATAGTTCAATACCTGATCTTCCGGCAATTCGCACAATTGCGCGTGAGCTGTCATGCGGCCAGCCCGGATCACTTCCCGTGCGACGTCCACTGGCACTTCAACCTTTTCCCGAACTTTCTTGTCGATCTCGACCAGGGTACCATTGGGCTTGGTGAACTTTGCTGGGGTCATTGACCACGCATAGTTCATGAACGACTTCACGGTATCTTCGCTGATGTCCTGCTGGGCAAAAGCCGACACGCTGCCGACGGCCAACAGTCCCGCGGCAAAAATGCCGCGGCGCATTACATCTTGCATGGTCTTTACCACCTGCATCTCCCTCAAACCCCGATGATCCGTAGCACTCGCGCTTAGCGTTCAAGCTTCCGCAGTCTACTCTAGCTTGCTGGGCGCTAGAGCGCGCCTGTGCCAGCTTGATTGATTAGAAATGTCAGCCTCGCTCCAAGGCCCGGTTCATGTCGCGCAGGCCGCCCTGCATGGCAGCCTTATGCGCAACCGGACCATTGCTCCCGTTGATCCGCGTCGGTGGTTCGGCTCGAAAGTAGGCGTAATCAAGGCAGGTCATGTGGACGGTTTGCGTGCACGACCTTTGCCCTTCGCAAGCGTGGCGACAATGCCACGCAGCGTGCGGACTTCCTGCTCGGTAGCACTCATGCGCGTGAGCATAGTACGAACGTTACGCACCAGCGCATCGCGGCTCTGGCTTGGGTTGAAAAACCCCAAACGCTCGAGTTCCGACTCGAGATGCTCAAACAATCCCATCATTTCGTGCTTAGTCGCAAGTTCCGAACCCCGCGTCCTCTGCCCTGGCACCAGAGGGCTCTCGTAAGTGGTGACTCGGCCAAGTGTGCCGTGGGCGTTCTCCTTCATCCATTCATAGCCAAAAAGCAGCGCCGCCTGCGCCAGATTGAGCGACGCGAAGTTTGGATTGACGGGTACCATAACGACTGCGTCGGCTATCGCCACATCATCACCCTCAAGTCCTGTCCGTTCGGGTCCGAACAGCACGCCGACACGCTGCCCCAGATCAAGTCTGCGGCGCATTTCGACCACAGCCTGCTCGGGCGTCAGCACCGGCTTGGCCAAGTCGCGCTGTCTGGCGGTTGTCGCACACACCCAGTTGAGCTCGCCAATCGCCTCGGGCAACGTGGACGTGGCGCGCGCCACGTCGATTATGAAATCCGCCCCTGATGCAGCTACGCGTGCTTTTTCATTGGGCCAGCCATCCCGCGGAGCAACTAATCGGAGATCGTCAAGGCCAAAATTCGCCATGGCGCGCGCCACCATGCCAATGTTGTCGGCCAGTTGCGGGCGCACCAGAATGAACGCCGGAGACGGCCCACCATCAAGCCCGCCGGACATCTGTTTCAGGCGCGGATCGGCCTCGTTTTTCAATCGTCTGATAACCCGACGCGCCAGATAGTGGATCTTTTCGCCCCGCCATTCCTTGGCCAGCACCTCAAGCGAGGGCACAGTCAGCACGTGAGCCGTGCCGCCCGGCATCAACCGTAGCCCACCTGCTTCGACATGCACTGCGCTGAACTGGGCCAGGTATTCGTCGAAGGTGGTCCAGCCGGCATGTTCGGTTGCCAACCGGCAGCCCTTGCAGAACTTCTTTTGGTCCTCACAGGCGCGCAAGGCGCAGTAGTCGATCGCTTCTCGAACCACGGCCGTTGCAAGCGTCGGTTTGGTCAATTCCGTCGCCGCGGCAATTCCACCGTCATAGCTTGCTACCACGACCTCCGCGACCCGCAGTGTCGTTCCGGCGATGACCGGTTCCCCACCATGAATAGCAGGATCGTTGACGATGTTGACTTGAGCCACTTGGCTACGCCTTTGCTGCGACTGGCACGCAGCCAAGCCGTACGTCCGGTGCCTCAACCTACCGGTTTGGCCGCGGCAGCGTTATAGATCAGAACGTCGGTCTGACGAGTACCAAAATCAAAGCCGTCAAGTAGCTGCCGATCGTCGTCCGCAGCGCTGCGGTTCGACCGCAGGTGCGCAACGTGGTCGTAGTGCTCACTGAGCAGCCTGCGCAACTCGGCCAAACCGTCTGCGCCATGGATGCCACCCGATACCTCGGCGATAATCGGCACGCCATGGCGTCGAACGCGTTCCATACCCTTTAAGACCTCGATCTCGTGTCCTTCAACATCGATCATCACCAATCCGACGTCGTCCGGCGTTACACCTAGTTCCGCTAGGATAGTATCCAACGGTGCGGTTTTCACGTCGATCGAAGTGTACGCGCGATCAGGTAACAACGGCGCCAGTGCATGGGCACCAAAATTTTGATTGTCGCGATAAAATTTCTCAGTACCGCTATGGTTGCTGGCTGCCAACTCAATGACTCGGGCGCTTTCGGCAAAACCGTTATGAGCCAGATTGCGTCGGAGCAACGACGCATTGTGCGGATCTGGCTCGATTGCGATTACGCCGCGGAATTGACCGCTCAACATGGCATAAATCGATTGCGTTCCGATGTTGGCACCCACGTCGACAAACCAACCTCCCGGCCGGAAGGCGTCGGCCTCTCGTGTTATCCGCATGGCGCGCTCGAATTCCTCACGCTGCCAGGCCCGTCCGGATACAAGCTGGTAGGCAATCATTTGGTCGCGCGGATCGACGAACAACGCGTGATCGGGGAATGTGACAAATGCTAGAGATGTCGGCGCCATGTGATTCTGAAACAGGTGACGCAAAGCGGATCGGCGGAACCGGCTGCTGCGTGCCAATACACTACAGAGCCCGCCAATAAAGCTTTCCTCCAGGTCCCGTCTGATCTGCCTGACTGCGCGCATTCAATTTCCTTGTACAGCGAATCGACTGTCTCAACTGCAATAGATACGCGTCAACCGGGCGAAAGTTTCAATCCGCCACCGCCTCACCGAATCATCGCCAACCCGAATCTGGGCGCGCCGGAACATCATGGCGATTGAATTTTGCGGCTATATGATCCAACTGTCGTCGCCGATGCCCCCTGCAGAAGCAGTACTTCCCATCGCTACGCCGCGACATTATGGTGCGCTGCACATCCTGTCGCCAAAACCAACCACTCAACCAACCGTTTCGCGCCGCGGCGCACGATGCGGCCCAAAAGGACCAAGAGCCATGCAGAAGATAAAAGTTGCGAACCCGGTCGTCGAAATGGACGGCGACGAGATGACGCGCATCATCTGGCAGGCGATCAAGGACAAGTTGATACATCCCTACCTCGACCTCAAGCTCGAATATTATGACCTTGGCGTCGAATACCGCGACAAAACGAGCGATCAGGTGACCATCGACGCCGCCAACGCCACCAAGAAGCATGGTGTCGCCGTCAAATGTGCCACCATTACGCCTGATGAAGGCCGGGTTAAGGAGTTCAACCTCAAGGAAATGTGGCGCTCGCCGAATGGCACGATCCGCAACATTCTGGGTGGCGTGATTTTCCGCGAACCCATCATCTGCAAGAATGTGCCGCGCCTCGTGCCGGGTTGGACCAAGCCAATCATCATCGGCCGCCATGCCTACGGCGACCAGTACCGTGCCACCGATTTCAAATTCCCGACCGCGGGCACTCTGACGCTTAAGTTCGTCGGCGTCGACGGCAAGGTAATCGAGCGTGAAGTGTTCAAGGCACCTGAGTCAGGCGTTGCGCTCGCGATGTACAATCTGGACGATAGCATCCGTGAATTTGCACGTGCGTCGATGAATTATGCGCTTAACCGCAAGTACCCGCTGTATCTGTCGACCAAGAACACGATCCTTAAGCAGTATGACGGCCGCTTTATGGAGCTATTCCAGCAAATCTTCGACGCCGAGTTCAAAACCAAGTTCGACGCCGCCAAGATTACCTACGAGCACCGTCTCATTGACGACATGGTCGCGGCCGCCATGAAATGGTCCGGTGGCTACGTCTGGGCCTGCAAGAATTACGACGGCGATGTGCAGTCAGACACAGTGGCGCAAGGTTTCGGCTCGTTGGGCTTGATGACGTCCGTACTGTTGACACCAGATGGCAAAACAATGGAAGCCGAAGCCGCCCACGGCACGGTCACTCGCCATTTCCGTGAGCACCAGAAGGGCCGT
The DNA here is from genome assembly GCA_031401535.1 of Hyphomicrobiaceae bacterium. Taxonomy (GTDB): domain Bacteria; phylum Pseudomonadota; class Alphaproteobacteria; order Rhizobiales; family Hyphomicrobiaceae; genus JAKFWF01. The sequence continues at coordinate 4 of JANNRP010000284.1, read as the reverse complement.
GAGA
>JANNRP010000283.1:0-13291 GCA_031401535.1 Hyphomicrobiaceae bacterium | reverse complement strand
GGGCTCGCTCGGGGAGGTCAAACGCTCCGGCATCAGCTTCACTGCAGAGGTGCGCGGGCTCGCGCACTACCTCGCGCAGCCCAAGGGGCGGCTCTATCAGTTCACGTGTGATGCCGATCTGGGCGATGCTCGCTGCGGTGTAGATCTGTCGGGACCGGTGTTTCGCGGGTCGGGCACGGTGGTAGCGACGTTGTCGGCACGTCGACAGGTGCTTGTCGCAGCCGGCCGTGACGTGGAATGTATCGCCAGCATCAGGCGTAACTGGCAACTCTTGCCAGAGCTCGAGCGTAATGGCGCCGGGCGCTGCACCATGCCGCTTGACCTCGACGGCGCGTCCGCTGTTCGCCCCGCCCGTAAACGTCAGCAGCCCGCGCGCGAACCAGTCGCCCAGGTATGCGTCGAGGCCGGACGCAGTCAACCGCCGCGCCGACAACGTCGCGACCACCGTGCCCGACCCGCGAAACACCGATCCCGACAGATCAACACCGCAGCGGGCATCGCCCAAATCGGCATCACACATAAATTGATAGAGTCGCCCCTTGGGCTGAGCGAGGTAGTGCGCGAGCCCGCGCACCTCTGCGGTGAAGCTAATACCGGAGCGTTTGACCTCCCCGAGCGAGCCCTCGCGCATCAGCACGCGTTGAACCACTTGGGCCCAGTTGACCCGAAAAATCTCAACCTTGGCATCGTCGAACATGCCGCCCGACAACTGCGCGTCATCGAGGCGACCCGAGACCAGCGCACTCTCGACTTCGAGATTATCGACGCTTAAACCCACCGAGTCCTTGATGTCGCTGGTCGTGAAACCGGCAGCGGCTTCGAACGTCGTGCCGTCGAATGTGAGATCGCAATCGTGATCTGTGAAGCCCAGCCGAACCCCGTCGCGGCGGGTCAACCGCCAGCACCAGCACAGGCTCGTCGCACCGGTTTCGAGGTGTGCGTGCATCCCCGGCGGGAGGATTTTCATGCGCGAACCTCGACGACCGGAATATTCGGAATGGCGCCGTGACGGAAGCCCTGCACGTTGACCTCCAGCTTGTCGGTGTCAAACCGCGCCGGGCAGTCAAATTCAAAGCCGGCCGTGATCACCGTGCCATTGGCTGGAATGCTGCCCGCGAGGAAAGTCAGAAAGCCCGTGGTCGCATCGACGACAAAGTGAGTGCCAACGGTCTTTGCAGCACCCGCCACCGCAATCAATACTGTGCCCACCACTGGCTTCGCGATCGGTCGCGTCCATGGCGCATAGAGTGCGCCATAGGTCTTCGACAGCTGAAACGTTGCGATCGTGCCGTCACCGGTGCCGATCGCCTGATCGAGATTGGTGGGCATGACACTTGGCGCGCAGGATTTCCAGTCGGACGGATCGCGCCAACGGAACCCATGCAAGCGCCCGCGCCGCTCCTCGAAAAATGCGATGATGCTGTGCAAGGCATCGAGCGTTTGCACACCGTACCCGGCATTCCAGCTGCGCCGCGAATGCGCCCAGCGGCTGTTGCGTTCCTCAGCACCGGAACCCAGCACCACGACATCGGTGCGCCGTTCGGGGCCACCCTCGGCGCCTCTCGATATGTCGAGCGGGAAGCGGACTTCGTGAAAGCTCATGTTGAACGCCTCAGTCTTGGAGGGACTTTACGGTGCGCGACGGTCGGCTGCCCGGAGGGCAGTCATCACGCGCCACAATCAAAGATTTCGCTGGCCAGCCTGTACGGTGCGCGCCAGCATCGCCGCGATCTGGCTCTCGGAGCGTCGGAAGCTGTCCGCATCGGGCGTTGTGATGTTGAAGACGATGGGCCGTCCGCCGCCGCCATTTTCCGCCTTCACACCCAACCGTCCGTCGGATCTGCGCGACAGTGGCATGATGGCTTCCGCACCTCGCTCGCCGGCAATGCCGGTTTTGCCACCACCGAGCGGAAACGCGATCGGGCTTGCAATCACACCACCGGACGCGAAGGGCACCGGCAAGCCGCCCTGAATCACACCGCCATTGGCAAACGCCGTCGCACCGCCCGACAGCAGTCCGCTGAATATAGAGCCAAGCCCTTGTTCAAGTGGTTTGAATGCGGCGCTGAGGGCGAGACGGCTCAGGCTCAAAGCCAACGTATTGAACGTGTCGCCGAGGCTCTTGCCTTTGACCGCAATGCCGGTGAAGGCACTCGTAAGCACCGCACCGAATTGCCGCCCATACTTTGTCGCATCCGCAAGGCTCTGTTCGAGTCCACTGGTGTCGGCATCGACCGCGACAGTCCACGTTTCGATTGGATCGGGCATGGAGGCTCCTACTATGCAGTATCGGGAAAGCGTTGCATCAGCGCGGCCAGGTCAAGTCGCGATGGCTTGACTTCGGGGCCCTTGAGCCATCCGATCGCCGCCGCAAACTCGCGCGGCGTCATTGACCACAGCGCAGCGGGCGACAATCGGAGCAGACCGAAGCCCACTGCCATCACGTCGTCCCAGGGAAAGGGTCGGGACGGCCCGCCTCCACAGGCGTGCCAGCTTGGACTGAAGCCACTTGCGGCTCGCCAAATGTCGCGCGCAGCAATTCCGCCACAACCCGCACAAATCCCGCGGCGCCACCGTCGATCGTCAGCAGCGCCACCGTGGCGTCATCAAAGTCGTGCCCGCCACCGCGCAGTCCGGCGCCGATGATGCGAATGGCGTCCGTTGCACGCAAGCGTCCGCCTTCGAAGCGTTGTGCCAGCGCCAGCATGTCGGCGTCGCCAAATGCCGTTTCTAGTTCGGCCAGCGCGCCGAGCGTCAGGCACAACGTAAACTTGCGACCATCAAATTGAGCGTCGATCTCGCCACGATGCCGATTGGCCATGAAGGTGGTCCCCGCTGGTCAGATGACGGTGAACGTCAATTCGCCGGCGCTCTCCAGGCTGAGATCGAAGCCGACCTCGCCGTCGTGCTTACCGGTCAATTCGAACGCGGTTATCTGGAATGCGCCCTGCACCGTGCCAAAGTCGGGCACGACAATTTGCCAGGTCTTGATCACCCCATTGAAGAACGCCGTTCGGATCGCGGCATCAGACACGGCGTCTTTGAAAATGCCGGAACCGGTCACACGCGCGGTCTTGATCGACGCGCCAGCCAGCAGTTCGCGCCATTGACTGGCCGAATCCTGGCTGGTGATGTCGACCGTATCGGCGTTGAAGGCGAGGGTGCGCGACCGCAGTCCCGCCACCGTGATAAACCCTGCCCCTCCGTCGTCGATTTTGAGCAGCAGGTCCTTGCCCTTTTGAGCAGCCATGCGTGGTGTCCTTCGGTTGGGATGGTGAAGCGGATCTAACTGGCTTTCGCACTTTCCGGCAGCCGCGCGGAACGCGTGTCCGAAAGCGCTATCAAAGTGGCTCCGTCACCGCGCGGAAGCGCAGTACACCGCGCCAGGTCTCGCCGTCGTCCTCGCGCCGCACGTCGGAGAACTCATGCCGCAATGAAATCAACCGATGGCCATCGACAGCCAATGCCTGCTGATCGAGCGCGGTCTCCACCGCGCCGGCAATCTCGTGGGCCGGCTTGCGCCCCAGCCCGCGCGTCCAGATGTGAAGCGTCACGATATGTTCGTGCGCGTCATCGGTGCCGGTCGACCAGTCGCGCACCGTGCTCTGGCCGTAACTGACATACGGAAACATCGGCACGCGCGGCACATCGTCGTGCACCCTGGGACCACCGAGCAACGCCAGCACTGCGGCATCCGTGGTCAGCCGTGCATGGATCGCCTTCTGCAAGGCCCAAGCGGAACTTGGCATCGGTCGCTACCTCGTTGACGCGTCTGACTTGGGTTCAACCGGCGGTGGTGCGACCGGCTCGACCCGTGCCCTGATGCTGGCCTCCAGTCGCACCACCGCCGCGACGGCAATCCGGTTGCGCAGACCGTGCAGGCGGACATCGAGTTTCAAGGTGCCTGCTCCTCGACGAGACAGTTCAGCCGCCGCCGCCGATCATCGGTGTCACGTACTGCCTGGATCAGATAAATCCGTGCGCCGTCCCGCAGCCGCATGGCAGCCGTCACGTCGGTCCGCCAGCGCAGAATGATCTCGTGCGTGACCCGCGCAACGATTGCGTCAGCATTGACGAGTTCACGACCGCGCGACGGATGCACGGCAGCCCACACGTCAGCGATGCTGGTCCAGGTCACGATGGCCGCGCCCCCCTCGTCGGCAGTGCGCAATGGTGCCTCCAAAGTCAGGCGGCGGCGGAGGTGTCCGATGCGTTCGGTTGTCATAGGCGGCGTATCCGGAACGGATTGAGTAAAGCGTTGACGGTGTCGGGGATCGGCCGCGCTTGCGTGCCCTCGCTTGTCGGCTCGCGGTTTTCAAACCAGTGCGCGATCAACAACAGGATCGCCTGCCGCAGCGGTGTGGGCACGTCGGCCGCAAGCGCGCCATAGCCCGCCGTAAAATTGATCTCGCAGCCCAGCGCCGCGACGCCTGGCAACGGCAGACCGGCACCGGTGGGCACGAGCCGTGGCGGCTCACCCCGCCCATCGAGGAGGTAGCTGGTCAAGAGCGCGACCGTGAATGACAGGTCGGCATTCTGCGCGCGCACTTGTGTGATCGAGGCGACGGGCCGCAGCGGCAGTTCGATCGCGCCCGTTGATGGCCAGCGGTCGATGCGCCACGTCCAACCTTGTTGTATCAGGGCGAGACCGAGGGCTGCCTCGACTTGCAATCGCGCCACCTGGATCAGCGCCGTGATCAACGTGTCTTCGGCCGCGCCGTCGACACGCAGATGTGCCTTCGCGTCCGCCAGCGTCACCGGCTCGATCGCCGGCGCGCTGGTCATGATAAGCGCCATGGGAATGCCTCGATGAGATTGTGCGGATCAGTGGACGCAGGTTGGGTTAGGTCGCCAGTTTGCCGCCGCAACCCAACCGCTAGCGTGAGCGATGAAGTTACACGCCGAACTTCAAGAGCTTGATCGCGTCGAAATCCTGGATGCCGCCACCGACGCGCTTGGTCGTGTAGAACAGCACGTAGGGTTTGGCGGAGTAGGGATCGCGCAGCACACGCACGCCGACCCGGTCGACGATCAGGTAGCCGCGCTGGAAATCACCGAACGCCAGCGAATAGCTGTCGGTCGCGATCGTCGGCATGTCTTCGGCCTCCGCTACCGGATAGCCCAGCAGCAGCGGCGCATCGCCAGCCTTGGTCGGTGGCTGCCAGATATAGTTGCCGGTGGTATCCTTGAATTTGCGGATCGCGTTCTGGGTCGACCGGTTCATCACGAAGCTGGCGTTGGCCCGGTAGCCGGCCTTGATGGCAAACGTCAGATCGATCAGCTTGTCGGTCGGGTTGGATGCTGGGAAAGCAGCCGCCACGCCGGTCGCCAGGAAGCCGGTGTTGCCCCAGGTCCAGGCTGTATTGACGACCTTCGGATAGTCGAGGAAGCCTTTCGGTTTGTTGACGCCGTTGCCGGTGACAAACGCCGTGCCTTCCTGTTCGGCAAAGGCTGTGCGCACCTCGTCTGCAATCCATTGGTCGATGTTGACCGCGCTATCGTCGAGCAAGGCCTGGGTCGCCGACGGCATGGCGTAGAGTTCCATCGTCTGGAATGCCAGCGACGCGATCACCGGGCTGGCCGTCTCGGGCCGCGCGGCGGTTTCGCCGACCCACCCCGTCACCGGCCCCGTCGTCATGAACGGCTTGTTGTAGACCGTGCCCGACACCTGACGCACACTGGCAATGGCGCGGATCGGCGACAACGTGCGCACGGCACGGTTGATGCCGGCCTCGGTCTCGGGCGGCACCAGATAGCCACCATCCTGGTTGGAGCCGACCGACAGCGCTTTTTCTTCAAGACCACGCAGGTCCTTTGCCTCGCCGTGGCGCACGTAGCCGTCGAATGCCGCTTTATGCTGCAGGCCGACGGTCGAGCTTACGCCATGGTTGCCGCCGACATGGGGACGCGCCTGCCTCAGAAGCTGCTCGTCCATCACCCGCTCGAGGCGGGCGAGCTTGTCGGTCGTCACCACATCCGACGACATCTTCCGATTGAGTTCGCTCAGAGTGCGATCGTTGGTCTCCTTATAGGCCTCGAAAGCGTGCATCAGCTCGGCATAGCCCAGCTCGAAGTCATGGTCGGCTTTCGTTTCCAGGCCGCTATCCTTGATCATCAATGGTCCTTTGGTTGCTAGGGTTCAAAGTCGTGTCGGCTGACGCAGGAGTTCTGCTGCCTCGGCCATGTGGGCAAGAATCCGCGCCTGCCAAGCAGTGGTCGGGTCCGCCTGGCTCAAAGATTTGAGCCCCGTGTATCCGCGCCGCATGACGGCACGGGCCTCCGATCGCGTGAACCCAGCGTCCTGCGTGAGCCAGCGCTCGAATTCTCGTTCGGTCGGTGTCCGATCGGCGCTCAGCTGTCGGCCTTCCCCGCCTGATTTTACGACGGCCACGCGGGCATCGGGCTGCATCGGGAATGTCACGATCGAGATTTCCCATAAGTCGATCTCAACCAGACGGCGGATGCCGGAGCGCCCATCCCGCTGGCCTTTGACGACGCGAAAACCAATCGACAGTCCGTCGATGGCACCTGCCCGCATCAGCGTCAGCACCTCACGTGCGCGAACAACGTCGGTTGCGATCCGCCCGCGCACGAACAGGCCGCGCGCATCCTCGTAGATGCGCTGCCAGGTGCCGATCGGTTGGCCTGGATCATGCTGAAACAGCATGCGGATGCCCTCGGCACCACGAGCGGCGAGGCTTTTACGGAACGCACCCGGCGACACGATATCGGCACCGAGGTCGCAGCGGTCGAACAGGCTGGCGTAGCCTTCGAACGTGCCATCGAGGCCAAGTTTCTTCAGATCGAGGTTGAGAAATTTGATTTCATGCGCCGCTTCCTGCGGCATCGTTGCAGCATCGTGCATGCGGTTGGGTTCCGGTTGTTGTTATGTTCGTTCGCAGACATGCGTCGCCGCCCCGACGCGACAGCGACGAGGTTGGAACGGCGCAAATTGTTTTTTAGTCAGCTCCGAGAGCGATTTTCGTTATGTGAGAGAAACGACGTTGCCTGCAATCTCGTCCACAGCGCCTCACGAAGTTGCGTCAGCTCACGGAGTCGGAGCGCGGACCTTCGAATAAAATTTCAAAGCTGCCGCCCGAGTCGATTTTCGACCTAATCGAGTACCCTCCGTCACCGTTCCTGGTGATGCTGACAAAATCTGGATACGCCACAAAGCGTGCAATGCGCCATACTTCGCTTTTCAAGTCATCCGCAAATCTCTTCGAGGAGATAGCGTCTACTGGGGCCACTATACGGATGCGTTCCGCTTCTCTAATCTGTAGCCATCCGGACTGAAGCAGAAATTCCAATTCTGCACTAAGTCCCAGCGCCGTGTCGGGATTCATCTGTTTCACCTTATGGCTTGTCGGCATATGCTCCGCCAGGAGCGCGCGAATACACTGTAATGATCCCGCCCTTCTCATTGGTCACAACGGTGTTTCCACGCGAATCTGAGTATTCCCAGGTCTTGGCACCGAGTTGGTCGACCTTGCCAACTCGGCTTTTGGTATTATTTTCAACGATAGCGTCGATCCGTTCGTCCGTGAAGTTGCGCTCAGCGGCCTGTTTCCGTCCGTGTTCCGTAAACGGTTTGCCGCGAGGCGTCGCGCCATAATCGGAGCGAGGTGACGGTGGCGTCGCCGGAACGCCCGCCGGCGGCGGCTTCGGTGGTCCGACCGGCCCGCGTGGCCGACCCGCCACCGGCGTGACGCCGCCTCCTCCAGGTCCCGATGTAAACCGCCCCGCTGCGTCGTGATGCGGATTAAACTTCTGCGCAACTGCACCGGCGTCGGCGTTCGCCTGCGGCCCGTAGCCGACCGCCGCCCGCTTCTCGTCGTCCGACAGAAACGATGTCGCCTGCAGCCGTGCCCACAGCGCCTCGCGATCGACGCTCAGCGCGTCGATGCCATCGATATCGGGCACGAAGCGCAAGCCGCCCGCAGACCCGAGCCAGCCTGACAATCCCGCCGCCAGCCGTTTGACGAGCGGGATCACCGTCTGCCGCCAGAACGCGCGATTGGCCTCCTGATAGTTCGCATACGCATTGTCGCCGGGGATGCCGAGTAGCATCGGCGGTATGCCCAGCGCCAACGCGATCTCGCGTGCCGCCATCTGCTTCAAGGCGATGAAATCCATGTCGCGCGGGCTGAGGCTCATCGCCCGCCAGTCGAGCCCACCTTCGAGCAGCAGCGGTCGCCCGGCATTGCGCGCACCCTGAAAACTCTCCTCCAACTCGCGCTTCAAGCGCTCGAACTGCGTCGGTGTCATATGCTCGGTGGCCGTATAGACGAGCGCTCCCGACGGTCTCGCGGAATTATCGAGCAGCGCCTTGTTCCAGCGCGAGGCCTCGTTGTGGATGTCGATTGCCGTTGCCGCCGCCTCGATCGGCGACAGGCCATAGTGATCATTCAGCGGATGAAACAGCCGCGTATGCAGAACACGCGCGACACCCGGCACCGCGTCGCCACCGATACGCACGGTGCGGCCGCCGACGGAATAATTGAACGCCTCGGGCCAGCCGTCGGCACCCGGCACCACGGTCATCCGGTCTGACCTTAGCGCGTGCAACTCGCGCACCCGTCCATCGACCGCCACCGCTTCGAGATAAGCGTTGCCGGCCACCAGCAGGAAGCCGTACCAGCTTTCCAGCAGGTCGACGTGGGTCTGGCCGGGCGCTGGCCGCCGCAGCAGATCAAGCAGCGGGTGTGTTTCGATCTCGATATCGCCATTGTATAGCAGCAACGGCACTGAAGCCGCAGCCTCTGACACCATCCGCACCGCCCGGTAGGCGATCGGGTTCTGCATCATGCCTTCGCGCGCAAAACTCGCGTAATCGCGCGGTGCCCAAACGGGCGCGCCCAGATTCTCGATCGAGATCACGGATGCGTTGGCACTGGCCTTGGTATCGCTGGTGGCTGATGAGGGAACGCCCAGCAGCGATGCGATGGCACGGTGCATCCAGCCGTCGTTTGGACGCAACCGTTCGCCCTGCCGCGCAGCCGCGCGTTGGTTCATTGGCATCTCTGGTCCTTGATATGAATGGTCTGTGTCGGGGTCAGACGTAGGTTGGGTTGGCGCCCCGATTGGCACACAACCCAACAGTCAACTTGCTCAAAGCACCCGCACGGCTGGCAGCGTCGGCCGGTCGAGCAGCAGCGCCGTCAGTGCCCAGACGAGGGCGTCGACGCGGTCGGGGCTGCGCGCCCGGCCAGACCCATCGGCACCAAACCGCAGCATCTGCGCTTCCAGTTGTTCGAGCAGCCCAACATGCACCACGCGGCCTTCCGCATAGAGTGCCGCGATCGGCTCGGCCCGCAGCCATTTGCCCCGTGTTGCATGCACCTTGGTAATCGGCACGACAGCATCGACCTGCTGCAGCACCGACACCACCATATCGCCACCCTGATTGGCCTCGGCGACAATCCGGTCGGCCTTGAAATCGCGGTAGGCCGCAATCGCCGCCCGGGCCCACACGTGCGGCACCCGGCCTTGGATCGTGCGGTCTGCAATAACGTAGGCACGGCCGTCTTCGCCGATCCCAGCGACAACAATACCGCAGGCGTCTGAATTGGCAGTCGAGGTCACCGGTGGGTCAACCGCAACCACAATCCGCCCTAGCGGAGGCGCAACCGCCATCCGCATCTGATCGATCCAGTCGAGACGCCACAGCGCGCCGGCCTGCTCGGTGATGATCTCGCCATCGAGTTCCTGCCGGCCCAACGCCGTGCCGCCATAGCGCCGCTGCATCTCGGTAACAAAGGACGCGGCGAGATTGGACGCATTCGCCAGTGTCGGGCTGCGTGACGTCACCGTTACCGGTTCGGCCATGATTCGGGTCAGCAGCGGAATATTGCGCGGCGTCGTCGTCACCACCTGGCGCGGATCGTGCCCGAGCCGCAGCGCAAACTGCAGCATGTCCCAGGCAGCCTCACCCCGTCGCCATTTGGCCAGTTCGTCGCACCACGCCGCATCGAACTGGGGCCCTCGCAGTCCGCCCGGATCGTCGGCTGAGAAAAGCTGCGCCATCGCCCCATTCGGCCAGACGAGCTGGCTTTTCGAGGGCTCATAGCGCGGACGATCATGATCATTGTGCACCGCCAGGATGCCGGACACACCCTCGACCATGACACTGCGCGCATCGTGATAGGTTTCAGCGACAAGGGCGATGCGTCGCGCCGGTTGCGTGGTGAACGCGGACAGGCCAAGCGCCATGCCACGCACCCATTCCGCCCCGGCCCGCGTCTTACCAGCCCCGCGCCCACCCAGGATCAGCCACGTGCGCCACGATTGACCGGAGCCACGGTGGCCGATACCGGGCGGCAGTTGATCGTCGCGGGCCCATACCTGCCAATCGGCCAGCACCGCACGCAGTTGCGCGGATGACCAGTCGGCAAGTATCTCGATCAATGCAGCGCTGCTATCGGCGTTCGGCCGGTCACTTGCCGACGCGTTCGCGTAGGCGCTGAATGCGTGCCGCAAGCTCGCGGCGGAGCACGTCCTCTTCGGTGGTGCCGCCGGCAAATCCGCTGCTGGACTGAGTGGCAGCGGCACTACCTCCGCCGACGGATGGATCGAGGTCATGCACCTTCTCCACGTTGCGGATGAGCGACCCGATGGTGCGCGTTTCGCGTTCGTGATCGGCGATGGTCTTGTCTGCGTTGTTTTCCAAGCTAGCCTCCATGTCCTGCACCTTCCGATCGAGTGTCGCGTAGAGCCTACGCAGCAGGCGACCCCGCTGCGCCACTACCCCCAACGCACCGTTCTTGCGGCGGCGTCGCACCGATGTATTCCGCTTCCACCCCTCGTGCTTGGCGCGGGCGGCAAGTGTCGAGTGCGGAATGCCGCACACCGCCGCCAACGCCTTCACAGTTCCTTCATACGCCTCGTAGGTGGCGCGGATGGCCGCCCAATCGCGCCCGAAGACGGCCTTGCGCGATGCAACGCCTGCGGCTGCTTCCGACGGCATGACATCCGAAGACGCCTGACACGCATCGTTCGCGGCACGCTTTGGCGGGCGACGGCCGGGGCTACCGGATTGCAGATTTTTCAAAGGGTCGGGTTCCAGCAGTTCGCTGTCGGCGCACGGCCGTTGCGGGATGAAACCCAGCGTCGGCGAGGCGCATAGTTCAAGCTATACACAAACACTAATCGAAGAGCGTGACGCTGTCAACAACACAAACAGTATAATTTCACAAATATATTGATCTTTCCGCATTAAATACAGTTTTTTATTATACCAATACATGGTACGACAAGTATAACACAGCCTCAGCGACCGGGGATAACTTTTTGCTCGCGGCACGACGGACTCCATACCGCTGTGCAACATAAAGAACGGGTACGCAGCAATAATTTTATTTCTTCGCAATCCGACAGAAGACGCATTGTAAAAGCTCCGCAATCGTGGAACATTTATCTCGTGTTAGGAGTTCTGCCGGTATCGTCAATAGCGAGTTAATACGCGTTGATCACCGGCAAAGGGGATCGCCCAATGGCTGCCAAGAAAGTGCCCGCACGGCGTTTAGTGCGCGAGAACAGATTGTCGGACGCGGCACGAGCGGCCGGTTTCGTTATGGCGACGCCGGACGATGACGCCATCGCAGACCCCTCCTCCCCAGCGCGCAATCAGATAGCGCAGCCCATGCCACTGCTGCTTGAAAGCGCGGGTTGGAAATCGGCATCGCCTCAGCGCGGCCTTGTAGTTGCACCTGTCCGGTCGGCGTCCTTCCAGCAATCGTTCTTGCAATGGCTGGCGTCGCTCACTGGTCGCGCACCGGCCTGAGCGGTTGCTGTTGCAATCGCTTATTCCGGTCGGCGATGAGAGCACCGATGCGGCGGTCGAGCCGCTATCCCAACAATGCGCTGACGCGGTCGGCAACATGGTTCCAGCCGAAGTTTGCCTCCGCGTAACCCCGCGCCGCACGCTCAGCCGATGTCCGGTCCCCCGTAAGTGCATTTGCCAGCGCCGCTGCAAACTGTGACGCATCGTGCGGTGCCGCCAGATGCAACCACGGTTGCGCATGAAGTTCCGCGATGCCCGGCAGGTCGGTCGCAACCACGATCCGGCCGGCGGCGGCGTAGTCGTAGAGCTTCAGCGGCGACAGTCCACTACAGGCATTGCGTACCGCCGCGAACGGGGCGACCGCCACATCGGCTGCCGCCAGCACATCGTTCGCGGCGGTCGGCGGCAGTCCGCCATGCCAGCGCACCGTGACGCCTGCCGCCACCGCCGCTACCGACGTCGCCCCGAAGGCTGCGCGTGACACGCCATCGCCGACGATGTGGATTTCCAGCCGGGGCATCGTCGCCGCGAGTTGCCGTGCCGCCTCGAACATCACAGCAAGATCGATCACCGGCCACAGGTTGCCAACGAACGCGAGAACGGTCGCGTCGTCGGCTATCCCAAATGCGCGGCGGGCTTGGCAGCGGTCGCCGGGCCGGAACACAGCGAGATTGGTGCCGTTGGCGATGGTGTGGAGTTTGGATGCCGGCACGCCGTGCGCCTCGAACAGGCGCCCAATGCCGGCTGTCACCACCCGCACCGCATCGGCCGCATGTGCTTCCGCGATCTGCAACCGCTGCGCCAACGCTTGCCAGCCTTTGGATTTGTCCAAGGCCGCCAGATCATCGGCGAACCAACCGTTGGCCTCGACCACAATGCGCTGGAACCCCACCAGCCGCGCCGCCCGCACGAGCGCCAGTGTGCCAACGCCGCTGCGCACGTAAAGCCGATGCATCGGCCCTAAACGCCGCAGACCCGGCACCATGAAGCCGATGGCGGCAGCTGCCGGCAAGCCAAAGCGGGCAACCGACGGCGTGAACTGCCGCGCGCAATCAACCGCCAACGTCGCAGCCAGCGGCCCCGATGGCCGTGGTGCGAGGATCGCCACCTCATGCCCCTGCGCATGCAGCGCCGCGGTCAGCCCTAAAAAATGCAGCGACGATGCATTGAGCGCGGCAAGATCCGTCGTCGTCGCCAGGACTAGGGGCCCGCGCTGACGCGGCATCAGGTGCCAACCGCCTCGATCAGAGCGGCGGCGATGCGAGCCTGGGTTACCTCATCCAAATACGGATGCATCGGCAGACTGAGCACCTCGACTGGCAGCCGCTCAGCGACCGGCATGCCGTTGCCCGCCACCGCATAATGCCGATAGGCGATCTGATGACTGAGGGGCTTTGGGTAATAGACCATCGATGGGATGCCCTGTTCCGCCAGCGCACCACGCACTGCGTCGCGACGGCCGTTGGTGATGCGCACCGTGTACTGCGCCCACACCGATGTGACGCCGTC
>JANNRP010000282.1:0-18456 GCA_031401535.1 Hyphomicrobiaceae bacterium | reverse complement strand
AAGCCCTGGCCCTCGACACCGCCGAGCAACTGCGCGGCCGGCACTTCGAAGCCGTCGAACGAAATCTCGTATTCCTTCATGCCGCGGTAGCCCAGCACCTCGATCTCGCCGCCGCTCATGCCCTTGGCCGGGAACGGCTGGGCGTCAGTGCCGCGCGGCTTTGCGGCAAGGAACATCGACAGCCCGCGATAGCCTTTTTCGTCGGGTTTGGTGCGGGCGAGTAGCGTCATCACATCGGCGCGGACGGGATGGGTTATCCAGGTTTTCTGGCCGGTGATGACGTAGGTATCACCTTGCTTGACGGCGCGGGTTTTGAGCGACGCGAGGTCAGATCCTGTGTTCGGCTCGGTAAACACCGCGGTCGGCAAAATCGTGCCGGCAGCAATGCCCGGCAGGTACTTCGCCTTTTGCTCAGGCGTGCCATGCGCGATGATCAATTCGCCAGCAATCTCCGACCGGGTGCCAAGTGAGCCGACCCCGATATAGCCGCGCGACAGTTCCTCGGAGACGACGCACATGGCTTCCTTGCCAAGGCCCATGCCGCCGAATTCCTCCGGCATCGACACGCCGAACACACCGAGTTCGGCGAGCTTCTGGATGAGATCGAGAGGTATGTAGGCGTTCTTCAGATGCCACTGGTGCGCGTGCGGCAGAACTTCTGCGGCACAGAAGCGATACATCTCGCCCTGGATGGCCGCGTGGGTTTCGTCGAGTCCGCTGGCACCAAAAGTGATGGCCTCGGGCGCGGCTTTGATGAGGGTAGCGAGCCGTGCTTTAAGCCGCTCGTCGGTGCCGGTTGCAATGGCATCCGCCGTCGCGTCCTCGAAGTTACGGATGTCGGCGCGGGGCACGCCGAGACTTGCGAGCCGCACTGTTTCGCTCTGGCTCATGGCGATGCCGCCCAGGATCTGGGCCGCATACTCGGCGGTGCCGATATCGCGGATCAACTGTTCGATCTCGCCAAGCTTGCCATCGGCGGCGAGGCGGGCGGCCCAGGCATTCAACTGGCGCAGCGCCTCGGCGTAGGTCGCGAGCCAGGCAAGGCCGTGAGCCGCCGTCTGTGCGGCATCGAGACCACCAGCAGCGGTAACCTTTCGCGCGACTGCAATTTTTGCCACCAGCAGTAGTCGATCGGCCGCGTCAACGACCGCGCCCGAGCCTGCACTGGTGGTCGTAACAGGGGGAGCGCTCTTTGATGCCGCGGCTACCATGCTGGTTCCTCTCACGAGTCGAAAATGCGGTAAGCAAATGCTGCACCGCAAGATAGACCGTTCGCGATTGTACGCAACCCGACGATAGTGTCGCGCTCAGCCGCTGTTGGGGCCAGTCTTGCTGCTGGGTTCATCCCTGCGACGCACGATCTCGACGCTTGCCTCTTCTACATGAGAGCGAGCCACGGTGTAGCCTTCACCTTCGGGATCTGCACCCGCCTTCATGCGCTCCAGCCGCTTGGTCAACGTGCGTGATGACGGCACTGCAATGCGTTGAGGCTCAGGGCGTAGCGCTGGCCTGCCGCGCGGCACGATCCTTACATCGGCCTCCTCGACCGACAACTCCGGAAACGGCTCATCCTCGATGTGAAGCTCATAGCCAAGGTTCTGCGCTGAGGCATCGGTTTTTCTTGGCAACCCGGGCGGTTTTGTAACACGTTCCGGCCGCGGCGCAGGCTCAGGTGCCAACTTATCATTAGCGGCCAGTGCTGCAAGTTCGACTTCGAGGGCCGCCAGGCGGTCGAGCACAGATGCTGGAGGAGGAGACGTTGCGCGTGCTGGTTCAGGCGGTTGCGGCGGCGCAACGGGCTCAATCGCCGATTGGGATTCCGGCTCAGCGTTGGTCACAACAGCGCGCTCAGCAAGTACAGGTTTTTCGAGCACTTCGGTCAGTGGGCACGGGACCAGCGCATCGAACTCGCGGCGGCGGACCCGGAGCGCATGATGGGTATCGACGCTGCGCGCCAGCAGGGCGGCTTGTTCGATCCAGTTGTCACCGGAAATGCGGGCCGATGTCCCGAGCGCCGTCTGCATGTGCAAGACATCGAGAGCCGTCCAAGCGGCGATGGTGTCGAACCGGTAGATCCCATGCTCCCGCAGTTGCTGTTCAAGGCTGGTATCGATGCCACGGATCAGCACCAGGTCATCCGACGGTAAGGTGGCAGAGAGCGGGGGCGTCGCGGCTTCCAGCTCAGCCAGAAAACAAGGAGCAGATGCACCCTCGATGCGATCCCGAACATGCAGCGCTGGTTGCGGTTCAAGGGCCGCAAGTGCAGAGGGCGCGGTGCGCTCCAGCAAGGCTGCCTGCTCGATCCAGTTTTCGCGAAAAACGCGGCGACCCAAGTCAAGCGTGTGGCAGACTCGGTCGATATTTACCCGATCCCAGCCCGCCATCTCGGCAAACGAGGTGATGCCGACTGCCGCCAGTCGTTGCGCAGTGCCGCGATCAATGCCGCGAATGCGCGTCAGATCATCGACCGCGGTCAAGGGTAAATCAACTTGTTCGGGCGTCTGCGGCAGCGCTTTGACTTTGACCTTGGTGCGGAACGGCTCGGCTGGCTGTTCGAACGGCGAAGCGTGAGCAGTATCGGTTACAGCCGTCAGCTGATCGAGGTGTGCGCGCAGTCCGCAGAGTGCCACATCGAGATGGTCGCGGGCCTCGCACAACGGCCCGATCGGCGGCTGATCCTGTACGTGCGCACCAAGGTCTGCCTGGGCACGTTCGAGAGCGGTCAGAATGAGGTTCAGATCAGGCAACATCGGACTCGCACATGGCCACGGCCTAGCGGCGCCTCACGTTAGCTTAGTGAGGCTGTGTTTCGGCGTCCAGCAGAGGCGTATAGTAAAAGCATTAATGGTTGCCGGAGAGGGCGTAGCGGCCAATCGCGCCTCGACGCTTGCGGAGGCTGTGGCTACAAGGCGGTAGCAGCTACGATGCTTCCGGCCGGAAGCCTGACAGAGCGACAAGGACGAGCCATGCGGCGTGCGCGAACGATTTGGCGGGCTTTGTTGCGGCTGTTCGAGGACAGTGGTTTTGCGATGGCGGGCTCGGTCGCATTCTCGTTCATTCTATCGTTATTTCCGTTCTGCATCTTCCTTGGCGCGTTGGCAGGCGTATTCGGCGGGGAAGCCTTGGCCAAGGCGGCTGTCGCGCTCTTGTTCGACGTGTTGCCAGGCAATGTTGCCGAAGCGTTGGCGCCGGAAGTCACAGCCGTGATGGGGCAGAGCCGTTTTGGATTGTTGACGATCAGCGCCGCGATTGCCCTGTTTTTCGCAACCAGCAGCGTCGAAGCGCTGAGGGCCGCACTCAACACGGCGTACCGGGCCACCGAGACGCGCAGCTATGTATTTTGTCTTGGACGTAGCGCGTTGTTCGTGTTTGTCGGTGCTGTCGCCATGTTGACGATGGCGTGGACGGTCCTCATTGGTCCAGCCCTCGCCGCGCAGTTCGAATGGGTTGGCATCCGGCTGCTGCTCGACGCAAGCTGGTTCACGTTCCTGACGCGTTACACGATCGCGGCTGCCGTTATTATGTTGCAGCTTCTGGCCTATCACCTGTGGCTGGCAGGGGGCAAACGCACCATGGCGGACGTCATGCCTGGGGTGCTGATTTCGACGGTGCTCTGGGTAGTCTCGGCGGCATTGTTCTCGCGCTGGCTCGAGATCAATAACTACGCTCGATTTTATGGTGCTTTAACGCAGCTGATGAGCGCGCTGGTTTACTTCCAGGTCACCGCGATCATTGTGCTGTTGGGGGCGGAGGTCAACCGCGGCATCATGGAGTTGAAGAAGATGGGGCTCGGACCAAAAGTCAAAGACGTACTGGCGCGAGGAGCTAAGCCAAGTTAGCCCTTGAGCCGTTCTAACAGTTCGCGGACGTGATCGGTCCAAGCCTCGGCGTCGTCACCAGCCTCTGCATCGTCCTTCAGTTCCGAATGCTTGAGGATGCGGGCCACCGCCTTGCGCGCGGTTGACGCCAGATCGGCGTCCTCGACGTCGCCGCGATGCTCCTTGAAGGCGGCGATGGCTTGCTTCGGCAATCGGGAGGTATCGTCATCGCGGGCGGCCGCCACCATCTCGGCGGCGGCCAATGCGTACGCCGCATCCAGCCCGGCTATATAGTCGCCGGCATCCATCTCCATCAGCACGTCGAGCGCCGCCTGCACCGACGCCAAGCCGTCCGACTCGAACGCATCTAGCCATTCGATGGCATCGTCGTGCTCGAAGATCGATATTGCATCTGTCGCCATTGCCGTCTTCCTGAATGATCAACTACCCTTAAATTTCGGCGGGAAATTAGAAGCGTTCGCAGCCGAGATCAACGGGGAATGCATCTGGTGACGAAACGGTTCCGCCTACGCGGTTGCCTCCAGGCGTTGAAGATCAGAAAAATGCCTGCAGCCCCGTGATGGCGCGACCCAGGATCAACGCATGAATGTCGTGCGTGCCCTCGTAGGTGTTTACCGTTTCCAGATTCTGGGAGTGGCGCATCACGTGATACTCCTGCGCGATGCCGTTACCGCCGTGCATGTCGCGGGCGACACGCGCAATGTCGAGGGCCTTGCCGCAGTTGTTGCGCTTGACGATTGAGATCATTTCAGGCGCTGCCTTTTCCTCGTCCATGAGGCGGCCTACGCGCAGGCTGGCTTGCAACCCGAGCGCGATTTCGGTTTGCATATCGGCTAGTTTCTTCTGCACGAGCTGAGTTTGTGCGAGCGGCCGGTTGAACTGGCGCCGGTCGAGCGTGTACTGGCGCGCACGCGCCATGCAGTCCTCGGCGGCACCCATCGCCCCCCAGGAGATGCCATAGCGTGCACGATTGAGGCAGCCGAATGGTCCCTTGAGGCCAGCGACATTTGGCAGCAACGAATCTTCTGGAACTACTACGCTGTCCATCACGATTTCACCCGTGATTGAGGCACGCAACGACAACTTACCTTCGATCTTCGGCGCACTCAGGCCCTTCATACCCTTGTCGAGTACGAACCCGCGAATGTCATTATTGTGGGCAACAGACTTGGCCCAGACCACGAATACGTCGGCAATCGGCGCGTTCGAAATCCACATCTTCGATCCGGTGATCAGATAGCCGTCCGACACCTTCTCGGCGCGCGTTTTCATGCCGGCTGGGTCCGAACCTGCATCGGGCTCGGTCAGGCCGAAGCAGCCGACCCACTCGCCGCTCGCGAGCTTCGGCAGATATTTCATGCGCTGCGCTTCTGATCCATACGCATAGATCGGGTGCATTACGAGCGAGGATTGTACGGAGTTCATCGACCGATAACCGCTGTCGACCCGTTCGACTTCGCGGGCGACGAGCCCGTAGGAAACGTAATTCGCGTCGGCACAGCCGTATTTCTCGGGGATGGTGACGCCGAGCAGACCCAATGCGCCCATCTCGGTGAAGATTGCGCGATCGGTCTTCTCGTGGGCGTAGGCCTCGATCACCCGTGGTAACAATTTCTCCTGGCAATATTCGCGCGCCGTATCGCGGATCATGCGCTCATCTTCGGTAAGTTGTTCCTCCAGCATGAAGGGGTCGTCCCAAGCAAATGCTGGTTTGGCCATCTTGGCGGCAGTTGTGACCTTATCTTGCATGGGATGCTCCTGCGACGTGCATGGTGTTTGTATGATTATGGCGCGTTGGTTTGGACAATCAAGCAGCCTTGGTGCGCGGAATCGGCTTCGGGTGTTTGCCGGTGACAGTCGCGTAGAATGCCTGGATCTCGGCCAAGTCGGCTTCGTAGTTGCCAGTGGTGTGGAACACGCGCGCAATCCCTGCAATCTTTCGCTTATAGTCGAGGAAGCCCAAAGCCAGTGGAATTTTTGCGCCATGGGCAATGTGATAGAACCCCGATTTCCAGCGTGTGACTTCGCCACGCGTCCCCTCGGGCGGGATCACGACAATCAGGCGGTCGGCCTCGGCAAATTTGCTGATCATTTGATCGACAACGTTGTTTGCCTGGCTACGATCGATGGCGATGCCGCCGAGCCATCGCATGAAACCGCCGAACGGCCAGTTAAAGATCGCAGCCTTGCCGAGCCAGTGCACGCGCACGCCATAATGGACTGCGGCCGCGAGCACGTACGGCAAGTCCCAGTTGCTGGAATGGGGTGCTGCCACGATGATAAACTTTGGCAGACCGGGCATTTCGCCATCGACGCGCCAACCTGTGGCCTTCAACCACAAACTCCCTAACGGCCGGAAGATGCGGACCGCGAATGACGGTTGGATTGTGGGCGACGTGGTCATGGGCGTGGTCTACCGATTGTGAGTTGATTGTCAGACCTCTATGCCAGCGTGACAGTTGGCGCCAGTATTCCGTGGTCCGTTACCGCTTCAGGCCGTTTCACCGATGTCGGCGATGCGGTCCGACTCGTAGATTGTAGCCCCGGGAGCAGGCGCGTGCGAGACGGCAACCAAAGCCCGTGCAACGGTTTCAGCGCGGATCGGGCGTAGGACGCGGGCGGGCCCCACCAGAAGGACGGACAAACCCCGCAAGAATGGCTCGCTCAAGCGCTCCTTCCAGCGAAAATCTTTGCGAGCGGCGATCAGCAGTGACGGGCGGAAGATTGCAATACTTGCAATTCCAGAGGCAATGACGCCCGCTTCGGCCTCGCCTTTGACCTTGAGGTAAAACATCGGCGACTTTGGATCTGCGGCGATCGCGGTGACGATTAGAAACTGCTGCGCGCCATGCTGTTTGGCAAACAGCGCTGCCGCTGCTGGGTAACCTGCATCGAAGGCACGGAATTCTGCTTTCGAGCCAGCTTTCGACTGCGTTGAACCAAGGCAGCAGAAGGCTGCATCAACGGTGCCGATAGCGCTGGCCTCCATGCCGGACAAACGGTCGAGCTCCGCCACGATCTGCACGAGTTTGGCGTGCTGGCGCGTCGTGGCACGCCGCCCTATTGTAACGACCCGGGAGTAGGTTGGGTCTTCGAGCAACACGTTGAGGCAAAGGCTTCCAACGACGCCGGTTGCGCCAAACAACAGTGCCGTCTTGCCGGCCGCGGGCGTGCTCACGGTTTTGTCTCCTCAGACTTGGCTTGGTCCCAGAGCCGGTCCATTTCCTCGAGCGACGCTGTGGCTGGTGCGCGCGCCTGTGCTGCGAGCAGCGCCTCGATGCGGTGAAAGCGCCGGGTGAATTTGTGGTTGGTCGCGCGAATGGCTGCTTCCGGGTCGATCTGCATGTGCCGTGCGACGTTGGCCATCACAAACAGCAGGTCGCCGAATTCTGCTTCGGCTTGCGCTTGGTCCAACCCGGCAACGGCCTCCTCAAATTCGGCAAGTTCCTCGCGCATTTTGTCGAACACCGGCTTTAACGAAGGCCAATCGAACCCAACCTTCGCAGCCTTGTGTTGCAGCTTGACGGCACGCGTCAGTGCCGGCAGCGCCAGCGGCACGTTATCGAGCACGCTAGTCGCTTGGTCCGCGGTTGGCTTAGCGCGCCGTTCTTCCGCTTTGATCTTTTCCCAGAACCCTTTGGCGACACCGGCCGAACGCGCTGCCTCGTTGCCGAAAACATGCGGGTGCCGCCGGATCATTTTCACCGTGATGGCATCGGTCACATCGGCGAATGTGAAACTGTTTTCTTCGGCCGCAATCTGCGCGTGATAGACAACCTGCAGCAGCAGGTCGCCCAACTCCTCCTTGAGATCCGCCCGGTCACCGCGCGCAATGGCATCGGCCACCTCATAGGCTTCCTCAAGCGTGTAAGGGGCAATGGTCTCGAACGTCTGTTCGAGATCCCACGGGCAGCCGGTGCCAGGCGTGCGCAAGGCGGCCATCACGGCAAGCAGATCAGCGATGGTCTTTTTGGGCTGGGTTGCCATGATTTCAGGTGTCTCGTGCGAAGTGGCGACGCATGGTAGATAGCACGTCGGGCAAACTGCAGCGAAGATGCGACGAGCGCTATGATTTTTGTAACCAACAGCATTAGCTTGTCGCCGGATGAGATCGAGGAGGATTTTATCCGCGCGTCGGGTCCGGGCGGCCAGAACGTCAACAAGGTGTCATCCGCAGTTCAGTTGCGCTTCAGCGTGCGACACTCACCCAATCTCCCCTACGCGGTGGCGCGTCGTCTGGAGACGCTGTGCGGTCAGCGATTGACCAAGGATGGCGTGATGATCATCGAGGCGAGCCGATTTCGCAGTCAGGTCCGCAATCGCGCAGATGCACTGGAACGTCTTCTGGAACTCATTCGCGAGGCTGCCATTCCACCAGTAAGGCGAGTGAAAACACGCCCGACGTTCGCGTCCAAACAGCGGCGGCTGGAGGGCAAAAAGCAGCGATCGGGCACCAAGGCACTGCGGCGACGGGCTTCGGACGGCGATTGAGCCCGCCATGCTAACGTAAGGCAAACAGTTGGAGATCGCCAATGCGGATTTCATGGTTCGGACATTCCTGCTTTCGCATCGAGACCGGTGCCAGCGTCGTGCTGATCGACCCGTTCTTGAAAGGCAATCCGACATTTGAAAAGTCAGGTATCTCGTGGGATCAGGCGACGGCTGGCGTCACGCATGTGGCGCTCACGCACGGGCATGATGATCACATCGGCGATGCGGGCGAAATCTGTAAGCTGCGTGCGGTACCTTTGTTCGCAGTGTTCGAACTGGCCCTGCACGTGAAGGCCAGGGGCGCCGACAAGATCGAGCCGATGAATACTGGTGGCACAATTGCTACCGCGGACTTCGAGTTGACGCTGACGCAGGCGCTGCATTCGTCGTCGTCGAATGGCGTCTACCTGGGCAATCCCTGCGGCATCATCATTCGACCCAAAGCGACAGCAGACCAGGGCAAGGTCGTGTATCACATGGGCGATACCGATATGTTTGCCGGCATGGCGCTGATCAACGAACTGCATCAACCGACCATCGGGCTCGTGCCAATTGGTGATCGTTTTACGATGGGGGCGAAATCTGCCGCCTTCGCCTGTAAAAGGTTTTTCCATTTCAAGACGATTATGCCCTGCCACTATGGCACTTTTCCGGGCATGCTCGCCGCCGATGCGTCAGCGTTCATAACTGCGATGATGGGCCATCATGTCGTCGTGCCCGCCGTCGGCACCGCAACCGAAGTATGATGATGGACGCGACACCGGGCACGCCCCCAATGGCGCACGCTTCTAGTGCAGGACTGTCGAGCGTCGTCGTGTTTACGACGACAACATTCTTATCGGCTCTGTTGTTGTTTTCGATCCAACCCCTGTTTGCCAAAATGGTGCTGCCGGTGCTCGGTGGTTCGCCGTCGGTTTGGGCGGTTGCCATGTGCTTCTTTCAGGCCGCGCTGTTGGTCGGTTACTGCTATGCGCACGTTTTGATCCGCTATCTGCCGCGCCTTGCAGCGCCACTACACTTGGCGCTCGGCGTGATTGCGGTGCTGACGCTGCCGTTTGGTCTACCAGCAAGCTGGGGTGAACCGCCGCCAGGCGATCCCTACATGTGGCAACTGGGGTTGTTTGCCGTTGCGGTCGGACTGCCCTTCGTGGCCGTCGCCGCCAACGCGCCACTGCTGCAAGCGTGGTTTGCGACCACCGGCCATAAATCCGCGACCGATCCCTACTTTCTCTACGCGGCATCCAATCTCGGTAGTTTGATTGCGCTGCTCGGATACCCGTTGGTGCTTGAACCCGTGTTCGGCGTGCGCGCCTTGAGCTGGATCTGGGCGGGCGGCTTCGTGGTGTTGCTAGTGGCTATCGCCACTTGTGCATATGTCGTCCGCCGTGCGGGCAGCAGCTCAATAGCGGGCGACGCCGCTGACGAAGCGTTGACCCCCAATGTTGCACCGACCTGGGTGCAGCGGGCAGGCTGGGTCGGACTGGCCTTGGTGCCGTCTGCGCTATTGACGGCGTTCACCACGCACGTGGCGACCGATGTTGCCTCCGCGCCGTTAATTTGGGTCGTACCCTTGGCGCTTTATCTGCTGACATTCGTACTCGTATTTCGCGATCGCGCACTGATCCCGACACGGCTGCTGCTGATCTTGCATCTGGCGGCCGTCATTGTCGCCTTGATGCAACTGGCACAAACGCGACACGATGGCTGGTTCGTGTCGGCGGCAACCGGGCTTGCCGTCTTCTTTACGTCCGCGATGGTCGCGCATCGCACGCTGTATGAGTCTCGACCGTCCGCGCGGCGCCTGACTGAATTCTATCTGTTCATGTCGCTCGGCGGCAGTTTGGGTGGCATTTTCGCAGGGCTTGTCGCACCCCAGGTGTTCTCGGAGGTGTTTGAGTACCCGATCCTACTGGCGCTCAGCATGGCGTGCCGTCCTGGTGCCCTGGCGATCAACCACCGTGCCGGCGAATGGATGCGACTATGGCTGATGGCAGCGGCTGGCATATTATTGCTGTTCTGGGTGCCATGGGCGGTGGCGAAGCTGCCGACAGCGTCGGTTGATTTGACGCTGTTGCCACGCCTCTTGGCGCAGGCCAAGGAAGGGTTCAGTCGTTGGGGCGATGCCGCTTTCCTTTGTGCGGTGTTCGCATTGCCCCTGCCCGTGCTGTGGTGGCATCCGCCTCGGCAATTGGTGCTGGCACTACTGATGTGTGCTGCGATCGTGATGCTGCCGTCGTCTGTCCGCCAAGGCGATGCCCAACGCAGCTTCTTTGGCGTCTACCGGGTGACAACGGGTTCGGACAGTGAATTCAACATCCTGAAGCACGGGACAACGCTGCACGGTGCGCAGCGGGTGCGGGATGCCGAAGGTGCGTTAGTGGTCGATACAACGCCAGCCACCTATTATCACCCAAAAAGCCCGATGGCGCAGACGATCGATTTTGTGCGGGCAGCCACCGAAGCTGAGGGCCGCAAGATTCGTGTCGGCGTTGTCGGCCTGGGGACCGGATCGCTGGCCTGTTATGCCAAGGAGGGCGAAGCGTGGCGCTTCTTCGAGATTGATCCTGTAATTGTCGGGATTGCCAAGAATGCAGTTGATTTCTCATTCCTGCATTATTGCCAACCGGAACCCGACATCGTGATCGGTGATGCTCGGTTAACGCTCGCCAAGCAGCAAGCCGAAAGCTTTGATTTGATCATCGTCGATGCGTTTTCGTCGGACGCCGTGCCGGTGCATCTGATGACGGCGGAGGCGCTGCGGATGTATGCAGGCAAGCTAAATGCCACTGGTGTCGTGCTGCTGCATATCTCGAACCGCTATCTCGACCTCGACGCGGTGGTCGGCGCCACCGCGTCGTTGGTGCCGGAACTGCACGGTCTGTTGATGTCAGATGACGAAGCTGATGGTTCCTACGCCTCGTCAACGTCAACAGTGGCGGTGTTCTCGAAGTCCGAAACCACACTCGAGCCGTACCGGGCGACTGCCGAAGCCAAGGAGTTTGACGGCAAGGCCCTCAAGCCATGGACGGACGACACATCGGACGTGCTGGGACCATTCCTGTCGAAGATGAAATAGTCGCAGCAACCGGTGGTTCAAACGTCGCCACCAGCGACCGCTGGATGCCGCGACCGGGACCAGATGTCATAGAGTTTCGGGCCGAGGAGCGCCAAGGCCGCAAGCACAAACAGGCTTGCCGATAATGGTCGCGTGAAGAAGACCGTCCAATCGCCGGCTGAGATCGTCATCGCCTGCCGCAGGTTTTGTTCCGCGAGCGGTCCCAAGATCATGCCGATGATGACGGGTGCGGTCGGGAAATCATAACGCCGCATCAGATAGCCAATGCTGCCCACCGCATAAAGCAGCAGCAGGTCCGTCGTCGATTGCGTTATACCGTAGGTGCCGATGGTCGCGAACACGAGAATGCCTGCATAGAGCAGCGGCGCCGGGATCATCAGCATCTTTACCCACAGCGCAATCATCGGCAGATTGAGCACCAGCAACATGATGTTGCCGATGAACAGAGACGCGATCAGCCCCCAAACCAGATCAGGCTGGGTCTGGAACAGCAGCGGTCCTGGATTGATGCCATAGCTCTGGAACGCCGACAGCATGATGGCAGCCGTCGCCGATGTTGGCAGGCCGAGTGTTAGCATGGGCACGAGCACGCCGGCCGCCGATGCGTTGTTGGCGGCTTCGGGACCGGCCACGCCCTCAATGGCGCCGTGGCCAAATTCTTCTGGGTGCTTTGATAATTTCTTTTCAATGAAATAGCTGAGGAACGTCGGGATTTCAGCCCCACCCGCGGGCATAGCGCCAATCGGAAAGCCCAGTGCCGTGCCGCGCAACCAAGGCTTCCACGAGCGCGACCATTCTTCCTTCGACATCAAAAGCGATCCCTTGACCGGGATCACTTCGTCACTGCCAGCCTTGTAGCGCGAGGCGACGTATAGCGTTTCGCCGACGGCAAACAAACCAACCGCCACAATGATGACGTTGATGCCGTCGAGCAACTCCGGCACGCCGAACGTGAACCTCGCTTGACCAGTCTGCAGATCGACGCCGATCATGCCGAGCCAGATACCAAACAGTAGTGCCGTTAAGCCGCGCACCGCCGATGAGCCCAGCACAGCGGAAACCGTGACGAAGGCAAGCACCATCAGTGCGAAGTAATCAGCCGGACCAAATTGCAATGCCATGTCGGCGACCAGCGGCGCCAGAAACGCCAAGCCCAGTGTGCCGATCGTGCCGGCCACAAACGAGCCGATTGCAGCGGTGGCGAGCGCTGCGCCCGCCCGTCCGTTGCGGGCCATCTTGTTGCCTTCGAGCGCGGTGACGATCGTCGCACTCTCGCCGGGCGTATTGAGCAGGATCGACGTCGTCGAGCCGCCGTACATCGCGCCGTAGTAAATGCCAGCGAACAGAATAAAGGCGGCTGTCGGATCGACCTTAAATGTAATGGGCAGCAGGAGCGCGATCGTCAGTGCAGGTCCGAGGCCGGGCAGGACACCAATGGCAGTGCCGAGTGTGGTGCCGATCAGGCACCACATCAGATTGATGGGCGTCAACGCGACGGCAAAGCCTTTCAACAGGCCGGCAACAGCGTCCATGTCAGCGTTTTCCCGCAAACGGCAGTAGCGATTCCAGTGCGTTCTCGACCCAACCTGCGCCGATGTTGATTCCGAGTGTTTTGGCGAAACCGAAGTAAGCGACAAGCGCGAAGATGGCACCAAACAGTGCATCGCGAACAATGCGACGTGAACCGAAACCGCGGGCAACGCAGGTGAACAACAGTGTCGAGGCTATGGTGAAGCCGACCACATCGATCAGCGCAACGTTAAGCGCGAGCCCGCCCAGAACCCAGGCTAGGGCTGGTCGATCAGGAGTGGCTGCCTGCTCTTCTTCGGTTTGCCAGCCGCCGCGGACTGCAGCCAGTAAAAGAGCAAGCCCCAATCCAAATACGGCGGCAGCGACCAGGTTGGGCACCAAAGTGGGCCCTACCTTGGCGTAGAGGGGAGACACAGGCATCACCTGGACCTGCCAGAAGATGAGCACCGCCAAACCGATCACGCCGATGCCAATTGCGAGTTCGCCGAGGGCAAATCGGCGGCCTGTGCCGCCAGGCTTGGTTGGCTCCACGCTAACCAATCCCCAGATCTTTGAGGATTGCTTCTATACGGACGGTTTCGGCCTCGATATAGGCCTTGTAGGCATCACCAGTGCGGGTAATACGGGTCCAGCCGCGCTTGGCACAGGCATCGGCCCACTCGGGCGATGCGGCCATCTTGTCCATCATGGCCACCATGGCCTTACGTTGGTCATCTGTGACGCCTGGAGGGGCGAAAACGCCACGCCAGTTGAACAGCTCGACGTCGATGCCCTGCTCTTTTAGCGTCGGAGCATCAATGCCGTCCTGGCGCTTGTCGGAGGAGACGGCGAGCACCCGCATTTTACCAGCCTTAATCTGCTCGGAGAATTCGCCGTAGCCCGATATACCGGCTGCGACCTGCGACCCGAGGATTGCCGCAGTGGCTGGGCCACCGCCCGAGAATGCGACATAACTGATTTTCCCTGGGGGCACGCCTGCGGCCTTGGCGATCATGCCAAGCAGAATGTGGTCGGTGCCGCCTGCAGAGCCGCCAGCGACAGGGACTTTCGTTGGATCGGCCTTCAAGGCGTCAACAAAATCCTTGGCAGTTTTGAACGGTGACGACGTTGGCACGACGAGTGCCTGGACTTCGCCAGTGAGCAGTGCGATCGGCGTCACCGAAGTAAGCTTGACCGAGCTCTTGTTGGCAATGATCGCGCCGACCATCACCATGCCGCCAACCAGGAGCGCGTTACCCTGCCCTTTCCACTGGTTGGCAAACTGCGGCAGGCCGACTGTGCCGCCAGCGCCAGCAACATTGGTAATTTGCACAGCGCTGACGGCGTTGGTCGCGCGGAGCACCTGTTCGATCGTGCGACCGGTCTGATCCCAGCCACCGCCGGGAGCTGCGGGCACGAAGATCTTCAACATATCGATAGGCTGCGCGCTGGCAGATCCGGAAAAGCCGCTGATAGCGGCAACGGAGATGGCGGATGCACTAAGCAGCAGGTTGCGGCGATCAAACATGGGCAGTTCCCTCGGTGATTTTTGTTGTTCAACATACGAACTTCGTTCGGTTATCGCATCACGCCGTGGCGGATGTCCATGGCCTGCTTATCCCATGCAATACATGCATTTTGGTAGTGGGCAACGGCCCTGGCGACAAAGCGGTTGTCGTCTTCACTTCGGGATGGCAATCTCGAATCCCGAGATGTTTCGGTTCGACTGCCGGACATTGAAACTTTGCCACTCCTCTAACCGTAAGCGAACGCAATGGCAGCGATGACCGCCGAACCTGTGCTTGATCTGTCGATTGCGACCGGCGACGAGGTCAAGTGCACCACCTGCTACATGTGCGCGTGCCGCTGTGGGATTAAAGTTCATCTCAAGGACGGTCGTATCCGATACATCGAGGGCAATCGCGATCATCCGGTGAACAAGGGCGTGCTGTGCGGCAAGGGTGCGGCCGGGATTATGCAGCACTACTCGCCAGCGCGACTGACCAACCCGATGAAGCGGGTGGGGCCTCGTGGTTCGGGCGAATTTGAAGAGATCAGCTGGGACGAGGCGCTGGAACTGGCCGCGGACTGGCTCGGACACATCCGGAAAACAGATCCGAAGAAACTCGCGTTTTTTACCGGGCGCGATCAAAGTCAGGCGCTGACGGGATGGTTTGCGCAGCAGTTCGGCACGCCGAATTTTGCGGCGCACGGCGGGTTCTGCTCAGTCAATATGGCAGCCGCCGGCCTCTACACGTTTGGTGGCTCGTTCTGGGAGTTCGGCGAGCCGGATTGGGAACGAACGAAGTACTTTTTACTATTTGGCGTTGCCGAGGATCACGGGTCGAACCCGATCAAGGCGGCGTTGGGCAAGCTGAAAGCGCGTGGTGTCAAGGTCGTTGCCGTCAATCCGATCCGTACCGGCTACAACGCGATTGCCGACGAATGGATCGGCATCCGCCCCGGCAGCGACGGCATGTTCGTCGCTAGCCTCATCCACGAACTGTTACGAACTCAGAGTGTCGATCTCGATTATCTGGTGCGCTACACGAATGCACCATGGCTTGTGATCGAGGATGATGGCAGCGCCGACGCTGGACTGATCGCGCGCGACGCGCACGGCAAGCCACTCTGCTTTGACAAGAAATCCAGCGGCCTCGTCGATGCGACGTTGCCAGACATCGCGCCTGCCCTGGTTGGTATGTTCAAGCTCGCTGACGGGCGCACGGTGCAGCCGTCTTTCCAGCTGATGGCCGACCGCTATCTGGGGGCTGACTACGCACCAGAGTCGGCTGAAGCTGCCACCGGCATTCCCGCGGCGACCATCCGGCGGATTGCTGCCGAACTCGCCGACGTTGCGTTCAAGCAACAAATCGAACTTGATATTCCGTGGACCGACACACACGGTCGGCGGCATGAAACGACCAAGGGCCGCCCCGTGTCGATGCACGCCATGCGCGGGATATCGGCTCATTCTAACGGCTTCCAGACGTGTCGCTTGATTCACATCCTGCAGATCCTGCTCGGGTCCATCGATTGCCCCGGCGGCTTTCGCTATAAGTCGCCATTCCCAAGGCCGACGCCGCCGCCGAACCGGCCGGCTGGCAAAGTCGGTACCGTCAAGCCAATGACGCCGCTGGGCGGCGCGCCGCTCGGTTTCACGACGGGTCCGGAAGATCTGCTGGTCGGTCCCAAGGGCGAACCGCAGCGCATTGACAAGGCGTATTCGTGGGATGCGCCAATCGCTGCCCATGGCCTGATGCACATGGTCATCACCAATGCCGCCAACGCCGATCCATACTGCATCGACACGCTGTTCATGTATATGGCGAATATGAGCTGGAATTCGTCGATGAATATTCCAGCAGTGTTGCGCTATCTGACCGAGAAAGATGACAGCGGCGCCTACAAGATCCCGAAGATCATCTATTCTGACGCTTACGCGTCTGAGATGGTGGCCTATGCCGATCTGATCCTGCCCGATACTACCTACCTCGAGCGCTGGGATTGCATCTCGATGCTAGACCGGCCGATCTCGGATGCTGACGCGCCGGCCGACTCGATCCGTCAGCCCGTAGTTGAACCCGATCGCAACGTGCGCGCCTTCCAGAGTGTCCTGATTGATCTTGGGGCGCGATTGAAACTGCCGGGCTTCGTCAATGCCGACGGCGCGCCGAAATATCCCGGCGGCTACCCAGACTATATCGTCAACCACGAGCGCGCACCGGGTATCGGGCCGTTGGCCGGGTTTCGTGGCGAAGACGGTACGAGCTATGGCAAGGGTGCGGTCAATCCCCGGCAGCTTGAGCAATACATCGCCAACGGTGCGTTCCACCAGCATCACCTCGCCGATGACCAACGGTTCTACAAGCACGCCAACAAGGCCTATCTCGACTGGGCGAAGTCGGTCGGTTTTGTGGGTTCCGGCGATCCGATCATTTTCCAGCTCTATCTCGAACCACTACAGAAGTTCCGCAACGCCGCACGCGGACATGGACCAATCCAACCGCCGGACAGCCATCGTGAG
Source organism: Hyphomicrobiaceae bacterium (assembly GCA_031401535.1). Lineage (GTDB taxonomy): Bacteria > Pseudomonadota > Alphaproteobacteria > Rhizobiales > Hyphomicrobiaceae > JAKFWF01. The sequence goes on along the minus strand of JANNRP010000282.1, from coordinate 1,514 downwards.
CGGATCAAAACGTATTTTGATCCGATACCTCTTTTTTATGGCGCAGGGCGGCTCTCCTCCGAAGAGCCGACCGCCCTGCGCGGAAGTGATTATGGCGCTGGGCTTCGTGGTGGCGCACGTCTACTTCCCTCCGGGGAACCAGCCACCATTCGCGAAGATAACCAATTTCCCTTCTACGCGATCACGCAGCGGCCGATGCATATGTACCATTCGTGGGGATCGCAGAACGCTTGGCTGCGCCAGATCACGGCGGAGAACCGGCTTTACATCCACAAATCGCGGGCAGATAAGCTTGCGATCAAGGACGACGACTGGGTCTGGATTACCAGCGCCATCGGCCGTGTGCGGGGTCAGGTACGCCTTGTCGACGGCGTCAATCCCGATACTGTGTGGACTTGGAATGCCATCGGCAAACGGGCTGGTGCCTGGGCACTTGACGCCGACGCGCCGGAAGCTACCAAGGGCTTTCTTTTGAACCACCTGATTGCCGAACTACTGCCCGAGCGTGAAGGCGGCTATCGCTTTTCCAACAGCGATCCGGTGACGGGCCAGGCCGCCTGGTATGACCTGCGCGTATCGATCGAAAAATGTGCGGACAACGAAGCCAAAGAGTCGTGGCCGCGGTTCGAACGATTGGATCTGACCAAAGTGATGTCGCGCACGGGGACCGACCAATGACCGCTCTCCCCCCTCCCTCCGCCAAAAAGCTCGGCCTCGTCATCGACCTTGATACCTGTGTCGGCTGTCAAGCGTGCGCCACTTCCTGCAAGGAATGGAACGGGCTCGGAGCTGCCCCGCTCTCCGACCAGGACGTGCAGGGCGCCGATCCGCACGGCACGTGGCTCAACCGCGTGCATTCCTACGAAGTGGGCGAGGGCGCCGAAGGCCGCACGGTGCATTTTCCACGTTCGTGCCTGCATTGCGAGACGCCAGCCTGCGTCACCGTCTGTCCAACGGGGGCGTCCTACAAGCGCGCCGAAGATGGCATCGTACTGGTCAACCCGGACACATGCATCGGCTGCAAGTTGTGCTCGTGGGCCTGCCCCTATGGTGCACGCGAATACGATTACACCGTTGGCGTCATGAAAAAATGCACGCTGTGTGTCGACCGCATCTACAATGAAACCTTCGAGCCGGAAGATCGCGTGCCTGCCTGCGTCAAAGCCTGCCCGACCGGCGCACGGCATTTCGGTGATTTGGGCGATGAAGCGAGCGCCGTCTCGAAGCTGGTCGCCACCCGCAATGGCTTCGATCTGCTGCCGGAGTTCGGCTACAAGCCGGTCAACAAGTATCTGCCGCCCCGGCCGAAGCAAAAGCCGGACGCGCCCAGCGTTGCCAAAGTGATCCAACCGACCGAGGCTGAGGCTGGCACGGTCGCTGCTAAATTCTTCGCCTGGGCCGATAAGGCGCTGTCACGTTGAGAGACCTGCCATGAAGCTGCAACTCGAAGGTCGGACGGCGCTGGTGACCGGTGCGACGACCGGCATCGGCGAAGGTATCGCCCTGGCGCTCGC
>JANNRP010000281.1:0-5768 GCA_031401535.1 Hyphomicrobiaceae bacterium | reverse complement strand
AAACCGCTGGCGAGCATTCCGGCGGCGAGAAATAGTGCTTTCTTCATGCGATGTCCTTCTTTGGGTGGCGGCGACCCAAAGCCCTTGCGAGATTTGAGTTGCCTCAAGCCTCAACGAACCCAATGTCGAAAACCCGTCGGTACCGGGTTAGATCGCTGCGAACGGTTGCAGCGCAGTCAGTGAGGCGCGGTTACGTCGCCTTCATGCATTTCTTATAGAAAGCCTTGCGCGGCCTACCGGTAATTTTCGCGCATCAGCTTCCAGCGAACAGGCCTTCGATTTCTTGCTCTGCGGTGGCTAGACGGTTGGCTCGGTCTTTTTGGCCGCCAGTGGGAGGACGGAAGGCGTCGGAGGTTTCGCTACTTCGGTCAGTGGTGTGGGTGTTGGCGTCGTCTGGGCAATGGCAGCTCAAGTGACGAGAAGCCCGAAGGCGCCTGCAGCAAGTGCTTTCAAGAGTTTCATTCCACGTGGTTCCTCCGTGACGCTCAAAGTTTGCCGTTCCTGGAAACTCAGGTTGGGATTTCTGATGTGAGCGTAGAGAGGCGAACCGGGATCCGTCATGCATATTGAAACTGATATGCGACGCGAGCTCAGTCCTCCCAGGGCACGCCGCCAGCGTACGTGCGATAACTCACGGCCGACAGCCACCCGGAGTCGACCGGCAACAGGATGCCGGTAATCGCGCGCGCTTGGTCCGAGCACAGGAATGCAATCGCATCAGCAATGTCCCCCGGTACCGGCAAGTGAGGTAGTGCGTGAACCGCCATGATCTTATTCATATCGCGTTCTCCCGCAGCAACCTTGGCCTTGAGCGGCGGCGTCATCACATAGGTCGGCGCTACACTATTGACGCGAATGCCGTGTCGGCCCAATTCCACCGCCAGCAATTGCGTCAGTCGAACAACCGCTGCCTTGCCTGGATTGTAGGCAGGCAAGGGCAGCGGTAACACGCTGTTGATTGATCCCAGCGTAACGATCGCCCCCCGCTTGGCAGCGATCATCTGACGCCCAAACGACCGGCACGCATGAATGGTTCCATTGTAATTCACTCGCCACATGCGATCGTGCGCCACGAGGTCCATCTCCATTACCGACTCGGTGTTGGGAATGAGGCCGGCAGATGTGACGAGAATATTTGCAGGCCCGAGATCTGCAGTGACTTGGTCGGCGACCTGGTCGACTTCTCCAGCATCGGCGACATCGCAGGCGTAGGCCTTGGCGCGTACGTGACCCGCAGCGGCAATAGAGGCCGCCACCGCCTGTGCCCCGGCGATATTGCGATCGATGATAGCAATATCGTAGCCGTCAGTTGCGAGGCGCCGTGTCGTTGCCTCGCCAATACCACTGCCACCGCCGGTGATGACGGCCAATCCCTTCGTTGCCATGCGGTTCCCCTGTGAACTTTCTCTCTTATATGTTCGGACGCGATAGTGTCCTGCTGATCAGGCAGCCACGGCCTGAGCAGCACTGTCTACCCACCCCTTGATACGCTCGATGTCGGGTGGATTGCCATCCCGAAGCACACGCTTGCCAGCTTCAGAGGCTGCGAATTTCAACACGTCGGCACAAAGCTGCACGGGCTCGGCGGTGGCCAATGCGGCAGTCGACGAATAGCCAGCACCCGTCAACAATTGAGCGTGACCGCCGCGCAAAGATGGCACCTCTATAACGAGACGTGCCTGCGCTTGCCACTCGGTGAGGATGGCAGCCGTCAACCGCCGATCGGCCAGTCGCGTGCTTAAATTCGCTGCGTCCTGATTAAGGAAATCCTGCACCGTCCTTATGGCCAGTACGGCGAATCGCTCTGCCATCTTCGGCCCGATCGATGGCGCAGCCTCGAGATCGTCTGTCGCACTCAGATAGGTCCTACGAGTGGTCGTATCAGTTGCAGGCTTTGGCGGGATGGTCGGCACGGAACCAGTCGACGGGGCGGCGTTCAAACGACCGGTCAGGGTGCGGGTAAGCTCGGAAAGCCCAGCCACAGGTGCCACAGGAAGTGCAACTGGGGCTGCTTGCAATACTTCTGGAACTGTCGACGCTGCGCCCCCTGTGCGATGCGTTCGGCGGTCCTTTTGACTGGCGAGTCGTGGAGCCAAGACCTCGACAGCGTATAAATCACGAACGGCGCGGTCGTCATCGCGGAGCGATTTCTCGACGCGACCGGTCGATTTCAACTCATCGTACATGGCCTCGACCAGCGCACGATCCTCGCTGTTCGACAATCGCTTCAACAACGCTTTAGCCGGGATCTTGATGATGGCTTTCACCGTTTCCATGGTCAGGGCGACCTCTGGAGGAGCTACTGCTGCGTCGCTCAGGGCGCGATCCAATATCCGCGCGTAGCCGGTGGCGGCATAGATCAACAATTCGGCAACGATGCTGCGAGCGATGCCATCGAGACCGGCCGGCGGGTCCACGACGCCGCGATGAATATCATAGTGCGCGATCAGCTTCTCATAGTAATGGTTCGAGAATTCGGCACCCTGGCAGACCATTGCCTTGAGCCATCCGGGACCAGAGGGTACCTCGACATCAAGGGCCGGGTGAAGCTGTTCGCCCAATCGCCGCAAGTCGTTGTACGACCGATTGATGCTCCACTCAGCGGCAGCATGGATACTATTTTCTGCTTCGGTTTGGCCGGTATGGAAGGGGTGAACAGGGTCGGTATAATAGTGGCTGAGGACGCCTGCAGCGTAGACTGCGTCGGCCCAGCGCTGTTCCTTTAGCGCGGCAATGGTCTTGTCGTACCAAACCGAAGCCTGCTCTGGTGCGCCTCCCCAATAGTTATCGCCCACATGCAGCACATGGTTTTTGAAATCCTTGAACACGGTATCCGGCGCCTTGGCGCCGTCCATGAACACATCAGCATGCTTGAGAAACAATCGGACCCAGGCTTCCGAGTTCGCGCCACGAAGCGATTGCAGGCCGTCAAGGGCCAACTTGTGGTGTGTGCCGTTGGCGTGGGCTGCGTAGATGATGCGGAAAAGTGCGTGCATGATGGACCCTCTCGGTAAGGGGGCAGGATACGCCGAGTCGGGTTAAGTCTGGTCGTGGGCACCGGGTAACAAACGCCGCGATTTCAACAGGAAATATCGACGCCCCAAGGGGAAAAGGGCGTCTGGATTGATCCAGACGCCGCCTCATGGCGATATTCCGCTTAGGGTTCTGCGTCAGGCGTCTACCGACAAGTCCTTGGCTTCGATGTAGATTGAGGGGTGGATCTTGTAGCCTTTGATCTTCTTATCCGTATAGTTGAAGACCGCGCGCCACAGCGGCACGACGGCTGGCCCGTCGTCCAACATGATCGCCTGGATCTTGGCCATCACGCCGCGACGTTTCTCGACATCGAGATAACCCTCTGCCTCGGTGATAAGCTTGTCGAACTCGGCATTCGACCACTTGCTCTCATTCCACGCGGCGCCGGTGCGGTAGGCGAGACCCAACACCATCGTGCCCAGCGGACGATGCGCCCAGGTGGTGAACCCGAACGGTACCTTGGTCCAGTTATCCCAATATTGTGCCGACGGCATCACGTTGATCTTGACCCGGATACCGGCTTCTTTCCACTGCTCGACCATTGCTTGGACCGCCAGCAATTCCCAGTCAGGCGCTGGGCGGCAAGCGATTTCTGTGTCGATACCATCCTTGTAACCAGCCTCGGTGAGTAGCGCCTTGGCCTTGGCGACATCCCGCTTCGAGCCACCAATATTAGCGTACTCAGGGTGGGCAGGGGCCACGTGATGGTGGTCGCCTGGTTTGCCTAGGCCGCGATGGGCGACTTTCAGAGTGACATCGGTATCGGTTGCCAGCCGCAGCGCCTGCCGCACGCGCTTGTCGTCGAACGGTTTGATCGGCTGAACACGGGCAACGGCTGTGTAGGCTGTATCGATCGAGTTGACCTGCACGTGCGCCAGTTTTTCAACCGCGGGGAGCGTCGCGATCGCACCCTGGTAGATCATATCGACTTGTTTAGAGGCCAGCGCTGCGACCTGCGCCGCCGGGTCTTCGCCAATGTCGATAATTTCAAGTCGATCGATGTGGGCGCCACCGCCCCAGTGCGGTTTCTTGTGGTTGACAAACACGGCCCGCTTGCCGACCTCGAGTTCGACCAGCTCGAATGCCCCGGTGCCATCGCTACCCACGCCAAACACACCGGCATCTTCCGGCGCACAAATCAGCAGCGGATAATGGAACAGCGCCTCGGGGATCGTCAGATTGGCGACCTGTCCGTTGAGCTTGAAGGTAAAATCATCAACCTTCTGGATCGCGCTTGCATCCCAGAGTTTGGTGGTCTTCTTCTTCTTTTGTGTCTTGGCATCGATTTCGTCGGTCTCGAACTCCGTAAGGATGAAGCCTTTGAGCAGACCAACGACTGAAGAGCCGGTCTTGGCATCGAGCACGCGATTGAGGTTCCAGACAGCGTCGTCGGCCGTGAACTTGCGTCCCTTCCGCCACGTCACATCTTTGCGCAGCGAGAAGGTCCAGGTCTTCAAGTCAGGGCTTGCCTCCCATTTCTCAATGAGGTTAGGCCGCGTGACGTTGTCGACGCCGGTAAATGTCAGGTAATCGAGCGTCTGACGAGCAGCGTTACCGCCCTCAATCCAGGAGTATGTGTGCGGACTCTTCAAGTCTTGGACGCGCATCCCAAGACGAATAATGCCACCTTTCTTTGGTGTCGCGGTTTGTGCTAGCGCCGGAGTGGTAAGGCCTGCGAGCCCATAAGCCACGGGGGCGGCGACACCCAGGAGGGTCGCGATCCGCAGAAAATCACGTCGATCAAGTTTGCCGTCGGCGAGTTCCGCCCCTGCCCGGCCGATGATCGGATGCAGTGTGTCGGTCATGCGCGTTTCCCCACTTTGAACGTTTGACGGAAGGACGTGCGGCACAGCTTAAGCCGCTGAATAGCTATGCCACAAGGGTAAACCTATCACTTGGGGGTGCTTCGCCGCCGGTATGATGGTCGATTGGGTGAGGACTGGTGTGGTTTTGCGTTAACCATGTTGTTGATTTGCGGGTTCCCTTGGCCGACCCGGAACTGCTTTGACCACATAAAGCGGTGACGTAGCTGCAACTAGACAGAGCACGCGTTGCCAGCGTTTCGAAATAAGTCTTGGGGATTTCATGATCAATACGTTTGTGCGTTGCTCGGCCTCATACCGGGCTCTTGCTGCCATTGCCGGACTGGGCGGAGGGCTCCTATTGCTTACTGGGTCGGCAGCTGACGCAAAGATCCCCGGCAAAACCCATTGCTACTTTGGCATTTGTCATCGCGTGAAGACGCTTCCCGAGACCGAGCAACTTGTTGGTCGCCGCATCAATGTGCAGGCCTCGTTTTATGATGATTGCAAAGTCGACCGGTTTAATCCCTGCACATTGACGTCCTCGGGCGAAGTGTTTCGTCCCGATCGACCCGACAATGCTGCAAGCCCAATCTACCCGGATGGCACTCGACTAATGGTCTGGAACCCGAAGACAAAGGCCGCGGCCGTCATCCGCGTCAATAGCGCTGGTCCATACCATGGCAAGCGCACGCTCGATGTATCGCGTGCAACAGCAGATAAACTCGGCTTCAGGAAATCAGGCGTTGCGACGTTGCAGGTTCAAGTGCTGTCGGCACCGACGCCGCAGGAAACACGCTACAAAAAGAACCGAAAGTATCCGCCGGTACCCGGTCCCATGGGGCTGTTTGCGAGCCTTGAGACGGCGCTTCTCGATCTAACCCGGGTAGCCCATAATCTCACGATCACGCCGCTCCAGGTTGCCGAGTT
>JANNRP010000280.1:0-1620 GCA_031401535.1 Hyphomicrobiaceae bacterium | reverse complement strand
GAATGGCTGGTCGAGATTGACGCAACCGCGGTAATCCCGGATTAATGTAGCACCCGTTGCCGGAGGATGCGTCTACCATGCTGACCCTTACCCAGGCTGAATATGATGCCTTCTGGCGCGATGGTGTGCTGACCATTTCCGATGCCGTCACGCCGGAGCAACTTGCAGCACTACGTGGCGAGTTTCAAGGCTGGGTCGACAGCAGTCGTAACCACGCAACGCCTTACGGGCAGATGGTCGATGGCCGTGCCCGGTTCGATATCGAGCCCAAAAGCCATACTGCTGATACGCCGGCATTGCGGCGTGTATCCGCTCCGGCAGATATTTCAGCTGCCTACCTCGATGTGATCAGCAACAGCCGCATGACCGATGCGGTCGCGGATCTGATCGGGCCGAACGTCAAGCATCACCACAACAAGATCAACTCGAAGCAGCCCGGTAGTGCCACCGAAGTGAAGTGGCATCAGGATTTCCCGTTTACACCCCATTCAAACACCGACATCGTGACCGCGCTATTGATGGTCGATGAGGTAACGGACGAGAACGGTCCCCTCGAAGTCGGACTCGGTTCACACAAGGGGCCACTGCATTCGCTCTGGCACGATGGCATTTTTACCGGTGCGATCGCGGGCGACATTGAAGCCGAGTACAAGAAGAAGGCTGTTATCAGCAAAGGTCCGGCGGGCTCGGTATGTCTCATGCATACGTGCGTCGCGCACGGCTCAGTGCCGAATAACTCAACGAAGCCGCGCACGCTGTTCATTACCGTCTACAGTGCAGCCGATGCAGCGCCATGCTCGCCTAATCCGGTGCCGAACAGACATGAAGGAATGATGGTGCGCGGCACCGATCCACGGGCGATCCGTGCCGTCCCCTACTCTGTTGCGATCCCGGAGTATCCGAAGACAGCATCGTTCTTCGGCCAGCAGGCAAAAGAGCACGCAAAGGCCTAATGACATTCTCAATCGCAGCGCGGTGCTCCGAGACGGGCATGTTTGGATTAGCGGTTGCCTCCTCTAGTCCGGCGGTAGCGGCACGCTGCTCGCACGTACGCGCTGGTGTGGGTGCCATCGCCAGTCAGAACATCACCGATCCGCGGTTAGGAATGATCGGACTTGATTTGCTCGAAAGCGGTCACAGCGCCGACGAGGCGCTAGCGCGGCTGAAGATGCAGGCAGGTGGCACCATCGCGTATCGCCAGTTGATCATTGTTGACGCCAGCGGCCGCACTGCGGCCTTGTCCGGTGCGAGCACGCTTGGCATTCATGCCGTGGCGCACGGCAATGCCGCGGTCGCTGCCGGTAACCTGCTGGCGCATGATGGTATTCCACGTGCGGTCATCACTCACTATGCTGGCACGCAAGGCCAGTCGTTCGGTTCGCGACTGATCGCGTCAATGCAGGCGGGGCTCGATGCTGGCGGTGAAGCCGGACCGATCCACTCGATCGGTCTCAAGATCATGGATAAAGTACCCTGGCCGGTCGTTGACCTGCGTGTCGACTGGCACGAGAGCGATCCCGTGGGCGAACTTGCCAAGTTGTGGGCACTCTACGAGCCGCAAATGGATGCCTACATCACACGCGGGTTGGACCCGACATCGGCGCCGTCGTTTGGTGTTCC
>JANNRP010000279.1:0-16560 GCA_031401535.1 Hyphomicrobiaceae bacterium | reverse complement strand
GCAAAGGCTGCCAGATTACACGACCAGAGCCCGATGCCCCACGTCTGTTCACGTGGCAGCATAGTCCGATATTGCTGCCCCAGCCCACCTTGGAGATTGTCATGAACGTCCGGAACTTTTGCCTATCGCTGGTGACCGCGGCGTCCCTCGCGCTGTGGGTAACGCACGCCGTGGCGGACGAGCCGCTCGAAATTTTCGACGCTCATTTGCACTACAACTGGGAGCCAAAGCCCTACCTCCAACCGCACGAGGTTCTGGCGCTGTTCAGGCAGCACAAAGTCACCGGCATTCTGGCAACCAGCCGCCCCAATACCGGTACGCGCGCGCTCATCGATGCCAAGGCGGACAGGCTATGGGTGGTGCCGTTCATTCGCCCCTACCGCGTCCGGGCAGACATCAGCAGCTGGTTCAGCGACCCTACCATCTACGACTTGATCGAACAGGAGTTCCGACGTGGTGGCTATCGCGGCATCGGCGAGTTCCACCTGTCGGGCAGGTTCGCAGCGTCCGAATGGGTCCGCAAGGCCGTGGACTTTTCGGTCAAGCACGGGCTGTACCTACACGCCCACGCTGATGAGGAGGCAATCGAGATCCTGTTTCAGCATAATCCAAAGGCGCGCATCATCTGGGCGCACACGGGTTTCTCGCTTGAGCCCGATCGAGTCGCTGCCTTACTTGCCAAGCATCCGATGTTATGGGGCGAGCTATCCTACCGCGGCGGCATCACGGACGGTGGAGGCAAACTCTCACCAGAGTGGCGCGAAATGTTTGAGCGCTACCCCGATCGATTCCTGATCGGCTCCGACACGTGGATCAACGAGCGTTGGGCAAGTTATGGGGCGATCATGGCAGAGTACCGCCAATGGCTGTCACAGTTGAAGCCGACTGTTGCCGCACAAATTGCCAACGGCAACGCCAGGACATTGTTTGGCGAGGCTGCCTTGCCAGCAAAGTAGGATTGCGGTGTGAGGCAGATATCAGGCACTCAGTATCGGCGACCGACAAGGATGCGCGCGCCTTCTGGCCCGACCGCCTCACAATGCAGGTCGCCGTTGGGCACGAAAAACACGTCGCCTGCGCGGTACGTCACCTCTTGGTTAGCCTGTGTCACGATGAACGCGCCATCGAGCACAACGCCACGCACGCAGAAATGGTGCCCATGTTCGCCATTGGCGGGCCTCGGGTCCAAACTCTTAATCTCAACTTCAAGAAAACCGTCGGCCTTCAATTCTGCTTCGAATACTCTTGTGTCCATGCCACTACTCCGCCAACAGGCCTCGGCGTTGGATCACGCCTAAGCACCACAGTCTTACACCCGCGCCGGGATTCTCGTAATGCGCGCACCGAGCGCATTGATCCGTTCGTCGATGCGCTCATAGCCGCGTTCAATCTGCTGTGCATTGTTAATTGTGCTCGTGCCCTTGGCGCAGAGCGCTGCCAACAACATAGCCATGCCAGCACGAATATCAGGGCTTTCGACACGCGCCGCTCTAAGCCGCGCCGGCCCAGATACCAGCGCCCGATGCGGATCACACAACACGATACGAGCGCCCATCGCGATCAGCTTGTCGGTGAAGAACATACGGCTTTCGAACATTTTCTCAAACATCAGGATAACGCCGTCGCATTGCGTCGCCGTGACGATAGCGATCGACATTAGATCGGCCGGGAATGCCGGCCACGGTTGATCCTCGAGCTTTGGAATATGCCCGCCAAGGTCGGTGCGGATTGAGCGGGTCTGTTGCGCCGGCACGACGAGATCATCGCCATCGATCTGACAGACGATGCCGAGCCGTTCAAACCCCATCAGGGTCGAACGTAAATGCTGCACGCCCGCCCGCGTAATCCGGAGCGGCGAACGCGTCACCGCGGCAAGGCCGATGAACGAGCCAACCTCGATATGATCAGGACCTATGCGGTGCGTTGCAGCGCCCAACGTCGCGCCACCATGCACGGTCATGGTGTTGGTGCCGATGCCTTCGATGCGGGCACCAAGTGCCACCAGAAATTGGGCGAGGTCTTGCACATGCGGCTCAGAAGCAGCATTTCTCAGCACGGTCGTGCCTTCAGCCACGGTTGCGGCCATCAACGCGTTTTCTGTTGCCGTCACGCTTGGTTCGTCGAGGAATACGTCGGCGCCTTTGAGCTTTTTCGCTTCGAAACTATAGTTGTTGTCGGCTTCAACCTTGGCGCCCAACTGCTGCAGAGCCAAAAAATGCGTGTCGACACGCCGCCGACCGATCACATCGCCACCAGGCGGTGGCAGCACCACCTTGCCGCAGCGCGCCAACAGCGGGCCGGCCAGCAAGATTGACGCCCGAATATTGGCGCATAACACGGGGTCGAGGTCTACCGCACGTACATCTTTTGCCGTGATTTCAAGCACGTTGGTGTCACGCCAATGGGCTTCCGCACCGACCGACCTGACGAGTTCAACAAGGGTCTCGGTATCGCGAATGCGCGGCACATTGGTCAGCCGCACCGTCTTGTCGGTCAGCAGCGCCGCCGCGATGATCGGTAAGGCAGCGTTCTTGTTGCCAGCCGGCTCGATGCTACCTGACAGTCGATGACCGCCCTCGACCACGTATTGGATGCCGCCCGACCGTTCTGGTGCCATGCATTCCCCCTGCGCCGACCATAGTCCCTTGTCGGACTAACGATCTGGAGTGCTCAGATTCGTTTGAACTTAGCCATGGCCTCACGGAACGACAGGCCCTTGGCAAGTTCGACCTCGGCGAGACGATCATCGGCGGTATAGCGTGCGGCGAGTTCGGCCACCCGAGCCGCATATTCGGCCGGGATGCACACGATGCCAGATCCATCTGCAACTATGACATCGCCGGAACGCACGCGCACACCGCCGCACGTGATCGGTTGATTGATCCCCGTTACCTTCAACCGCGTGCGCCCCGTAAGCGGCGTCATGTGTCGGGCAAATACCGGCACCCGATACTGCAGCATTTCCTCCTGGTCGCGCACGCCACCGTCGACGACGAGGCCGCCGATGCCTTTGACCTTGGCAGCAAAGGTTGCAAGTCCGCCCCAGGTCGACACACAGCGCCCACCATTGTCGACGACGATAATGTCACCGGGCAGCGCCGCATCCAACATGTCGCCGACCTTGAAATCGTCCGACGTGAAGCTGCCACGCTCCGCCGATACCTCCGAAATGGTGATCGCGCGCCCGACGCAACGTGTGCCCGGTACGATCTGGTTGAGGCCGCGCAAAACGCCCTCGAATGCTACGTCGTCTAGCGCATTTGCAAGCGTCGGCGTGGCGAGTTCAGCACAGGCCGCGATGGTGGCATCGGATACGGCATGCATGTCGATCCGCCCCATCTATTCGATCGGCAACGCCACAAACCGTGTGTCACCCTTTGAGCCGTCAATGCGCAACAGCACCTGTTTGCGACCAGCCTTGCGCACTTTCTCGATCGATTTAATCAAATCATCGACCGCCGCAACCTGATCTTGCGCCGCTTCGACGATCACGTCACCGACCTTGATGTTTTTGGATGCGGCCGGGCTCGCCGGATCGATATCAGTGATGACTACGCCGTTGACCTTGGCATCAATGCTGAACTTTGCCCGCAATTCGTCAGTCAAGGGCGCGAGCTTGAGGCCGATCAATGCCTTCTCAGGCGTGGGTTCGGCCTTCTTGGCCTTATCCGCCACCGTCTCGTCCTCGACGAGACGGGCGACCAATACCTTGACATTTTTCTTCTGGCCCTTGCGCAGCAGCTCGACATCTACAGTGCGTCCGATCGGCGTCTGCGCCACAATTCTGGGTAATCCACGCACTGTCGATACGTCCTTGCCATCAAACCGCAAGATCACGTCGCCGGCCTCAATGCCACTTTTCGCAGCAGGACCATCCGGTGTGACACTGGAAATCAGCGCTCCCGTATTTTCCTTCACGCCAAGCGTTTCTGCAATATCGTCGGTCACCGACTGGATCTTTACGCCGAGCCAGCCACGCCGGGTCTCACCAAACTGTTTCAGTTGGTCGATGACTGCCAGAGCAGCGTCGGAAGGCACGGCAAAGCCAATGCCGATCGACCCGCCCGAAGGCGAAATGATTGCGGTGTTCACGCCAATGACGTCACCGTCCATGTTAAACAGCGGACCGCCGGAATTGCCCTTATTGATGGCTGCGTCAGTCTGGATGTAGTCGTCATAGGGACCCGACTGAATATCGCGTTGTTTGGCCGAGACAATGCCGACCGACACCGAACCACCCAGCCCGAACGGATTGCCGATCGCCAACACCCAATCGCCCACTTTCATATTGGTGGACGAGCCAAATTTGACGAACGGCAGCGGCTTCTTCGGCGTCACCTTCAACAGCGCGAGATCCGTCTTGGTATCCTTGCCGAGGACTTTCTCTACCTTCAACTTGGTGCCATCGTGGAAGTTGACAATGATTTCATCGGCGCCCTCGATCACGTGATTGTTGGTGACGACGAGGCCTTCCTTACCGTCGATGACAAAGCCAGAGCCCAGAGACGAGACTTTCCGGTCGGACTGCGGTCTGCCACCCTTCTTGTTGAAAAAATCCTCAAACAGATCTTCAAACGGCGATCCCTTGGGCACACGTGGGAGCGGCACACCTTGTGGGCCCTTCACCGTCTGGCTCGTCGAAATATTAACCACGGCATCGATCAGTTTTTCTGCGACCGGCGCCACCGACTGCGGTCCGCGCTGCGCCGACGTCGGGGTACCGACTGTCAGCATAATGGAAAAAGCCGCGGCAATCGCAATCGCGCTGCGAGGCCGACCTACCCAAGCTCTTGCCGCTAAGCTCATAATCGTCGACTCTCCCGTAATCGATGAATGCACCAGCACCCTATTACCTTCAATCAGACGCCAAAATGCGTCGAGCCTGTGGCTGGACCAGCGCTTATCTTAGCCTCGAATGAGCCAAACCACCAACAAGCCCAAGGCAACGGTTGCAACGCCAAAATAGCGCAACACCGATTCCGGCATCTGTTCAACAGTGTGCAAAAGCCGCCTGGCTGTGGACGGGGACACCGCCCACAGCAACCCCTCAAAGACTAGAACCAAACCAGCTCCGACCAGCAGATCGTTCATGGCTTCTTCGGTACGGCCCCACCCATCGGGTTGTTGAAGTAACGGAAGAATTCACTGTCCGGCGACAGCAACATGCGCGTCTCGTTAGGTTTGATCGCCTGCTCATACGCCTGCATCGAGCGGTAAAATCGGAAGAACTCCGGATCGCGGCCGAACGCTTCGTTGAAAACGCGGTTACGCTCGGCGTCGCCATCACCGCGCAGTAGCTCGGACTTTTTGACGGCTTCGGCCTTGATAATCGTCACGTCGCGATCGGCATTGGCTTCGATACGGTTCTTCTCAGCACCGCCCTGTGCGCGCAACTCAGTCGCCTCGCGGATACGATCTGCCGTCATTCGGTTAAACACGCTGGCCAGATTCTGCTGTGGCAGGTCAGCACGTTTGATGCGGACGTCGACGACTTCGACGCCGTAGTCCTTTCCTTCGCGGTTCACTTGGGTAGCGATGTCCTTCATCAGTATCTCGCGCTTGTCCTTCACCACATCCTGCAACGTGGCACCGCCGAGCACACGACGGATCGCCGAGTCGATCAGCGGTCCAAGCACTACTTTGACCCGCCGCTCATCGCGGACGTTTTGGAAAAACAACAATGGATCGGTGATGCGATAGCGCGCGAAAGCATCGACGATCAGCCGCTTTTGATCCGACATCGAGACTTCCTGCTCGGCAGTCTCAAGATCAAGAATACGTTTGTCCAGGAACTCAACCGTATCGACGAACGGCAGCTTCCATTTCAGGCCCGGAGCGACCACGACCTGTTTCACTTCACCGAACCGCAACACAAGCGCCTGCTCGTTTTGATGAACAATGAATGCCGACGCATAGACACCACCGGCGGCAATGCCCAGCAGCACAATCAGAGTTGCTAGAAACGTGCGCATCAGTTTGTGCCTTCCGGTTTACGCGGGCGCTGTAGTTGATCAAGCGGCAGATACGGGACGACACCGCCGCCCTTGTTGTCCAGAATAATCTTGTCGGCACCGTTCAACACACGCTCCTGCATTTCAAGGAACATGCGTTGGCGGGTCAGATCGGGCGCCTTTTTGTATTCGTCGTAGATTTTCACGAAGCGCGAGGCTTGGCCCGTTGCTTCCGCGACCGTCTGGTCGCGATAGCCCTGGGCACCGGCTAGAATGCGATCTGCCTCACCTTTGGCACCCGGAATGATCCTATCAGCGTAGGTTTGCGCTTGCCGTTGCAGCGTGTCGCGCTCGTTACGGGCAGCCTGTACGTCGCGGAACGCCGTGATCACCTGAGCCGGCGGATCAACCTCGCGCAACTGGATTTGGTCAATCTTGATACCGGACCCGTAAAAATCGAGCACATCCTGCATCAGCTTCTGTACGGCCGCTTCGGTCTTCTGCCGACCCTCCGTCAGCAACGGCTGCAGATTAGACTGGCCAACCACTTCGCGCATGGCACTTTCTGCCACTTCGCGAACTGTCAGCTCGGGATTTTGAATGTTGAATAGAAAGTCCTGCACTTTTTCGGGCCTGATGCGCCAATAGACGACGAAACTTAAATCGACGATGTTCTCATCGCCCGTCAGCATCAAGCTGCTGTCGTTCGCCGCCGCACCCCGGCCGGCCGCAGAGCCACTACTGATTCGCTTGCCAACTTCGATGATGTTCTGCCGGGTCACGCTTGGCAGACGAACTTCTTCAACGGGGAACGGCAACCGGAAATGCAAGCCCGGCCCCTCTTGCCGCACGAATTGTCCGAACCGCATCACCACGCCCAACTGATCGGGATTAACGCGAAACGTGAAGGCATAGAACGCAACAAACGCGGTTGCCAAGGCGCCAAGAAGTAGTAGCAGCGGGCCTGGAAGCCCAGACCCCTGCTGGAATTGTTTCAACTTATCTTGACCGCGCTTCAGGATCGCTTCGAGATCGGGCTGCTGGTTATTACCGCCGCCCTGACCGCCGCCACCCCACGGCCCGCCGCCGCCGCTACCCCAAGGTCCGCCGCCCTTGTTGTCGCCGCCACCGCCGCCGCCGCTTTTCCAGCCGCCGCCATTCTGGTTATTCCAAGGCATACGTGTCAGGCCTCATCGTTAACAATACACCATTCGACTATTTAGTCAGCGCTGTGCGGCATCAAGTCCGCCACGGCATGGCACCGACTGTCGCTCGCTCATTGTTCGGGATCGGTCGGCAGATTCTTCCTGGCTTATAGGCTAGGCCGGTAGCCCGCGCAAACTTGTGCATGGAGTGTGGTAAGGAACCGCTACTAGTTCAAGACGCCATTACTTGTTTTGATCGCTCCAGTACGATCAATCTGCAGGCAAAATCGTCGCGCTCTCCCTTGGGCAATATCAACGAAGACACTTCGTTCCAGCCGCCACCGGACGGCGCAATGAAACTTGTGTCACCCTGTGGTTGCGCATGCACGCGCGTCAGGTAGATGCGATTGGTGTATGGAAGTGCAGCGCAATAAATCTCTGCGCCGCCAATAATCATGATCTCGGCTGCCCCACTCGCTTGGGCCAGGGTGCGGGCCGTCGCGATAGCGACCTCGATGGAATTTGCCGTAGTCACGCCATCGGGTGCGAAGGTTGTATCTCGGGTAATAACAATATTCGCCCGCCCATCCAGCGGTTTACCAATCGATTGGAATGTCTTGCGGCCCATGATAACCGGCTTGCCGATCGTTATGCGCCGGAACGACTTCAAATCCGACGACAAGCGCCAAGGCATCTGTCCGTTGCGGCCGATGATACCGTTCTCTGCCACCGCAACGATGATTGAAATATTCATGTGACGCCATCTAGCACGACCACGTACTCCGGCAACGAGTCAGACCTCTGTCAATGCGTGCGCCAGGATTTTTCGCATTACACTGGGTAACGCTTCGTTGCCGAGATTGCGTCGCGCCACCCATCGGCAGCGGGCTGCATCCGCCCAGAACGTCAAGGCGCTATCGACAGGCACCACGGCTACGTGGATGTTGAGTTCTAACCGGAAATGCGTGAATAGATGTACGACGGTCCCTGGCACCTGCCACCAGTCACCGCGCACGGGCGCTGCCCGCATGGCGTCGTTCAGACTAGGCATCTCGTCCAGCCACTCACCCGACGGCACCTCGATCATCCGAGCTAGCAATCCGGTTTCCGCTCTTTGCCGCAACAGCACATGCCCATCCTCGCGCAAGGCCAGAAACGCATGACCAAAGCGCACCGGCCGAATACTTTTTGCGGCCCGGCGCGGCAAAGTGGTTTCGAGGCCAAGCATGTGAGCCTTGCACTCAGTATGGAGCGGGCACATCAAGCATGACGGTCGTCGCGACGTACAAATTGTTGCTCCCAAATCCATCAAACCCTGGGCGAAATCGCCGGCGCGCAACTCCGGAGTCAGGGTGGCAGCCAGACGCTTTAGGGTCGGCTTTGACCCAGGCAACTCATCTTCAATAGCAAACAGACGCGTTACCACCCGCTCGACGTTGCCATCCACCGGCGTCGCCTTATCACCATGTCCGATCGACGCAATCGCCGCCGCAGTATAAGGCCCGATACCCGGTAGACTGCGCAATGTCGCTTCGTCACGTGGAAACGCCCCGTTGTGATCGGCTACCACAATCTCGGCGCACCGATGTAGATTGCGCGCACGGCTGTAGTACCCAAGCCCTGCCCAGGCGGCTAAGACATCGTCAAGATCAGCTTTGGCGAGCGCCTTGACTGTTGGCCAACGGGTGGTGAACTTCTCAAAGAACGGAATAACAGCCTTCACAACCGTCTGCTGCAACATTATCTCGCTGAGCCAAACCCGATAGGGGTCGGCGGTCACGCCGGGGGCATAGCGCCATGGCAATTGTCGACGCTCGCGATCATACCAATAGAGTAGCCTCGCAGGGATCGTCGTCCCTTCCAGCTTCGTCCTGACCGCTTTGCGTTGCGATTGCGCCACAGCTGTCAAAGCCCACCCTCCGCGCCCTGCCCCGAATCAGTCCGCTAATGCTAGGAACCATCAACATAGCTGAACACGACATTCGGAAAAAGTCCTGTGAGCAAATCGTCACCTAGCCATGCGTTGGCCCGAAGCAGTCTTGTGCGCAGTCCCATGCGAATGCCGCAACGGCCATCGCGGGCACAGGGCAAACTGAGTCACGTGGGCTACAAAGGCCGTAGCCTTGGGTCGTTTGTGCCAAAGCTCACCCAAGGAGTGTTCCAAAAATACGGCTTTTCCGCCGCCACCCTGCTGACTGACTGGGCAACCATCGTTGGCCCCGATATCGCAGCGTATACCGCGCCCGAACGTCTAAAGTGGGCGCGCGGCGTCGACCAGCAATCGGCGTCCGAGGAGGGTGATTGTGGCCGCCCGGGCGCGACGCTTATGCTGCGGGTGGAACCCGTGCGTGCACTGGATGTGAGCTACCGTTCACGCCAGTTGATCGACCGGATCAATGCCTATTTCGGCTATAGCGCGGTCGCCGGGCTGCGGCTCGTGCAAGCGCCTGTCGTGCGAACCGCAACGTCCGTGGATGCCGCGCCACCACTGGACGATGCACCGCCAACCGCTGCCATTGCCGCAATCGACGACAAGCCGCTGCGCCTTGCGCTGGCCAATTTGGAAGCCAGTATTCGTGCCGAGAAAAGGCGCCAAAACACTGGCCACAAACAATCGTGATAGTTAGCTGTAGGCGCCATTCAGTTGGCATTCAGCGCCGAATTGCCTAAATAGGCAGTCAGTGATGATCAACCCGATGCCATCGTGCAGGGTGTGCACAGGAGTTTCACAATCGTGACAATGTTTCTATCAACCGTTTCTCGCCGCGCACTACTTGCTGGTATTGGCGCTACCTCCGCACTGCTATCCGTCTCATCGGCCTTCGCGCAGCGTAAGCCTCCGGCAAGCGCCGAAGTTTCCGTCGATGAGCTCATGAAAGCGGGCGATCTTGCCGACATTGTGCTCGGCTCGAAAGATGCCAAAATTACCATTGTCGAGTATGCATCGCTTACCTGCGGTCACTGCGCCAATTTCCACAACAAGGTGCTGCCGGAGCTGAAGACCAAGTATGTCGACACCGGCAAGGTACGTTTTGTTCTACGCGAATTCCCGCTCGATAACCTTGCTGCGGCGGCGGCGATGCTTGCCCGCTGCTCAGGCGGCACGGACATGGCCAAGACGACAGATATGCTGGGCGTGTTGTTTGCCAAGCAAGAGGATTGGGCGTTCGTTCGCACCAACCCGGTGCCAAAGCTATTTGAAATTGCCAAGCAGGCAGGGTTTACTCAGGATAGCTTCGACAAGTGCCTGACCGATCAGAAGCTGCTCGACCAAGTGACGGCCGTCCGCGAACGCGGTTCGGAAAAATTTGGGGTGTCCTCGACACCGTCGTTCTTTATCAATGGCCGTCGATACACTGACGCGCCAACAGTCACCGGATTCGAGAAGGCAATTGAGCCATTGTTGAAAGCGGCTTGAGGCGATGGCAGGCCTGACACTGGGTGCTACTTGGCGCAATCTGGCGGTGGTTGCGCTGCTCGCAGGTCTGCTCGGCGGGTGTGCATCGGAGACACTATTGCAGCCAGATGCGACTGGTATTTCTGCAACCAGCGGCGATCCCCTCACAACCGGATCAACGGGGGATAAGCCCGCCTTCAATCCATTTGCTGACGCAACAACCGCAGTCGTTGGCGGGCGCGAGGTGATCAGCAGTCCGACCATCACCGAAATCATGAAACCGGCCAATGAACTGCCAGAATTATCGGTCGGTCGCATCGATGCGCCATTCACCATCGTCAAGTATGCGTCGCTGACCTGTCCCTATTGCCGCAAATTCCAAAGCGACATTTTTCCGATCTTGAAACGAGAATACATCGACACCGGAAAAGTGCGGTTGATTATCAGAGATTTTCCAATCGGCTTCCAATCGGGCGCTGCGTCGATCGCTCTCAGATGCGCGCCACCCGATAAGCAACTGGTGCTCTATGAAAAGTTTCTCAACCAGCAGTCCGTATGGGTGAGCCAGGACGTGCGGCGTGATCCGATCTTCAAGATTGCATCACAGGTGGGGATGACGCGCGGGGACTTTGACGCCTGCTACCAGAATCAGAGCATGATCGCGGGGTTGACTGCAATGAAGGAAAGGGGGCGCACGCTCGGGATCGTGGGTACGCCGAATTTCTTTGTTCAGGGCCGCCTCGTTAAGGGCACGTTGGAAATGGGCCAGATTCGCGAGCTGGTGGATGCCGACCTTGCCGGTCGCGTAGCAGGAGTACCTGTCTCGGTCGCTCGTTGATTTAGCGATGATCACTGTCAGCCTTTTAAGGGGGAGGCGTCCGTCATGCATATGAACCGCCTCCGGCTGCTGGGCTTCAAGTCGTTTGTCGAGCCAACCGAACTGATAATTGAAAGAGGTCTGACAGGCGTTGTCGGGCCGAACGGGTGCGGTAAATCAAACTTGCTCGAAGCCCTCCGTTGGGTGATGGGCGAATCCAGTCACAAATCCATGCGCGCCGCTGCAATGGACGACGTTATTTTCTCAGGGACGAATACGAGACCCGCTCGCAACTGGGCCGAAGTGACGATTTTTCTCGACAACAGCACCCGTCAAGCGCCAGCAGAATTCAACGGCAGCGATACCATTGAAATTACCCGCCGCATCGAGCGTGAGGCAGGGTCGGCCTACCGAATCAATGGTCGCGACGCCCGCGCCCGTGACGTCAAACTGCTGTTCGAGGATGCAGCAACCGGCGCGCGCTCGCCAGCCCTCGTCCGCCAAGGGCAGATTGCAGAATTGGTCAACGCCAAGCCCGAGCAGCGCCGTCGAGTACTCGAAGATGCGGCCGGCGTCGCAGGCTTGCATAGCCGTCGCCACGAAGCCGAATTACGCCTCAAGGCCGCCGAAACCAACCTGGCGCGGCTTGGCGATGTCGTCGGTCAACTCGCAACGCAGGTCGAGGGCCTGAAGCGGCAGGCTCGGCAAGCCAAGCGTTACAAGGAATTGTCCGGTGAAATCCGACGCACCGAAGCGCTGTTGTTGCATGTCACCTGGGCCGAGGCACACGCCCAGGTTGAGGCTGAGGAGGCGACGCTGCTGGCGACGTTGTCGACATTAGGCATCGCGACCCAGGCCGAGGCCGCAGCCACCCGCATTGAGGCGGAGCTTGCCGAGCGCATGCCGCCGTTACGCGACAGCGAGGCAACGCGAGGCGCCGTGCTGGCCCGATTGAAGATCGAGCAAGACAATTTCGAGGCCGAAGCCACCCGTTCCGCTACCCGGCAACAGGAGATTGAAGTTCGTGCCTCGCAGCTGGCAACAGATTTGGCGCGCGAAGAAGCTCTGATTGCCGAAGCGACCGAAACCCTGGAGCGCCTGACGCGTGAGCGCGATACCCTCGAAGCCGCCACGACGGTTGCCAGTTCCGACGACGAACAGATTTTGGTTACCTTGAAGACCGCAGAAACAAACCTCGTTGCGGCTGAAGTGCAAGTCAATCGGTTGAGCCACGCCGCATTCGAGAACAGGGCCCGGCGCAAAACACTTGAGACCGCGCTGGCCGACGTCACGCAGTCAACGGCGAAGCTACAGCGACACATCGCCGACCTCGACGCCCAGCATCGCGACATCACGACAAAAGCTCCCGACGCGCAAGCGCTGGCCCAGACGCAGGCCAACGGCCAAGCGCTGATGTCAACGCTCGGTGACATCGAAGCCGAAACGCTCGCCGCCGAAGATATCGTGCGAATTGCTGCTGCAGATGCAAAAGCGGTTCGCAATGCCGCGCTGAAAGCGACGCTGGCTGCCAGCGAGGTACGCACCGAACTGTCGACGCTCGCCTCGCTGCTGATTTCCATCCGCGACGACGACGTGCCACCAATCGTCGACACGCTGAAAGTCGCCTCAGGCTACGAAACGGCGCTTGGTGCCGCTCTTGGCGATGACCTCGATGCTGCCTTGTCGCCAGAGGCACCTGTTTACTGGCGCCGGATTGATCCCTCGGCTGACGATGCTGGGTTGCCCGAGGGTGCCGAGCCGCTGTTCAATCGCGTTAAGGGGCCGCCGGAACTCACCCGGCGACTGCGTCAGATCGGCGTCGTCAACAAAGCACTTGGCCATCGCCTGCAACCGGCCTTGAAGCCAGGTCAAAGGCTAGTATCGCGCGAGGGTGATCTCTGGCGGTGGGATGGCTACGTTGCTGCTGCGGACGCACCGACGGCCGCAGCTCAGCGGTTGGCCCAGAAAAACCGTTTGGCCGACCTCGAGGCGCAGGCCTCGAGTGTTCTCGAATCTGCCGACGATGCTGTCGCAGCAGAGCGCGCAGCAACGGATGCACATGCCGTTGCTGAGTCAAGCGAGCGCCGCCTACGGCAGAGCTGGCGAGACACCCAGGCCGAGTTGTCACGCACGCGCGCCGCACTGACGGTGATCGAGGCGGCAGCACGCGAAACGGAGGCCCGCCTGCTGTCGGTCTCCGAGGCCCGCGAGCGCGCCAACGATGCTCTGATGGAGGCCAGCGAAAGGCAACTGGAAATCGAGACTACGCTCGAGTTGCTTGACGTCGCGGAGGATTTGGAACCGCAGTTATCCGCGGCCCAAGCCGAAGCGGAGCACCTCCGTCTCACCGTTGCCGAGATCAAGGCCCGGATTGCGACCGCCGAGCGGGATCGTCGGCGCTCAGCCGAGCGCTTCGCTGCGCTTAGCGCCGAAGTCGACCGATGGGCGTCGCGTCGGGTTGGTGCGGCGCAGCAGATCGGAGCGCTTCAGACACGTCATGCGGCGGCCGTCGCCGAGCTTGCCGCCTTGCGTGCGCTGCCAGAGAAGATTTCCGCCCAGCGCCAGAAATTGATAAACGCGATAACTGCGGCAGAGACCGAGCGCCGAGCGGCTGCCGACGCCCTGGTCGCTGCAGAAACGGCCCTGCGTGCGGCAGTTCAGGCCATTCGTGCTGCGCAAGCGACAGTCTCCACCGAGCGCGAAAGCCGGGCGCGTATCGAGGCCCGACTGGACGGCGCTCGCGCTCGACGACAGGACCAGGCTCGCAAAATTCGGGAGACATTGGACGTAGCCCCCGATGACTGCCTGATACTGGCCGAACTGACGCCCGCGGCGAAGCTGCCGACGGTCATAGAGATTGATCGTCAATTCACTCGACTGAAAGCGGATCGAGAGCGGCTCGGTGGCGTCAATCTGGCAGCCGACGACGAGTTGCAGGTCCTGCAAGCCCAGGTCGAGACGATCGATGCCGAAAAGCGTGACGTCGAAGCAGCCATTGCCAAATTGCGTGGCGCCATCGGCCAACTTAACCGCGAGGCCAAGAAGCGCCTGATGGAGGCGTTCACCCTCGTCGATGGTCATTTCCGGCGACTGTTCACAACGCTGTTTGGTGGTGGCGAGGCGCGTCTGGAACTGATCGAGAGCGACGACCCTATGGAGGGCGGCCTTGAGATCATCGCCAAGCCCCCTGGCAAGAAGCCAGCCACCCTGTCACTGCTGTCGGGTGGTGAGCAGACTTTGACGGCAATGTCCCTGATCTTTGCCGTGTTCCTAACCAACCCCTCGCCAATCTGTGTGCTCGACGAGGTGGATGCCCCCCTCGACGATGCCAACGTCGACCGTTTCTGCACGCTGATGGAAAAGATGGCCTCCGAAACCGAGACCCGGTTCCTGGTGATCACGCATCATCCAATGACGATGGCGCGGACCGATCGGTTGTTCGGCGTCACTATGAGCGAAAAGGGTGTGTCGCAACTGGTGTCCGTCGATCTTGCAACAGCAGAGCAGTTCCGCGAAGCAAGCTAGGGTGCGGGAGGCGGTTACTCCAGCTCGCGGGCGATCCTGAACCCAACCGTATTGGCCGATGCACCTGACCCGAGGGTCGCCCGTGCCCCGGCACGGGACTGACTGGCAGTACTGTCCCAACCACCGCCCTTGATGACACGTGAGGCGCAATCGCCGCGCAACTGCGTTGCACGTCCGTCAAGTGGATTGAAGCTGAGGTCAGGGTTCCAGCAGTCATCGACCAACTCCCAGGCGTTGCCATGAACGTCGAAAACCCCGAACTGATTGCCGGCGGTATAACCAATCGGAATAGTGCCGTCGCGGCTCTTATTGAAGTTGGCATGCGATGCACCCAACGGCCCGCCGCTCCAGAACGCCGTTCTGGAGCCAGCACGCGCCACATATTCCCACTCCGATTCACTGAGCAGTCTGTATTTTTTGCCAGTCTTTTTGGTTAGCCAGACAGTATAAGCCTTGGCATCACGCCAAGCGACGCAAACCACAGGGTGATGGCCATTTTGCTCAAACCCCGGGCGCAGCCAGCTCGCGGCCTCATTACGCTGCCCACTGACTAGGCATCCCGAACTAACTTCGCCCGTGGTATCGCCGACGAACGCTGCGAACTGGTCGCGCGTGACCTCATAGCGACCGACAGCAAATGGTTCCGAAATGGTCACAGTGACCGGCCCCTCGACCTCACTACGCCCTGGTTCTTGCGGAGTTGAGCCCATCTTGAACGTGCCGTTCGGTACGGGGATGACAGATGGACATGTATCGCAATCCATGAACGGTGCGGGATTGCGCATGTAGCGTTCGCGCCGTGCCGCGGCGGTATCGTTAGCGGCGGCCTTAGCTGCGGTCGGCGTGATCATTTGCCCATCCGGTCGTGCGATTCCAGACAGATCGACACGCGGAATGGCTGCCTCGACGACTGCAATGCCACCGAATCGCTCGGAAACACGGCCCTCGCCACCAATCATTAAATAGCCAGCCGCTGCCACGAGCGTAAACATCGTCGTGAACACCGCTTTCCGGTGGCGCGTGGCGAGACCAGCTTCGATCGCAAATGCGACGACGCCTAGCATCAAGATCAGGAACCAGAAAAGGATGTCGAATACGGTCACTGGATAGGTCTCCAGCGCCTGAGTTTATCGATACAGCCTTAATAAACTATGCCCATCTGCATCAGTCGTCGCATCGTTTGAGTGGTAGCTGCCCAGCCGACTGATCTGGCAGATAGAGAGGTTCGTCGAAGGCCCTGCGCGGTTTCGCCATACCTCCCAGCCCGGCAACCTCATCCAGGCTTCCTTGACACCCGCCGACGGGGCTGACTATAGAACGCCACAGTTGATGAGGTTTGGTGATCGAACGTCCTCCTGTCCGGAATGAAGGAACAGTGGCTCCGTGTCCAACGATGACAAGAGCCAGCCTTCGTCCCGCGATGGGATCAGTGCCGCGGACCGAGCCGCTTTCGAGCAGCGCGCGTCCGACATAGGCACGAAGCTCAATGCAGCGAAGGGCCGACATCCGGTGACGGACGTACGTTCCGCCGCGCAGAGAGCAGAAAAAGGCGCTGCCATGTCGAGAGCCTTGCGGATCTCGACGGAGCTGATTGGCGGCATCGTTGTTGGCGGCGCCATTGGATGGGCTTTAGATCGTTGGCTGGGTAATCAGAAGCCCTGGTTATTCATCCTGTTTTTCATGCTCGGGGCGGCGGCTGGAATTTTGAATGTGGTGCGCATGGCA
>JANNRP010000278.1:0-2411 GCA_031401535.1 Hyphomicrobiaceae bacterium | reverse complement strand
GTTGCGTCAGTCGAGTGCCTCATGTCCAAGCGCGTATTGATCGTCGATGACGATCCCGTTCAGCGTCGTATTCTTGAAGAAACCATCAAACGTCTCGGCTTCGACGTCCGCACCGTCACCTCCGGCGAGCAGGCAGTCGCGATCCTCGAAGGCCCCGAGCGTTCCACGATCTCCCTCGTTCTGCTCGACCTCGTGATGGCTGGCCTGGACGGTATGGGCGTTCTCGACCGGTTGCAGGCGAAGCCCGGCATTCCACCCATCATCGTTCAGACGGCCCACGGCTCGATTGATACCGCGATTGGTGCGATGCGTGCGGGTGCCGCCGATTTCGTGATCAAGCCGGCAAGTCCTGAGCGTCTCGAAGTCTCGATCAAGAGTGCGCTCAAGATCGAGGCACTGGCCGTCGAAATCGTGCGGATCAAAAAGAAGGTCGAAGGCACCCTGACCTTCTCCGACCTGATCGTGGAAGGTGACGCCATGGCTCGCGTCATCTCTCTCGGCAAGCGCGCTGCGGCCTCGAACATCCCCGTGCTGATCGAAGGCGAAAGCGGCGTCGGCAAGGAGCTGATTGCACGCGCCATCCAGGGCGAAAGCGAGCGTGCGGGGCGCCCGTTCATCACTGTCAATTGCGGCGCGATCCCTGAAAATCTCGTTGAGAGCACGCTGTTCGGCCACGAAAAAGGCTCCTTCACGGGTGCATCCGACAAGCGGATTGGCAAGTTCCAGGAAGCTGACGGTGGTACGCTGTTCCTCGACGAGGTTGGCGAGTTGCCCCTTGATGCGCAGGTCAAGTTACTGCGTGCGCTGCAGGAAGGCGAGATTGACCCGGTCGGCTCGAAGAAACCGGTCAAAGTCAATTTCCGACTGATCTCGGCGACCAATCGCGACATGATCCAACTGGTCAAGGAAGGCAAGTTCCGCGAGGATCTCTATTATCGCCTCAACGTGTTCCCGGTCTGGATACCACCGCTGCGTGAGCGCCTGGGCGACGTCAAGGAATTGGCCATGCACTTCCTTGCGCGGTTCGCTGCGGAAGAAGGCAAGCGGGTGAACGGCTTCTCGGAAGATGCGCTGCGTTTATTGCGCAGCTATAGCTGGCCAGGTAATGTGCGCCAACTTGAAAACGCCGTGTTCCGCGCCATCGTGCTGGCCGACGGCCCGATGCTGACGGTCAACGAGTTCCCGCAGATCGCAGCCCATGTCGAAGGCTTTACGGCCATCATGCCGGAGGCGCCGACGGTCCTACAGAAGGCGGCTGCCTATACGGGGCCGGCACTTTTAGGTGCCGAAAACACGGTGCCGCAGACGGTCGAGATCAAGACGGCTGGGCAAGCCAGTGCGCTTGGCATTCCCGTTATTACGGAAAGCGGCGACGTGCGTCAGCTTGATGCCGTTGAAGCCGATATGATCCGGTTGGCGCTTGGTCGCTATCGGGGCCACATGACCGAAGTCGCCAAACGCCTTGGCATCGGTCGATCGACACTCTACCGCAAGATGCAGGAATACGGGCTCGAGCAGCGCGTGAACTGAGCCCGTGCGTTACGTTCTGTGCCCGGGCCAACCTTCGCCAGGATGTCCCGGGCACAGTGCGTTTGCAGGCACCCCTTGCGGGCCGACACTGACCTGAGCAAATGTGCGCAGGCTTGTGGGAGCATCGTCATCGCATGGGACTGGACGTGCAATTGCTGCTGCGCATTGAGCGGGCCGGCGTCAACGCGTGGCCGGCGCTGGAGACGGCCGATCTGCAGGGTTGGCTGTGGCGGTACTCGGACGGTGGTTCGCAGCGCGCGAATTCAGTGTCTGCGCTGGCGTTTCGAGGCACGAATCTAGAGACCGCGATCGACGAGGCTGAGCGGCGCTATGCGAGCCGTGGTGTTAAAACAATGTTCCAGGTGTCGGATGTGGCCGCGCCCAGCAACCTCGACAAGCGGCTCGAGGCACGCGGCTATCGGATCAACGACCCCTGCATTACATTGGTCAAGTCAATCGAGGCGGCGGCGGCCGTTGACGGCGTTACCTGTGACGCAACAGTGACGCCTGATTGGTTTGAGTGTTACGCCAGCGTCATTACGCCCGAGCGGCGTCGGATCGCGCCCCAGATCCTGGAGCGCGTACCCAAGGATGCCGCGTTCTGTGCGCTGCGTCGCGGTGGCCGGATTGTAGCAACGGCGCTTGCCGTCCCGACCGGCGACATTGTAATCGCAGAGTGCGTCGCGACTGTCGCCGACGCGCGTGGTACCGGTGCTGCAAGCAGTGTCATGCGGGGCCTCGAAGCGTGGGCGGCGCAGCGCGGCTGCCGGACGGCGGCGTTGCAGGCCTTAGCGCATAACGCACCTGCCCAAGCGCTCTACAGCCGTCTCGGTTACCGCGCGCGCGGCGGCTATCATCTGCGGGTGAAGGGCTGAGCGCGA
>JANNRP010000277.1:0-2799 GCA_031401535.1 Hyphomicrobiaceae bacterium | reverse complement strand
AAGGCGCACATCGGCGTCGATGCAAAGAGCGGGCTCGTGCACACGGCGGGCGTGACGACGGGCAGCGTTCACGACGCGAAGGTGATGGACAATCTGATCCGCGAGGACGACCGTGCCGTGTACGGCGACAAGGGCTACGCGAGCGACGCCAAGCAGCGCGCTGCGGAAGAGGCGGGCGTGTTGTGGGCGGTGAAGGCGAAAGCCAAACCGGGCCGCCCGCTGACTACAGCGCAGCGGCGCCGCAACCGCCGGTTTGGGAAAATCCGCGCCAAGATCGAGCACGTGTTCCGCGTCATGAAATGCCAGTTCGGCTATCGCCGCGTCCGCTATCGCGGCATCGCCAAGAACGGCGCACAGGTGTTCGCGCTGCTCGCGCTCGCCAACCTGTATCTCGCCCGCAGCCGAATTGCGTCTGCTTGAGGGATAATGCGGGCCAGAACCGCGCCCTATCGACGTCTGCCAGCCGCAAATCTGCCGAAAACCGCGACGAGCGTCACTGTCGCCACTGGCCGAGCGTGCGCCGGAAGAGTTTCGAGCCCAAAAACTGGGCCTTGTCACCACGACCGCCACGAGCCAAAACTTCAACCCAGGACTCTCACTCTGACTGGGGGATGATTGGGGCCCAGGTCACAGGTCATAACCTCTGCGGGATTACCAAGCCACGACAGAAATAGGCCTTCCCATGATCTGGGAGGGCCTATTTCGAGCATCATACGTTGGCCATGGATTGGGATGCAGCGCTTGCTCAGCGCTCGTCCCCAAACATTTCAAGCCGCCCTTGTTGTGGTGACGGCGTCATCACTCGTATGCAAGCCGTGCAATGCATCACGACCACGTTCACGGATCGAGCGCCATTCAATATCAGCTGTCCGCATTGCTTCAAGCATCGACTTAACAAAAATCGCAATTTCTTCCCTGCTGTGATCCGCCATCACCTGGACCCGGAAACGAGCACCGCCTTGTGGCACCGCTGGATACTCAACCAGGTTCGCGATGGCGCCCATCTGAGTGAGGTTACGCGACGCAATGCGGGCTAGACCTTCAGCACCGACGCGGACCGGCACGATCGCCGACGGATCACCCAACGTCTCGAGACCAACCTTGCCCATCTCAGAGCGCAAACTGATGATATTATTCATCAATCTCTTGCGACGGTCCACACCTTCACTTGATCGAACAATTTCGAATGCCGCCAATACGGATGCTGCCTGTACCGGTGACAGGGCATTCGAGAATGTTTGCGTTGCACTGAAGTATTTCAGATATTCAGCAGCGGCCCTTGTCTTTACAGAAACAAATCCACCATTTGCCGCAAACGTCTTTGAGAAGCTGCCAATCACGATATCGACGTCATTGAGCATATTCTGGAGGCCAATATGGCCAAGGCCATCATCGCCGATACAGCCAAGATCATGAGCACAATCAACAAGTAGAGTTGCATCGTACTCATCACAAATCATACGCAAAGCGCGTATATCTGGTGTGTCCGAATGCATGGAAAACAGGCTTTCGGTTACCACAAGAATACCATTTTGGTTGTCGTGCGCACGGATCTTTCGCAGTCGCCGCTCCAGGCCCTGGATATTCAGATGGCCATGGTAGTGCAGGTTCTGGGTAGCCGCGCGAGCGCCTTCCTGAAGACATGAATGAGCGAGCACGTCCATCACGACGTGATCATTGGGGCGAACAATCCCTTGGACAGCGGCAAAACCAGCCGACCATCCTGTCGGATATAGCACCACAGGGCGATCATGCAGGAAACTTGAAATAACTCGCTCCAACTCCAGCGAGTGCTTTGTATTACCCAGCAGTGCCGCCGAGCCAGCGCTATGCACTCCATATTCTTGGATTGCGCGTACTGCCGCCTTTTTAACGTCGGGATGTGACGACAGGCTGAGGTAGTCTTGTGACGCGAAGTTTACTCCAGCATGCTCCAGTCCGTTGTCAGACATTGCTGTGCAGCGGGTCTTAGGTGCCGTGGTCGTTGACTTTGCATACGGCCAGAGGCCCGACTGACGGCGAAGATCCTGCCAATCGAAGAAGGGAGCCACGCGCCCGATGAGGTCCGAACCTTCGGGCATACGGTAGTCCCGCAGACTGCCAGTCAGTGCTTGCTCGAAGCTTATTGAGGCGAGTCTATCAGTCTCCATCTGTGTTCCCATCAAACCCATCTCACTGTACCCCTGGCATTGCCTGACACTTTCAATGCCGTAACGATGCATCAATGAGGGGAAATTTGCTCTTAACTAGATTAGTAGCAACGCCACTACAGAACTACTTTTCGGTTTCCAATAATTTTATAGTAAAAAGATTTCTTGTTATTGCCTCATAATATTACACGATTGCGTTTTATAAAAACAGATGCCACCATTTGAATTTTTTTGGCGCTGTACGGCGACGGCCCTTCTATCCCCGTTGGTGGAGCAAGGACTGATAAAAATCGGCGTTACCAACAAGTAGCGTTCGCATTGCACGTGACATGATCACGCGACTAGGCACAGCGCCACGGGCCACCAGTGCCTAGGGTAATCAGGGGCAGGTGGAATGAGTAGTCGCTCGCCAAACACGAAAATCGACTGACGTTGGACAACGTTGCGCAATACCGATTACGTCACCAGCATAAATTGCCTCTGAGCGGCCCTTGGCATCGACGCTCGCTGCAGCAGTCAGCAACACGGGCAGGTTCACAGACTGAGCCTACGCTGCCTCGGAATTTCGCACTGAAATGCGTTCTGCTGGCAGATGCACGATCGCGGTGGTGCCGCGGGCAACCGCTGAACGAATCGTCAACGTACCGCC
>JANNRP010000276.1:0-1591 GCA_031401535.1 Hyphomicrobiaceae bacterium | reverse complement strand
GGTGATGCTCGACGCGGTGACCCCGCTGCTCGACACCGGTGTCAAGATGCAGAGCGTCGCCATCGATCTCAGTCACCCGGAAGGCGCGATTGCGGAAATGTTCGGTGCTCACCAAAAAGATTTCCCCGAGGTCGCCATGGGCAGCTATCCGACAATCCGCGATAACCGGCCCTGCACACAACTTGTGCTGCGGTCAGTTCTGCCTGACCAACTGCAGGCAGCGGCCATAGGCTTGCGCAGCAAACTCACGGCGTTGGGGCTGCTGTAGAAGGGATTGTCCTGCGCCTGTATCACATCGGCTATTCCCGCACATCGCGCCATCCTCTCAGCCTGCCTTCCCGGCCGAGCCCGCACAGCTTCTTACCGATTGAAGCGTGCGGATCGTGCGAGGGCCGATATCGCGTCCAAGCGGTGAGCCACGCCAGTCGCATATACCCTGCCGACGCGACCCCGGTGAGAGGCAAGCAGGGGAGAAAAGAGACACAAACGGCACTTGCGACCGGAGCAGCGTTTCTGCTCTAGCGGCCGCGGCACTGAGTGTGTTCAATGAGAGATTGGATGGCGCGAGAGACGGGACTTGAACCCGCGGCCTCCGCCGTGACAGGGCGGCGCTCTAACCAGCTGAGCTACTCCCGCAATCCAACCTGACGAGCGATTGACTGCTCGACGATCGCTATCGGATACGTGACAGGGGCTGACACGTCAAGCGGCTCACGTTGAGAATGTTGACGCTGGGGGCGCGTATATGGTGCGAGGATCAATCAAGCTGGGAATAGAAGCGGGTTAAGCTCGTCTTCGTGGCGGGGCTCGGCCATCAAAGCGCCGCAGTATTCCATCAGATATGAACAAAGTTCATAAACAACAATGAAAGCAATCTGACCCTCGATGCAACAGCGAACTCCGCCAACCACGATGCTCACAACCGAAAAACTACCTGACATTCCAGTCCTCAGTGTCGGGCGTGAGTTTCCGATGGCAACGCTCGATGCCGAACCAGCGCGCGCCCAGGCGCTGCTCGATATGGCGACCAAGGGCGTGCCGCCGTCCGCGTTGCGCGGGCTCGACAAACTATCTCGCGCCTGGCTCGTGCGCCACGCCAACGCGCATCTGGCCGAGATCGACGCGATCGCCCTCAAGCTGGCGCGTCCCGGCGCCTATTTCCTGTCGGTCAACTATGAATGGGGTTGCACCTGCCGCGTTGGCCCCAGTCCCGATCATACGTCCGCGCGCCTTATCCGCGTGCTCGATTGGCGCACCAAGGGCCTTGGCCGCAATGTGCTAGCGGCCTCGGTTGCAGGTGCCAGCGGCCCGTTCGTGACGCTCACATGGCCCGGTTATACCGGCGTTCTTCAGGCAATGGCGCCAGGGCGGTTCTCGGGAGCACTCAATCAGGCACCGATGCGGCGGGCGGGCGGCGGCGTATTCGCGCTCGATTGGGCAGTGAATAAAAGCCGGGTGTGGCGCATGCCGCACCAGACCCCGGCACATCTCATGCGGGCAGCCTTCGAGGACGCATCCGACTATGCCACGGCACGCCGCTTGCTGATTGAAACGCCGATCGCGGCTCCCGCAATCTTCAGCCTCGCCGGCA
>JANNRP010000275.1:0-2646 GCA_031401535.1 Hyphomicrobiaceae bacterium | reverse complement strand
CCAGCCCAAAATTTCGCGCAGTGACATTGCCGACATCGCTCAGCACGTAAAATGACAGCTCGTTGACCTTAGCCGTCGAGAGCGACCCGTCCGGCAATTGTGGAGAAATGGCCACAAGTTGCGCGCCGTGCTTGGCAATTTCGGTCAGCACGGACTGATAGGCACGCAGCTGCAGATTGCAATACGGGCACCAACCGCCGCGATAGAACGTGACGATGACCGGCCCTGTCGCCAGCAGCTTTGCCGACTCAACCAGCGTGCCACCGGCGTCTGGAAGCTCGAACGCTGGCGCGACCACCCCTGGTTTCAGCGCTCGTTCGAGCACGCCACTGGCGCGCTGTTCGTCAATCTTTGCTTGATATAGCGCCGCACGCCCTTCAGGCGCCTTCGCGGTCCATTCTGCGCGGAAGGCGTCGAGCTGTTCGCGGAGCGTCATGCGGTTTCTCCCGGTGCTGTCATTGATGGCCTTTGCCGAAGCATTTGAACGTTAGGTAGTTTCAGCCATCTCGACAACGCTGCACCGTTGTGTCCGAGTACAATCTCGCAAAGTTGTGATGCGAGGCTGGGCTATCAAGGGAGATTGCACACTGCACGGCATCACCCTCGACGGTGTTGCCGTATCCGACCTCATGACTCATTGGACTACTCGGGCTCAAACGTAGGCGATCAACCGGCCGAGGGTCGCCACCGCGACCCACACGCCAATGGAAATTACCGCTGACAACCGCACGGCAGCCGGCAGTTTTTCACTGGCCGCGGCATTTGCAATCACCGGCGCGGCAAGACGATAGACCATCAAGGCATTTACGACGCCGACAGCGATCAAGAACACTTTCGTCAAGAATACCCAGTTCATCACGAGGTGGCTTGCCTCGGCGATAAATAGCACCAAGCCGCTTGCCACTTGAACACACAGGGCCGCGATCGCAAATTTGCGGACCGGGCCGATAACGTCGGCAGGGCGCGTGGCTGAGAACGCGCCCAACAGCCGCGCATCCATGATTGCGACAGCGCCGGCGAACACCACGAGCGACGTGATGTGCAGGATGTTGGCTGACGGATAGGCCCACGGCAGCGACCGGATCGTGTGGCCCAGACCCGACTGTTCGAGCGCAATGAATATCTGCGGCGCGTCCGCGAGCATCACCGCAGCTCGACGGTTTTGCCGTCCACCGTGATGCGCTCGGCCCGCATTTCATCTGGCGTCACGTTTGACGGGTAACCAACGGCCGTCACGACCTTGCCCACCCCTATCCAATCGGACAGTGCGCCCCGATTGGTCATCCGCGACGTTGGCGCCAGCGTCACCGTCCATACCTTGTCGGCGGCCTTCACCGTGATCGTCGCGTGCGGGTTCTCGTAAACCGACGTCACAATCGGGCCAGCAATGGTGACAGCCTTGGCTGCATCATAGCTGCCCCATCCGTGATGGGCGACTGCTGCACCGGACGTTAGCATAGCCGCGATCGCTGGCAGACCAATGGCCTTGATTACTCGTTTTATCATGGTGTTACGACCTTCCATACCGGAGCGCGGCGCTGCCTTTTCGGCAGAAACCTAAGTGCAAGCTACTACCAGTCCAGCCGACGCTGTGTGACACATATCCTTCAATTTAGGTGTTGATTTTCATTCGGCAAGCGGAATGAGCGCAATGCCACCGCGCATGCTCCAAGGGAGAGACCCAATGCGAGACCTCAAAGCGACAGTTGCCTGAGTGACGGGCCATCGGCGAAGCAGCGGCCATCGCGCTGGCCCGGGCAGGCGTTATCGTCATATTGACAGGGCGTCGCGTCGAACCTTTGGAAAGGTGGCAGCCCACATCACAGCGGCTGGCGGCGCAGCACGCATCGAGGCGGGCGACCTGATGAAACGAGACACGGCCTCAGGCATCGTTGGCCGGATCAAGTCTACCTACGGGCGGCTCGATATCGTCGTTAACAATGCCGGGCTCAATATCGCCGGGCGCAGTTGGCCGCAACTCAAACCCGAAGGTGTCGACGAGTTGATCCACGGCAACCTGTCGAGCGCCCTTTATTGCGTGACAGCGGCATTGCCGTTGATGCGCGCACAACGCGACGGCCTGTTCATTCATACATCGTCAATGGCTGGACGCTTAATCAGCCCGTTATCAGGCTCTGGCTATACAGCGTCGAAGCATGGGGTCGTCGCCATGAGCCACTCGCTCAACATGGAAGGAAGAGTGCGTAAATGGCATTCGCTCCACGGTTGTATGTCCCGGAGAAGTTGCAACCCCGATCCTTAATAAGCGGCCCGTTCCCGTCCGCGCCGAGGATCGTGCAAAAATGGTGCAGTCGACCGATGTCGACGATCAGATTCTTTACGTCGCGCGATTGCCAGCTCACGTATGCATGAACGAAGTGCTGATCACGCCAAACTGGAACCGCGGCTATGTCGCCTTACAGAAACAGCCGCACATTAAAGTCTGATCAGCGCCGGATCATCGTTGTGCAACGCAATCGCCGCCCCTTGCACATTAATGCGTGAGGCTATTTGATGCGCGGCGTCATATAGCGCGACGACTAAGCCTGCACCTGAAAGTGAACCACTCCAACCCGTGCCAACCACTGCGAAAGATCTGACCGGCTATCTTGCGGCAACCGCACGCGGCGATCGGGCGGCGTTTGC
>JANNRP010000274.1:0-1780 GCA_031401535.1 Hyphomicrobiaceae bacterium | reverse complement strand
ATGCCAATGGCGATGCGCTGGGTCTCGACGATTTTAGCACTGCAGATGCTGGGGACTGCTCCGGCACTGGCAACCAAGCCTCAGCGCATCGTCTCAATCAACCTATGCACGGATCAATTGTTGCTCGATCTCGTGCCCCATGAACGCATTGCCGCGTTGTCGCGCCTCGCCGCCGACCGGGACGTGTCTCCGGTGGCCGACCGGGTGGGCAGGATCAAACTGATCTCAGGGGGGGCAGAGGAAGTTCTCGGGCTGAAACCTGACCTGGTATTGGCGAGCCCGTTCTCAGCAACACCGACAGTGTCGCTGCTGACGCGGCTCGGCTACCGCCTGGAACTTGTGCCATTCGCGACCGACTTTGAGGGCATCCGACGCGTTGTCCGCCAGGTCGCCAAGGCGGTTGGCGAGATAGAACGCGGTGAGGCCGTTGTGGCGACGTTTGATCGCGCGGTTGCCCAGTCATCCGAGCCCGTGGGAGCCAGGGCGCGCCCTGAAGCGATCGTTTATCAGGTCAACGGTCTGGTGTCGGGCACGGGCAGTCTCGCCGATGCGGCACTTGCCGCCGCAGGCCTGGGCAATCAGGCAGCGCGACGGGCGCTCAGTGCGGGTGCACGGCTCGCGCTGGAAAGTATTGTTGTGATGCCGCCCGATCTCGTCGTGCTGGCACAGGGCATGCAGACCTATCGGACGGTTGTTTCCGACAACCTGCGGCATCCGGCACTGGCCCGGGTGATGGCCGCAACCGCCGGACTCGAGCTGCCGATGCCGCTATGGCTCTGTGGTACTCCCAGAATTGCGGATGCGGTTCACCGGTTAAGCGTGGCGCGGCTTAAACTCAAGCCGATCGCAGTGCTGCCATGACGTGGTTTGGGCGGGCGCCATTGGCCTGGCTGGTGCTTTTGGTCGTGCTGGCGGCGGCAGCGGCGCTGCTGGTCGGACCGGCCGGGTTCGGCTTCCCTGGTGGGCCTGACGGTGCGTGGTTGATCTTTTCCGAGATCCGGTTGCCGCGCGCTATCCTGGGTGGATTGATTGGCGCTGCGCTTGGCCTGTCTGGTGCAGCGCTGCAGGGCTACTTGCGCAATCCTCTGGCGGAGCCGGGTCTGCTCGGCGTCACCGGTGGTGCAGCACTGGGCGCGGTGATCGCGATCCATTCTGGCGCATCGGCGGTGATAGCCCTGGCACTGCCGATCGGCGGCTTGATCGGCGCCGCACTGGCAACCGGCTGCGTATTGGCGCTTGCAGGCGCTGGCAGCGGACCGGTTACGCTGATCCTCGCCGGCGTTGCCGTTTCGAGTGTCGCGGGCGCTCTGACCACACTTGCGCTGAACCTGTCTCCGAACCCGTTTGCTGCGGTCGAGATGGTATTCTGGATGCTGGGTTCGCTGAATGATCGCAGCCTTGTTCACGTCTGGATTGCTGCGCCGCTCATCGTGATGGGCTGCGCGGTTCTGCTGACGCTTGGCCGCGATCTGGACGCGTTGACGCTGGGCGAGGATGCGGCGGCAAATCTTGGCGTATCGCTTGCCAGTCTGCGGTTGAAGGTCGTTGCAGGAACGGCACTGGCTATTGGAGCTGCCACGGCAGTGGCCGGTTCGATCGGCTTCGTTGGGCTCGTCATGCCGCATATCCTGCGGCCGCTCGTCGGGAGCGAGCCTGGACGGTTGCTGCCTGCGAGCGCGCTCGGTGGCGCGGCGCTTGTGCTGGTGGCTGATACAGCGCTGCGCATGGTGTCGCCCGGTGGCGAATTGAAGTTGGGCGTACTGACGGCTCTGATTGGTGC
>JANNRP010000273.1:0-58840 GCA_031401535.1 Hyphomicrobiaceae bacterium | reverse complement strand
TTCCTCGAACCACGCGCCGCCCTGCCACAGTACGCGCGTATACTCTTCGATGCGCGCAGCGCGCCGCTCCCAGCTTTTTGGCAAACGCTTGGCCAACTGCTTGGCGATATCGCGCATGTACAGGTAGGTGCCGCTCGACGTGGTACGGGCAAGATAGTTCGACAACGCACCGGTCGGAGGGGCAATCGACATGTCGTTGTCATTCAAAATAACGATCAGGCGCTCGTTGCGTGCGCCGGCGTTGTTGATCGCCTCATAGGCCATGCCGGCGCTCATTGCGCCGTCGCCGATAACCGCGATAACGTTGTTGTCGCCACCCGAAAGATCGCGCGCGACGGCCATGCCAAGGCCAGCCGAAATCGAGGTCGACGAGTGCGCTGCGCCAAAGGGATCGTATTCACTCTCGGTGCGCTTGGTGAAGCCCGACAAGCCACCGCCCTGACGCAGGGTGCGGATGCGATCGCGTCGACCCGTAATGATTTTGTGCGGATAGGCCTGGTGGCCAACATCCCAGATCAGCCGATCACGCGGCGTGTCGAAGACCCAATGTAACGCGACGGTCAGTTCAACGACACCAAGCCCCGCCCCCAGATGTCCGCCGGTGACCGACACCGCATCGATCATCTCGTGCCGCAACTCATCTGCGAACTGCCGCAGATCCTT
The DNA here is from genome assembly GCA_031401535.1 of Hyphomicrobiaceae bacterium. Lineage (GTDB taxonomy): Bacteria > Pseudomonadota > Alphaproteobacteria > Rhizobiales > Hyphomicrobiaceae > JAKFWF01. Next base: position 58,177 of record JANNRP010000273.1, on the reverse strand, counting down.
CGCGGATAACGTGCGCAAGTCTTCGGGGGTGTCCACGCGATCCAGCAGCGGGGTCGTCGAACCAGTAGCCTTCGATTTCGAACTCACTGCTGTCACCCCTACTGGCATCCGAAACTCCCACGCTCGTCATCGACGCTTAGTTCCGGACTTGGTCTCTGCTTACCGTTTAATTGCCTTGCCGTGATGTACCGTAACGATACCGCCAGGAACCACAAACATCGCATATGTGTCAGCTTAACTTGACAGTTTTCATGTGACAAGTTGAATTGACACTATTTTCAATATGCACATTTTTTGTACGTGCGGATAACGCTTTTGGTTTGACCATCCCGGGTCACTTCAGTTTTCAGGGTCGAGGGGTGCCGTGCCCTTGGGTTGTCCGTCAGCGCCGAACGTCAACCGCTCGACCTTCGCTTCGGCGAGCTTGAGCAACTTGTCGCAATGATCCTTCAGCGCTTCGCCGCGCTCATAGATCGAAATGCTCTCCTCGAGTTCGACGTCGCCCCGTTCCAGACGCCCGACGATTGTTTCGAGTTCCTTGAGGGCGCGTTCGAACGGCATCTCTTTGACGTCGGCAAACCGGGCCGCAGGCTTGGCAGTACTCATGGCTTGAACTCCTTGATATGTAACGCCTACCGCGATTCGCACTGTTCTCTGGAATCAGGCGTCCATCAGTGTCTTGACGTGGACAGCCACCGACCGGGCCAAGGCCGCCAGGTCATAACCACCTTCAAGCATTGAGACGACGCGCCCATGGCTGTGGCGCTCAGCCATGTTGCAGATCTCAGTCGTGGCCCAGGCAAAATCGGACTCGACCAGCCGCAGGTTTGCCAGCGGATCCGCCTGATGGGCATCGAACCCAGCCGAGATCAGGATCAAGTCCGGCGCGAAGTTATGAAGAGCCGGGAGAATGCGCGACGTCATCGCATCGCGGAATTTATCGCCGGCGTCATTGGGCCTCAGGGGCGCGTTCCATACGTTGCCAACGCCAGTTTCGGACAGCGCACCGGTGCCGGGGTACAGCGGCATCTGATGAGTGGAGGCGAAGAATACGTCCTTGTCGCGCTCGAAGATATCCTGCGTACCGTTGCCGTGATGAACATCCCAGTCGACGATGGCCACCCGCTCGACGCCATGGACCTTGCGCGCGTACTGCGCGGCGACAGCAACATTGTTGAACAGGCAGAACCCCATCGCCTTTGCTGTCTCGGCATGGTGGCCACAGGGCCGGACCTGGCAGAACACATTTTTATGTCGGCCGGACATAGCCTCATCGACTGCCAGTAAGCCTGCCCCGACCGCTCGCATCGCTGGCTCCCACGAGCCAGACGATAGCACTGTGTCGGGATCGAGCCTGACATCGTCCTCACCGTCGGCCGGACGTTGAGCTTTGATGGCGGCAACATAGTCCGCCGGATGGGCCAGCGCGATGGTGGCTTCGATGTCATCACGCCAGGGTGCATCCATCCGGGCAAGGCTGGCAAACAGCTCGTGGCCCATGACTTTGTCGATCGCCCGCATCCGGTCGGGCCGCTCGGGGTGACCTTCACCAGTGTCGTGATTGACAAAACAGGGATGAGTGACAAGCAATGTGGTCATCGGTGGACGCCCAAGTTTTTACGAGAGAGTAGTCAAACCAGAACTTTGGCCAGTGCCGCTTCGTTCCAATCGATGCCGGCGCCAGGCGTTTCGCGCGGTCGAACGAATCCCTTGTCAGGAACCAGCGGGTCTAGCAGCAGATCCTGCGACCAATCCATAAATTCCAGCCAATGGCGTGTCGGGGTCGCGGCCAACACATGCGCCGAGAACTCGGGACTGAGATGCGATGACATCGGCATGGAAATACCCGCAGCCGCACGCGCCGTCCGCATCCAACCCGTGACGCCGCCTATGCGCAGAATATCGGGCATGCAATAGTCGGACGCCTTCATCTGCATCGCCCGTTGCGCTGTCCGCCAGTGCCACCAAGTCTCACCGATCTGGATCGGTGTCGACAGCTTCGCGGTCAATCGAGCCTGGGTTTCGTAGTCGTCGTAAGTCACAGGCTCCTCGATCCAGGCGAGCCGCTCGTTGTCGATCAGACGGCAAGCCTCAAGCGCCGCGACCGATGGCAACGCCTGATTGAAATCAACCGACAATTGAACGTCATCGCCAACGGCCTCGCGGACGGCGCGAATGGCCAATAGATCGTCGCGCACGTTAGCCCGGCCCAATCGCATTTTGATATGAGAAAAACCGCCATGCTCTGCCACCAGCGCCCGGGCTTCGCGCACGAGTTCGGGGCGTTCGGCAATGCCCATCCCGCAACTGTTGTAGGTCTGAATGGCAACACTTTTGGCACCGAGCAAACGGTATAGCGGCAATCCATTAGCCCGTCCCAGCGCATCGTGCAGCGCCATATCGAATATCGAGAGACCCATTTGCGTGATGCCCTCGTGACCGAGCAACATCAGCTTCTTTTGCCCCACGTCGTGAACAGCTGGAACATCGTCAAGCTCGATCGCGCGTCCCTTAAAGTGTCCCGCAAGCTCGGCTAGCACGTCCGGGATCAGTCGCTGACCCAACGCGTGAAACGTGAACGCATTGACGCGACCGACCAATCCGCCGGCGCATTCGAGATCAATGAATAAAAACGGCCCATGCGTGAACAAACCAAAACTGGTGGCAAGCGACCGCCGCAGCGGGACCATGGCGCGCCGCACAGTGATGCCGGTGATTGTGATACTTGTCATCGAACCGACCTCTGATCAGGGCTTCATCGGCAACGGCACGACTGTCACGCCGGGAGGCGGCACGCTCGCATCGGGCACGAAGAAGTCGGCCGCGAGCGGCATCGATTTATCAGCGCGATAGCCTTCGAAGTCAGTGATGCCGCCGACATCGTGTAGCAAGGTATCGTCGATCAGGAACTGGCCGGTAAAATTTCTGGCTGCTTGCGTGAAAATCAGGTGCGCGGCGTCGGCCAGAATTGCAGGCGTCCGGCTCATGCGCATCAACGCATCGCCACCGAGCAAATTGTTGACGGCAGCGGTTGCAATCGTCGTGCGCGGCCACAGCGCGTTGACGGCAATGCCATCACGCTTGAATTCCGCTGCCATGCCCAGCACGCACAGGCTCATGCCGTATTTGGCAATCGAGTAGGCGACATGACGTTGAAACCATTTGGGGTTCATGTCGAGTGGCGGCGATAGCATCAAGATATGCGGGTTTGCAGCTTTGCGCAGATGCGGCAGACACGCCTGCGACGTAACGAAGGTGCCGCGCGTGTTGACACCGAACATCAAATCGAATCGCTTGGCGTCGGTCTTCTCTGTGGGAGTCAGCGAAATGGCGCTCGCATTGTTCACGCAGATGTCGATGCCACCGAAGGTTTCAACCGTCCGGGCGACCGCTGCCTGCACCTGCTCTTCGGAGCGGATGTCGCACTGTAGCGGCAAGGCGCGGCCACCTGCCGCCTCGATCTCGGCTGCGGCCGAATAGATCGTGCCGGGGAGCTTCGGGTTTGGCTCGGAAGTCTTGGCGGCGATTGCAATGTTGGCCCCGTCCCGGGCGGCACGCAACGCAATCGCAAGGCCGATGCCACGGCTACCGCCCGTGATGAACAGCGTCTTGCCCTTGAGGCTTGTCATTGCGTCGTCTCCTCTACCAGCACGGCTTCCACGTCACCGCAGCTTAACCCGAAGCATGAATAGATTGCCATCACGGCTCGGCGACGAAGGCCGCTACCTTGCCCGCCAGATCGTCGCCGTAAAAATCGCGAAAGAAATGGTCGGCATCGTCGATTTTTGCAATCGACACCGTCTTCGGCAACTTGTCTCTGCCCAGTAACATCGATGCTGTTTCCCCGACACCGGGTGCAATCTTGTCGCCGCCTGCCACAATGATCAACGACGGCACACCAATGCCCTGCAAAAGCGTCAACGCGTCCTGCTGCGGATCGGGAGCATAGTAATCATAGAACGCGGCCGCGGTGACCTTGGCCGGGCGGCAGTACAGGAAAGCTGGCACATCGATCAACGTGTCGCCGTCACCGGCTTCGACCAATGTGTGCGCCTTGTCGAGCAGGGGTCGGAGTGGCTGGCTCGTGTCCCGGGCGTAGCGATCAGCGATATCGACTTGCGATGTCATCAAGGGCGCCGCCAGCACCAACCGTGCAACACCAAGATCGGGACGCTCAACGAGCGCCAGCGCAGCCTGTGCCGCCCCTCGCGAATGGCCGAGGACGCTGACGCGTGCTGCACCCTTCTGCTGCAGCCATTCCACCCAGGCCACAATTTCGTCGGATGCATCCGCGTGACGATGATCGTGCTCGAGCTTGCAATCGAACATGCCTCGACGGGCGTTGAGGCCAAGACTGAGTGTAACCGCCAACGAGTTGACGCCGCGCTGTTTTAACCCAGCCTGCAGCGCCGTGATCAGTTCCATCTGGTGATGCGCGAGTGTTCCGTGCACGATGAGAACCGCGCCGTGGCTCTCAAGTGTGCGCTCCGGCACCAATTCGAGGTTGCCCGTAACCTCGAGCCCCAGATACTCATGATGAACCGGTTCTGCCTGCACCGCTGCACCGCTGAGCGTCAGCACCACGAACCACGCAGTTACAACAAATCTAAGCATCACCCCTCCGGCGGTCGACGCCACGCAAGTGACAGCCCCACCGCATAGACCAAGCCAATTGCCAGACCAACGCGGGCCCACAGGCCAGTCGGAAATCCTTGGATCAATGTCCACATCGCGGCTCCGAGCCAAAGAAGCATCAAAGCAAAAGTGATCGGCCAAAGCGCCTCAACGCGGAGCGGATGCACCCACCGCCAACGCACAAACGTCAATGCCACGCAGACGACAACGACCACGGCGGTAACAGGTTGCGATGCGTCGAAAGCGAAGAGGTTGAATGCAACAAGGTTCCAGACCGCAGGAAAGCCGACGAAACAATGATCGTCCGATTTGTTGCCGAGGTCGCTGAAATGGTAAAGCGACGATACGAGGATTGCGATCGCCAGCGTGTGACCCGCAGCGCCGACCAGAAAGCCCTTCTGCAGCAGTGCCAGCGTCGGCACGAACACGTACGTTGTGTAATCGACGACAAGGTCAAGTCGCTCGCCACTGATGAACGGCATCCGTTTTTCTACGTTCACCCAACGCGCGAACGTGCCATCGATGCCATCGATCAAAAATGCCAAACCCAACCAAGCGAACATCACCTCCCAGCGGTTATCCAGGATGGCCAGCATGGCGTAGAATGCGCATGCCACGCCCAAGGCGGTAAACAGATGCACCGCTGCAGCGGCGGCTTTCAGCGTTGATGGTTGGTCCGCCAGCTTCATGACGCGCAATCCCTGTCGCTCTGGAGCACTTTTAGTGTTCTCCACGGCTACGGGTATACACCGACCATGCACAACGTCAGAACGATCCGCAGCTGATCGTTAGACTGCTTCGGCCGGAGGGGGCAACGACTGTAGATTCTGAATATCAGAACTTGTGCTTGATGGAACCACGGATGAGCACGTCATCCTGACCATCAGTCTTGCTGTTTTCGAGACGCTTCGATGGCGAGTCAGCAGCTCCGTAAAGCAGCTCTAGACCAAAATCCATTTTTGGTATTACGCCGAGCGTTCCCAACCCGGGGATCCGCACTTGAGTACCTTTTGACGTGGCAACGTCTGGAGCCAGGGGGGTTGTCAGCGTGGGGGCACTAAGTCCCGCAGGCGCACCTCCCGATACACCAGGCGCAGGTTGTTGCTCTTGAAAAGCAAAGGCTGTGGTGCTGACGACTGCCAGCGCAGCAAACCCAACCAGTGTACGAAGCCCAACCATTTCTCGCATTCCCGATAATCTAGTGACGCGCACCGCACAATCTGACACGACTATTCAGAACTCCGTAACCCGTTTGAGCAAGTTGATCCACACTGCTTAAGATCGAATGAACGTTTCACGACGGGGGTGTTGTGCAACTGCCATGTGTCGCAATGGCCACAATCTACAATACCCGTGCTAATTGGGTCGCTTGGCAACCAAATCGATCTCTACCAACGCGCCAACGGCCAGTGCCGTGACACCGATACAGGTCCGTGCCGGCAACCGCCCATCCTGGAAATAAGAACGGTAAATCGCGTTCATCTCAGCATAATCTCGCTGGAATTCCGTAAGATATATACGAGCCTGCAGCACGTCGGCTAATCCGAGACCAAGCCCGGCCAACACGATCTCGAGATTCTGCATAACACGCCGTGTCTGCGCCTCGATGCCGACCGGCGGTGCCGCGTCTGGCGCTGCCGGATCTGTCGGCATCTGGCCAGTTACAAAGACCCAGCCATCGCATTCCACCGCGTGCGAGAATGGCGCAACGGGACGTGGTCCTCCTGCAATCATGTGAAACAGCGGGTCGCCCATCATAGTCTTCACCCTTTTTGCGTGTAATTTATATGGTTAACCAATCTTAAGTTGCTAAAAAATACAATTTCCGCGTTCGACTTACCTAATCTTAGTCAAGGTTATTACGCCGTTAAGCAAACCATCATACGGGATCGCAATGAGTTCGTGCGACACTGCTACAGTGCCGATCAAGGGTGGTGGGCCGCTGCTCCGCCGCGAAGCAATCGTGATGTAACCGTATAAGCGTATCAGGACGTTGTCTCCATGAAGTTGCATCGTTTTGCCCCATCGGCACCGAAGCAGACCCGCTTGCGTTACCGGTGTCCGGATTGTCGCGACATCCACGACGGCCTGCCGGATCTGTGCTTTGCACTCCCGGATGCGATCTTCGAACTCAACGACGAAGACCGTGCTACCCGGGCCCTCGTTTCGTCGGATCTTTGTGTCCTCGATGACCAGCGCTATTTCATGCGCTGCGTTCTGGAAGTGGCGATTACAGGACACTCCGATCTCTTCGCATACGGCCTGTGGGCCGAAGTGTCGGCGCGGGACTTCACACGCTATGCTGTCTACTACAATACCGATGCACCAGAACCGCTATCAACGTTTCAAGGGCAGCTATCCAACCGACTGCCACTGACTGAAGATACGCTCGGATTATTGTGCCTTGTACATCTCAGTAATGAGGAGGGCACCCGACCTGCCATCGCAGTCGCAGTCCAAGAACACCCACTGTTCGCCGAGCAAACCGAAGGCATTGGGCTGGAGCGGGCACTGGCCCTGGTTGGCACCATGCGCGGCTTTGTGACGATCATCGACTGATCGTCGCACGCCGCCCTTCAACTCAATCAATCAAAGAAATCCCGACTTGGCGTCCGGATGCGGGAACTTTTGGGCGTCCTGCGTCATTTTACTGACACGACTCACGTTGATCAACTCGATCATAGGTGTCGTGTGGCTATGGAAGATCGGGAATACCAGATGAAACAACGAATACGGCTGGAATTTCCAGCATTGATCCTTTCAGTCGGGTTTGCGTGCGCAGGGGTGCCAATTGCACACGCACAAACCTCGGACACAGCAGACGACAAATCACTCGTTCTTGCACAGTTGCAGCCAAAGCTGACGCCGGAACAGGAAGCGGCCAAGAAGAAAGCGGAACAGCAGAAGCAGGCTCCGCCGCCCGTTGTTCAACAGCCTCCCACGGCTCCACAGATCCAGCGTTTACCGAGTGATTTGTCACGCCAGCGGCCGTCACAGAGTGGACAAGAAGGTCAGCGGCGCTCTCCAACTACAATTCAGCAGACGCCCCCTCCGCCAGCCCTCCCGAAGGTCGTCAACCCTCCGACGCAAACCAATGTTCCCACTACGCCGTCAATCCTGAAAGATCCGCAAAGACGTCCGTCGCAGGTGCAACGTCAACCACCAGCATCCTCGACCGTACCGCCGCTGTCGGCACCAACCACTGGTCAATCGACGTCACCTGCTCAAACACAGCAACAGCCGGTGGTGACGCCAAACACCCCATCGATCCTGAAGCAAGGTTCCCGGCGTCAGCCACCGTCGACAGGAGCAGCTATCCCGAAGTCGCCTCCCGTTGAATCACAACAGCAGCAGGTGACGACGCCGAATACTCCGTCGATTCTGAAGGAAGGGTCGCGCCGTCAAACGCCGTCGCAACAGTCGACAACCGTGCCCACGGCTGCGCCGCGGCCTGGCGTGGTGGTGCCGCTAGCTGCTGGCGTCGCTGGCGCAGTCGGTGCTGGCATTGCCATAAAGCAGTTCTCGGACGTGCAAAACAATCGCAGGGAAAGGGTGGAAGATGGCGGTCGCCGGACGATCATCCAAGAACCCGGCAATCGTACGATCATCAAACAGGACAACCGGATCATCATCCGGCATGACGAAACGGCTCGCTTCCGTGGTAATGCGACAGATGTCCGGTCGCGCCGTCGTCCGGACGGATTCAATGAAACCATCATTGTTCGGAAAGGCGGCCCGACCGTCGTCACCGTCGTTGACCGGGACAACCGGCTGGTTCGCCGTTATCGGCGTGATGACCGTGGCCGCGAAGTCAACCTGATCGACAACCGACGGTTCTATCGGAATGCGGCGCTGATCGGCGTCGGTGCTCTGGCAATCGGTGTGGCGCTCAACTTGCGCTCGCCAGTGGTGCGTATCCCTCGGGAGAAGTACATCGTCGACTATGCGGGCGCCTCGGACGACGATCTTTACGAGGCGTTGGATGCGCCTCCGATCGAGCGGTTGGAGCGTTCCTACTCGCTCGATGAGATCCGCAATAGCTACCCGCTTCGTGAGCGCGTGCGCCGGGTCGATCTCGACACGATCACGTTTGCATTCGGTGCCTGGGAAGTTGCACCCGAGCAATTCGACAAGCTCGAGCGCATTGCCAAAGTCATTAAGCGCGTACTGGCACGTAACCCAGAAACCGTCTTCCTGATTGAAGGGCATACCGATGCAGTGGGCAGTGATACCGACAATCTCAGTCTATCTGACAGACGCGCGGAATCGGTTGCGGATGTTTTATCTCAGGCCTTCGAAGTACCGCCAGAAAACCTGGTTACGCAAGGTTACGGCGAGCAGCATTTGAAAGTACCGACGGCCGAAGCAGAACGGTTGAACCGACGCGTCACCATTCTCAACATCACGCTACTGATGGCAGAGCGCCAGAACTAAGTGCTGCAAAGTTGAGATATAGTGCCCACCGCTTCCCCAGGAGTGGTGGGTTCATTTTTGTCGGAGCATCCAACTCTCAACTCCCACCAATCTGATCGGTGCGCACAAGGTTGCAAGCCCTACCACGTCGAACGATTAAGCCTATCCCGCAGCCCACATTGCCAACTGACGGCGAAAAACAAAGCGGCGGCGTTCAGACAAGTGAAACAATGGCGCCTTGAAGGGCAGGCGGCGGCAGATATTCAGCAGCGCCCTGGGACGTGACCCGGATTGTGGATCGTCGGCGCCACGGGCAAAATGCGGGCCGATCAATGTCATCAAACGGCGCAGCTCGGGCTCGTCTATACCAAGCGTTTCCAAACGTGACAGTGTATTGACAAGATAATCGAGGTTGGCACCTGACACGCCGCGCGCGCCTCGAATCAGATTTGCTTGAACGTGTAGTGGCAGAGCGCCGGTATAGCTTGGATGCGCCCGTTCGACGATGTAGGCCTGCGCCAGCACTTCGCGATGATTGGCCTCGTGCAACGTCACCGGCACTAGCGTTTCCCGATAGACCCCATGCACCTGTTCGCGTGCTCTGAGATAGGCGCCGGTGGCACGGGCATGTGTCGCCGATACGCGGAACGCGACGCCATCACAGACACCGCCGCGATCGAGGCCAAGCACCAAGCCTGGACGCTTCGCTGTTCCCCGATGGTTGGTTGAATAAACGTAAAAGCCTCGGCGATACCCTGTCAGTCGCGCCGGGATCGCTTCCTCGAATTCGAAACCAGGCCGCCACATCAAGGAGCCGTAGCCGAAGATCCAAAGGTCGGCCGCGCTCACGGCGTCGCGCCTCGCGATTTGGCCGCCTGTCGCCCAAAATCAACCGCCGCCGTGTCCTGTCCAGCTTCGATAATGTCACGCCGCAAGTGGCGGGCGTCTGTGAACAGCTCGAATAGTTTGTCGCCATCGCCAAATCGAATGGCTCGTTGCAGCACCGCCAGATCCTCCGAAAAGCGCGCCAGCATTTCGAGCGTAGCATCCTTGTTATTGAGGAACACATCTCGCCACATCGTCGGATCGGAGGCGGCAATGCGGGTGAAATCGCGGAAGCCGCCAGCCGAGAACTTGATGACTTCGCTATCGGTTACACGACCCAAATGAGCCGCCGTGTTGACAATGTTAAACGCGATCAGATGCGGCACGTGGCTGGTGATAGCCAGTACCATATCGTGGTGGTCGGCCGTCATGATCTCGACGTTGGAGCCTATGGCGACCCACAGCGCCTGCAGGCGTTCTACCGCGGCCTCGTCGGCATCAGGCGGAGGCGTCAGAATACACCACCGGCCATCGAACAACTCCGCAAAGCCTGATTCTGGCCCTGAGTGCTCGGTGCCCGCAATCGGATGGCCTGGGATGAAGTGTACGCCCGACGGCACATGCGGGCTGCAGTCGCGCAGGATTGCGCCCTTGACCGATCCGACATCGGTTAGAATCGCACCCGGCTCAAGATATGGTGCAATCTCCGCAGTGACTGGACCGCAGACGCCGACTGGCACACACAGTATAACAAGATCAGCGCCGCGCACCGCTTCAGCAGCACTCGTGCACGCCTGGTCAACCAAGCCGAGCCGCAAAGCCGTGATACGGGTCTCGGCAGTGCGCGCATGACCAACGATTTCAGCCGCAAGCTTTCCCCGTCGCATGGCGTGACTGAGCGACGAGCCGATCAGACCGATGCCGATCAGCGCGACACGACGGAACAATGGAGCACTCATGCCGCGTTCGCTTTCAGAAAGTCGGCGAGGGCTGCTTCAACTGCCTTATTCTCTGCCTCCGTGCCAACCGTCATACGCAGCGCGGTCGGCAAGCCGTAGCCCGCAACGCTGCGCAATATGATCGCGCGCGACTTCAGGAACGTGTTCGCCGACGTTGCGTCACGCCCTTTGGTTTCAGAGAAATGCACGAGCAGGAAATTGCCGACGCTTGGTGTCACTTTGAGCCCTAGCGCTTCGAATTGTGCGGTGAGCCACGGCAACCACCTATCATTGTGGTCAATCGCCGCCTCCTGGTGTCCACGATCTTGGATCGCGGCAATGCCGGCGGCAATGGCTGGCGCTGAGACGTTGAAGGGTCCGCGAATACGATTGATCGCATCGACAATGGCTTCGGGTCCGTACATCCAGCCTAGTCGAAGTGCTGCGAGCCCGTGCAGCTTGGAAAAAGTGCGCGTCATCACAGTATTTTCTGTGGTGGCGACGAGTTCAAGGCCTGCCTCGTAGTCATTGCGGCGCACGTACTCGCAGTAGGCAGCATCAAGCACCAGCAGCACATGTCCGGGTAGGCCAACGCGCAGACGGCGGACCTCGTCGAACGGAATATAGGTGCCGGTCGGATTATTCGGGTTCGCGAGAAACACGACTTTAGTCTTCGCCGTCACCCGAGTCAGAATCGCGTCGACATCGGTGCGTAGGTCGCGCTCAGGTGCAACAACCGGCATCGCGCCGCGCGCTTGGATGGCGATCGGGTACACCATGAAACCGTGTTGGGTGTAGATCGCCTCATCGCCGGGGCCAAGGTAGGCCTGCGCCAGCAAACTCAGGATCTCGTCCGAGCCCGCGCCACACACAAGCCTGTCCGGATTGAGCCCATACACACCGCCGATGGCCTGCCGCAGCTTCGATGCCGTGCCGTCGGGGTAGCGCTCAAGGTGGTGCGCCTCTGCTTGGAATGCAGCAATGGCCAGGGCAGACGCCCCCAACGGAGTCTCGTTAGACGACAGCTTGATCGGCGTCATGCCGCCTGGCACGGCGCTTTCGCCCGGCACGTAGGCTTGAATATCCAAGATACCGGCGCGAGGAACCGGAGCACGCAAAGGGCTGATCATGAGCTTTGGGTCTCAGTTGGTGGCGAATATGAAACCGACCATTAAAGCTGCGCGCTCTGGAAATCAAACCCCACCAAACCCCATTGCCTCCGCCAACACCTTATAGCTGTGCGCCTGAACCTGCGCATCGTAGGCCCAGGTCACGACCGCCATTTCCTGCAGCTCGAATTGCTCCGCCAAACCGGTGATACGTGCGGCCACCTGTGAACCAGTGCCGACAAAGGCAGAGCGCCGGTAACTCTCGATGCGCGCTTGCTCTGCCTCGGTATAAGTATAGGCGGCGGCGACATCGGGCGCTTCGAGGGCCGCAAATATCCCCCGGTCGCGTAACAATCGGAACCGCGCGCGTGACGTGAACTGATGCTGCGCCTCGGCCTCGGTGTCGGCCGCCAGCGCCCACACGCAAAGAGCTGTATGTGGCTTCGGGTGGCGCTCGCTCGGACGATAGTTGGCCCGATAGATTTCCAGCGCCTCGGGCCCGCCCTGACCATCGGTGAAAAACCACGCAAACGCATACGGCAGGCCGAAATGTGCGGCGATCTGCGCGCCGTAGTCCGAGCTACCTAGTATCCACATCTCCGGAGTCGTGTCGCCCTTGGGCTGGGCCACAACCTGCGCAAACGGATGTCCGGCAGGCAATGCCGCACCCGAAGTCCAGGCAAGTAGATCGCGCACATCGTTGGGGAACTGTGCCGGTCGTTCGTTCGCATTCGGGTTTAACGCAAATGCCGTGCGACCGTCAGAACCCGGTGCACGTCCAAGCCCTAGATCAATCCGCCCCGGCGCTATCGCCTCCAAGACGCGGAACTGCTCGGCGACCTTATATGGCGCGTAGTGCGGCAGCATCACCCCGGCACTGCCAATGCGGATGCGCTGCGTCGTTGCCGCGATTGCCGCCATCAGCACTTCCGGTGCGGTGCCAACAATGGCCGCGTTGTTGTGATGCTCCGACACCCAGAAGCGATCATACCCCAGTGCCTCGCAAGTGCGCGCCAGGGCTAGCGTGTTGCGAATTGCGAGTGCAGGCGAACGACCGGCGGTGGCGATGGATTGGTCAAGCACGGATAGGCGCATTTTCTGTTGCCTCGGAATTGGTTCAAAAACATTCGAACACGATCAGCTCAGATGATGAACCTGCTGCAATCCGAATGCCGGGGTCGGCAGACCGACCTCACGCGCCTTGATCTGCAGCGCCAGGATCAGCGAATAGAATCGCGACTGAAACAGATTGCCACCGTGGAACCACAGCCCCTCTTGTTGCGTCGGCTTCCACATGTTGCGCAACTCGCCTTCCCAGGGGCCAGGGTCCTTGGCCGTATCGGAGCCTATACCCCAGCATTTGCCGACTTTGTCGGCCACATCCTGGCTGATGAGGCTGGCGGCCCACCCGTTCATCGAACCGTAGCCGGTGGCGTAAACGATAAGGTCAGCGGGTAGCTCCGTACGGTCTGACAGTACGACAGCATTGTCTGTGAGCTTTGCAACTGCGATACGGCTTTTCAGCTTGATACTGCCGTTGGCGACCAGTTCGCAGGCGCCGACATCAATGTAGTAGCCAGAACCGCGCCGGATGTATTTGGCGTGGATACCCGAACCATCCTCGCCGAAATCAAACTGGAAGCCGACTTTGGCAAGGCGATCATAGAGATCCTTATCGCGCCGTTGGATCTCTTCATAGACAGGTGCAGCCCGTTTTGGCAGCACGCGATATGGCACCGAGGCAACGGTCAAATCGGCGATATCGGTCGTGACGCCGCGAGCGAGGGCCGCTTCCGAATATAGTGGGCCCTGCGCCAGTTCCATCAGTGATTCCGAGCGCGCAACCAGCGTCGGTGAGCGCTGCACCATGGTGACGTCGGCGCCGTGTTCCCACAGGTCCGCACAGATGTCGTGCGCCGAATTGTTCGACCCGATGACAACGCAACGAAGACCTCTGTAGGGCTCGCCGGAACTGAACTGGCTGGAATGGACCTGCTCGCCCTTGAATTGCTGCTGGCCAGGAACATCGGGCAGCACCGGCACACCCGACATGCCGGTCGCAATTACAAACTGTTTCGGTCGCAAGGTGACTTGCTTCCCGCCGCGATCGACGACAACGGTCCACCCCTTGGCTTGCTCATCGAAGCTGGCGCTCAGGCATGACGTCGACGTCCAGACGTTCAGCTCCATGACCTTGGCGTACATTTCCAGCCAATCGCCAATCTTGTCCTTCGGTGAAAACACCGGCCAGTGGTCGGGGAACGGCAGATAAGGCATGTGGTCGTACCAGACAGGATCGTGCAGGCAGAGTGACTTGTAGCGGCGGCGCCAACTGTCGCCTGCACGCTCGTTCTTCTCGATGATAATCGTCGATACACCTAGCCGCCGCAGTCGCGCACCGAGTGCAAGGCCACCTTGGCCACCGCCGACAATCACGCAGTAGGGTTGCTCGTCATAACCCAGTGTCGACTGCTCCAACTCCCGCCGCTCGAGCCAGTTTTTGCGGTTCTTGTGGACACCGTGCTCGACGCCTTTTTCGCGCGTTGGGCCCGCCTTCTCCTCATACCCCTTGAGGGCCGAGATTGCGGTCAGCAGGGTCCAGCACCGGCCATGGCGCAGCCGAAGCAGGCCACGTCCACGGGCAACGCCGGTCCCGAAGGTGATGCGCGCCTCGACAACGCCGTCGACGATCTGAGCAGTGCCATCGATTGCAAAATCATGCGGCACAATGACCGACAGAGTACTTGCAAGCAGATCGGATATGGCTGGTTTGCCCTCGAACGTCTTGATATTCCAGGTCATGGCGACAAGGTCACGCCAGTAGCACTCGTTATCGAACAGTGCGAGTACGGCTGGGATATCGCCAGCGGCTAGTCCTGAATTGAACGCTGCAAGCCAACGGACAACGTCAAGCATGGGCGTTGGCTCGTTCATGCGGCAACAATGTTGATCGGGTTGCCCGCAAGCCAGCCTTCGATGGCCGCCACCGTGCCACCGTAGAACATCCGGTAGGTTTCTTGCGTGACGTAGCCCAGATGCGGGGTCAGGAGTGCGCGCGGCTCCGACCGCAGTGCATGATCGGCCGCCAGCGGCTCACTGTCGTAGACGTCGAGCGCCGCACCCGCGATCCGCTTGGTTTGCAGGGCGACCAGCAACGCCGCACCATCGATGATCGGACCGCGCGATGTGTTGACGATTGCAGCCGTCGGCTTCATCAGAGCCAGTTCGGCCGCGCCGACGATGCCGCGCGTGCGTTCCGACAGCACGGAATGGATCGTGAGGAAGTCTGACCGGCGGAATAGATCGTCCTTGGAAACCCAGATGGCGCCGCCTGCAGTGGCCTTGTCGGGGGTGAGATTCTGGCTCCAGGCGATGGTCGTCATGCCGAAAGCTTTGGCGTAACCGGCGATACGCTGACCGAGCTTGCCAAGGCCCAGAATGCCAAGCGTTTTGCCACTTAGATCCTGGCCGACGGTGGTTTGCCAGGCCCCAGTCCGCATCGCATTCGCTTCGAAGGGAATGTTCCGAGCCAGCGAAAGGATCAGGCCAAAAGCCAACTCGGCCGTCGCATGGGCGCCGCTCGGCGTACCACAGACCAGTACATTGTGCTCCGCGGCAGCAGCCAGATCAATCGCTGCGTTGCGCAGTCCCGTCGTCACGCACAGCTTCAAACTGGGTAATTTCGCAAAGAGGGAGCGCGGAAATGGCGTGCGCTCGCGCATGGCACAGATGATCTCGAAGGCACCAAGCGCGGCGGCTGCCTCCTGCTCATTGGCAAATGGCTGCGTAAACACCTTGATCTGGTGGGTCTTTGCAAGCCGTGTCCAATCGGCCATCGACAAGGCGACATCTTGATAGTCATCGAGAATTGCAATGGCCGCCATTTTTTTGGATCCGTCCTGATTGTGCCGTCCGTAACTACTATATGATGTGGAGACATTATCGTGTCCCCGCTGTTTTCGAAGAGGAGCCCCGCAGTGATCATTGGCTTGGTGGCGATCGTCCTGATCATGGCGCTCAGCTACTTACCCGGGCTGTGGGTGCAAGGTGTGATCAAGCGTCATTCCGTCGAACGCGCTGATTTCCCAGGGACAGGCAGCGAATTGGCCCGTCACCTGCTCGATGAAATGAAGCTCAACCACGTCAAAGTCGAGGAAACCAAACAAGGCGACCATTACGACCCGATCGAGAAAGTCGTGCGGCTTTCGGCCAATCATATGGACAAGCGCTCACTGTCAGCGGTCGTCGTCGCCGCCCATGAAGTCGGCCATGCCATGCAGGACGCGACCGATTATGCGCCACTCAAGGCCCGCACGCGTCTGGCGACCCAGGCCCACCGCGTCGAGGTCCTGGGCTCGATCGTGATGCTGCTATCGCCCGTGATGCTGATTTTTGCGAAGTCGCCTGCCATCATGCTGGTGCAGTTGTTCCTCGGTCTGATGGTACTGGCGTTCAGTGTCTTGATGCATGTCGTGACGCTGCCGGTTGAGTTCGATGCGAGCTTCAAACGGGCTCTGCCGGTGCTGGAAGCTGGAAACTACATCGCTGACAAGGACATGCTGTCCGCCCGCCAGATCCTGCGTGCTGCCGCCTTGACCTACGTCGCCGCTGCCGCCATGACGCTGCTCGACATAACCCGCTGGCTGCGGGTGTTGCGGATTTAGTCAAGGCACGGTCGATGAGCGGGGATATTTTGGCGGGCAACCGATCAACGTCGACTGCCACCGCGCAGGGCCTTATCGCCGTCGCTCTGTGGGCCATACTGGCGGCGCTCACGACCTATGCAGGACCGATCCCGCCATTCCAGCTGTCCGCAATGACGTTTACGATCGGCACGCTGGTAGGGCTAATCTATGCCCGCGCCACCGGGCAAGACGTGCGGACGCTATCGGCCGTGCCGCTTGGCGCCTGGGTGCTCGGGATCTACGGGCTGCTCGCGTTTCATGCCTGCTATTTTTATGCGCTGCAGCATGCCCCACCGATTGAAGTCAGTCTCATCGTCTATTTGTGGCCGTTATTGATCGTGCTGGCGTCGGGCCTGCTGCCAGCCAACCTTGGCGGTAAAGGCTTGCGTTGGTGGCATGTCGCGGGCGCGCTGCTGGCATTCGGTGGCACGGTCCTGATCCTGTTGGGCGCAGCCGACCGACCGGACTTTTCGGGCAGCGCGTGGGGCTATGGTGCGGCCATCGCCGCCGCGTTGATCTGGTCGAGCTATTCTGTGGCATCGCGGCTCTACCGCCACGTGCCCAGCAGTGCAGTAACGCTGAGTTGTGCGGCGACCGCGATCGCATCGGCTGCGCTGCATATGGCGCTCGAAACAACATCGTGGCCCACCAGCGCAGGAGCATGGGCCGCGATTGCCGCATTGGGGGCCGGTCCCGTCGGTCTCGCGTTCTACGTCTGGGACCGCGCCATGAAGCACGGCAACATGCAACTACTGGGAGCTGCCTCGTATGCGACGCCCTTGCTATCGACGCTGATCATGGCAGGGCTGGGGCTTGGCGCTGCGACCGGCACACTCTGGATCGCGGCGATACTCGTCACCGGCGGCGCATTGTTGGCGGCGGCTGACCAGATTACCCTCGTGCCCAGGCCGCAAGCCGGTGCATAAAACTGACGCACTTGTCGAGTTCCGACGTCAGTATCCACTCGTTCGCCGTATGCGCCTGCGCGATGTCGCCCGGGCCGCACACGATCGACGGCGCACCGGCTGCATGGAACAAACTCGCTTCGGTCGCATACGAAACCGCATAAGTTTCGTTCTGACCGGCAAGTTTCAGGGTCAGTGATAGCACCTCGGAGTCAGGATCTGCGGCAAAGGCCGGGATCTCGTTTGTCCGCAGTAGACGGATATCGGCTTCCTCGGCGACTGCTTTCATTTCCGGCAAGCAGTGCTTTTGCGCAAACGCCATCAGACGTCGCTCGATGGCAACGGTATCGAGACCAGGCAGCGCGCGAATTTCCCATCCAAACCAGCAACTGTTAGGTACGATATTGTTCGAGTGACCAGCCTCGATCCTGGTGACCTGCAACGTGCTATGAGCAGGAAAGAAGCGTGGATTTGGTGGCAACGCCTTCAGGTCCTGCTCGATGCGATCGAGTTCGCCCAACAAGCGGCCAGCGTAGGTGATGGCATTGACGCCGATCGGCGCCATGCTCGAATGTGCGGCCCGACCGGTAAGTTCCACGCGCCACCGGACAGGCCCTTTGTGTGCATCCACCACCATCATCGAAGTCGGCTCTCCGACCATCACCATGCGCGGTTTGACGAGACGCGCACCCAGCTCGGCGATCATCGGCCTGACACCCGTGCAACCAACCTCTTCGTCGTAAGAGAACACGATATGAATGGGCACGCTGAGAGGCAGTCGCGTAAATTCCGGCACGGCGGCCAGCACGCACGCGAGATAGCCCTTCATGTCGCACGTGCCACGGCCGTACAGCCGGTCACCTTTTTCGACCATGGTGAAGGGATCCGTGTCCCAGTCCTGGCCGGCAACCGGCACCACGTCCATGTGACCCGAGAGGCCAACTCCGGACTGGTCCTTCGGCCCGATGGTCGCGAACAGGCTGGTGTGAATACCGTTGGCGGCTGGCAACATCACGCTGTCGATGCCGTATTCCGCCAGATACGCCCGGATAAATTCCGCCATCGGCAGGTTGGTCTTGTGGCTCGTAGTGTCAAAGGCGATGAGCCGCCCAAGCATCTCTTTGGCGGTAAACATCTGCGGACTCATGATCAAACTTTCCAATAATTCAGTTCATGCGGCGCTGGACATACGGGCTGTCGAGCGAGAACGCAGGGATTGCTATATCGAATAGTTTGCCGGCCTCATCGACCATCTGGTAGCTGCCAACCATGATGCCGGACGGGGTCCGCAACGGGCAACCTGACGTATAGGAAAAACTCTGCCCGGCACCGATCCGCGGGGTTTGTCCAACGACGCCTGGACCCCGCACTTCCTCCCGGTGGCCACGCGTATCGGTGATCTGCCACATGCGCGATTGCAACTGCATCGCCTCCCGACCCTCGTTGAATATCTCGACCGTATAGGTCCAGAAATAATAGTGCTCCTCGGGCGTCGATTGGTCCAAACTGAATTCGGGGCTGACGCGCACGCGGATACCGCGGGTCACAGCTTCGTACATGATGGCGCTCGGTCGGTGACGTTTCGCAACTGTTGCAAGACCTGACAAACTCTAAGACGAGCCCACTCAGGGTCAAGAGCCAATCACACAAACCATACCGCCTGAATAATCACGGATACTCTCGGAACATTCCACTGCTTGCCGTGTCATTTTCCGACGAACGTGGCTGAATACCCGGTAGCGAACTGGTCACCCCCCATCGAGTGCTCTAGATGGAATGTTAATTGAGCGGCGGTCGTTTTGCCAGACCGAGCGTGGCCGTTGGCGCGGATGCAGCGCGCGCAGACGGCCATGCGTCGAAGTGGGCACGAACACTTCAGGTGCTGGCGGACGGTATCCAAGCGAATGATGAGGCCGAACGAGATTGTAATGTCGCCGCCAACTTATAGCTGTCGGCGGCGATGACGGTCGCGTCGACATCTGGAACACCAACAGTGGTTTCCTGATACAATCACTGCGGACGGATGACGCGCGGGCGCCTCAGTAGCTGCGCGGCAGGCCGAGTACATGCTGAGCGACGTAGGCCAGCACCATGTTGGTTGAGATCGGCGCGGTTTGATAAAGCCGCGTCTCACGCCATTTGCGTTCAATGCCATATTCCCGTGCGTAGGCGAACCCTCCGAACGTCTGCATGCAGGCTTCCGCGGCCTTCCACGAGGCATCAGCCGCGAGCATCTTGCCCATGTTGGCCTCAGGCCCACAATCGCGCCCGGCTTCAAACAGGGCGGCGGCCTTGGCGACCACCAATTCGGCTGCAACGAAGTCTGCATAAGCCCGCGCGATGGGAAACTGGATACCCTGGTTCTGGCCTATCGGGCGACCAAACACGACGCGTTCCTTGGCATACTCGCTGGCGCGACGCGTAAAGTAGCGGCAGTCACCCAGGCATTCGGCGGCTATCAGAATGCGCTCCGCATTCATGCTGTCGACAATATACTTGAAGCCCTGGCCTTCGATTCCGATCAGGTTCTCGGCTGGCACTTCCAGGTTGTCGATGAATACTTCGCAGGTATTATGGTTGATCATCGCATCGATCTTCTTGAACTCGATGCCGCGCCCCTTGGCTTCGCGCAGGTCGACCACGAACACGGATAGACCTTCCGAGCGTTTGCGAACCTTGTCGGCGGCCGTCGTGCGCGCAAGCAGCAGCATCAGGTCGGACTGCATGACCCGGCTTGTCCACACCTTCTGGCCATTGACCACGTAGCGGTCATTGCCCTTCTTTTCTGCACGCGTCTTGAGCTGCGTTGTATCGCTGCCCGTTGTCGGCTCGGTGACTCCGAACGCCTGCATCCGCAACGCGCCCGACGCGATACCGGGCAAATACTTTAGTTTCTGGGCGGCGCTGCCGTGCTTTAGCAACGTGCCCATCGTATACATCTGCGCGTGGCAGGCGGCAGCATTACAGCCCTCGGCATGGATCGTGTCGAGGATCGCCGCCGCCGCGCTCAACGGCAAACCGGCGCCGCCGAACTCTTCCGGGATCAGCGCTCCAAGGTATCCGGCTTCTGTGAGCGCGTTGACGAAATCCGTCGGATAGGCGTCCTCGTGATCCAACCGCATCCAGTAGGCGTTCGAGAAGCCCTTGCAGACATTGCGCACACCGTCACGAATGTCGCCCCAGGTCGGATCAAGCGGTAGGGTCAACGCCGCAGGGTCTTCAGCCGGATTGATCGCCGTCATGTCGTGGTGCCGCCCTTGGTTGGTATGCGCCATTCAAAGCGTGCTTTGCGATCGATGGCAAACGCATGTGACGCGGAGCACATCGGATAACTATGCATTCCGGTCGCGATTCCGGCTATGAGAGCCTGACCGGAATCGAACACAGGTGCCCGCGATGGCTGCAATCGACACAACAGTAGCTTCCAGCACGCACGGCGTCACGACTGCCGCGCCCAGGCGTGCGATCGCCGGTTGGGTGATGTTCGAGTGGGCATGCCAGCCGTTCTACACACTGATCGTCACGTTCCTGTTCGGGCCATACTTCGTCAACGTCGTCGTGGGTGACAAGACCGAGGGGCAGGCGCTCTGGGGCTATGCAGCCGCCGTCGCCGGCATCTTGATAGCCGTCGGCAGCCCACTGCTCGGCGCCGTCGCTGACGTGAAGGGGCGGCGCAAGCCCTGGCTCGCAATATTCGTACTTGTGATGATCGGCGGCATGGCGACACTGTGGCTGGCGACCCCCGGTCTCAAGGGTGCCAACCTGTGGTTGATCCTGGCAGCGTTCGTACTGGCGAGCATCGCGGCCGAGTTCGCCGTCGTATTCTTCAACGCCATGATGCCGACCTTGGTGCCGCGCGACCAACTGGGCCGACTATCCGGCACTGGCTACGCCATGGGCTACACCGGCGGCTTGATCGCGCTCATCATCATGGCCGGCCTGATCGCGACGGATGCGCAGACCGGAAAAACGCTGATCGGTCTCGATCCGATCATCAAGCTCAACGCGGCGACCCATGAAAGCGACCGGCTGGTTGGTCCGTTCTCGGCGGCGTGGCTATTGATTTTCTGCCTGCCGCTTTTCCTGTTTACGCCCGATGCGCCATTGTCAAAGGCTGGCGGCACGATCCGCGGTGGCATCCGATCCTTCATCGAGACGGTTAAGGGGCTGCCGTCGCACCCCGAGATCCTGACGTTTCTGGTGGCACGCATGATCTTCAGCGACGGCCTGAGCGCGATTTTCGTGTTCGGCGGCATCTACGGCTCGGCGGTGTTCGATTGGGGCCTGAAGGAGCAAGGGTTGTTCGGCATCATCGTGGTCTTGACCGGTGCGATCGGCGCATTCCTGGGCGGCCGCCTCGACGACCGGTTTGGCTCCAAACGCGTCATCATCGGCGCACTCTTGGTCATCATCGTCGGCGCCGTCGGAATCCTGTCAGTCGACAAGACCCACATACTGTTCAACCAAATCGTTCCGGTCAAAGTGCCCGGCAGCGCGCCATTCTCGTCGATCGGCGAACTGGCATTCCTAGGCTTTGCGATCCTGATCGGGCTCGTCGCAGCGCCAGTACAGGCATCGAGCCGCAGTCTGATCGCACGCATGGCCCCGCCGGATCGCATGACGCAGTTCTTCGGGTTGTTCGCGTTTTCCGGCAAGGCGACGGCCTTCGCCGCGCCGTTGGCCGTTGCGGCGGTCACGGCATACAGCGGCAGTCAGAGGATCGGCATGGCCTCGATCCTGGTGTTCCTGGGCATCGGCCTGTTCCTGATGATGCGGGTGCCAAACCAGCGGTAGGGCTGGGGCGGCAAGCACGGTGCACGGATGTTCTCGCTGCTGGCGCACACGCAAGTTTGCAGTGGCATTTCAAATGAAAAAAGCCGCCGATCTGAGATCGACGGCTTACGCTGAAAAACTCTAGACTCACACCGACGGCTGCGGCTGCATCGCGCCGGGGCCCGGCTCTTCGCGCGGTGGGCGCGTCTTGCCAGCAGTTGGCACCGCCGAATCCGTTGGGCCGCGTGAACTGTCGTCGGCGTCCGGACGAATGACCGGACGACCCTCCATCAGCCCCTTGATCTCGTCGCCAGTCAGCGTCTCGAACTCGAGCAATGCCTGGGCAACGGCTTCGAGTTGCGGGCGCTTCTCGGTCAAGATCTTGCGCGCCGACTCGTATCCATCGGATACTAAGCGGCGCACTTCGGCATCGATCTTCTGCGCCGTTGCCTCCGAGATGTTGCTTTGGCGGCCCATCGACATGCCGAGGAACACCTCTTCCTGCTGTTCGCCGTACATCACCGTGCCGAGATCATCGGAGAAGCCCAGCCGTGTGACCATCGCGCGTGCCATGGCGGTTGCCTGCTGGATATCGCCCGATGCGCCCGACGTGATATTCTCCTTACCGAACACCAATTCCTCGGCGATGCGGCCACCCATCGCAACGGTCAATTGCGATGTGTACTCGACAAACTTCATCGAATAGCGATCGCCCTCGGGCAGGAACTTCACCATGCCGAGTGCTCGGCCACGCGGGATGATCGTCGCCTTATGAACCGGAATGCCCTTCGGCACCGAAAGACCGACTACCGCATGGCCCGCCTCATGGTAGGCGGTCAGCGTCTTCTCTTCTTCCGACATGACCATGGACTTGCGCTCGGCACCCATCATCACCTTGTCCTTGGCGTCTTCGAGTTCGGCCATAGTGACGATGCGCTTGTTGCGGCGTGCGGCCAGCAAGGCAGCCTCGTTGACGAGGTTCGCCAAGTCAGCGCCCGAGAACCCCGGCGTTCCGCGTGCGATGATGCGCGCGTCAACATCCGGCGCCAACGGCACCTTCTTCATGTGAACTTTCAGAATCTTCTCGCGGCCACCGACATCCGGGTTCGGCACGACAACCTGACGGTCGAAGCGGCCCGGACGCAGCAGCGCCGGATCGAGCACGTCGGGACGGTTGGTCGCCGCAATGATGATGATGCCTTCGTTGGCCTCGAAGCCGTCCATCTCGACGAGCAACTGGTTCAGTGTCTGCTCGCGCTCATCGTTACCGCCGCCGAGGCCTGCGCCACGATGCCGACCAACGGCGTCGATTTCGTCGATGAAGATGATGCACGGAGCGTTCTTTTTGGCCTGCTCAAACATATCGCGGACGCGGCTCGCGCCGACGCCTACGAACATTTCGACGAAGTCGGAGCCCGAGATCGTAAAGAACGGCACATTGGCTTCACCTGCCACGGCACGCGCGATCAGGGTTTTGCCGGTACCGGGAGGACCGACGAGCAATGCTCCACGTGGAATACGCCCGCCCAACCGCTGGAACTTCTGCGGATCGCGCAGGAATTCGACGATTTCGACCAGATCGCTTTTGGCTTCGTCGACGCCTGCGACGTCATCAAACGTGACGCGACCGTGCCGCTCGGTCAAAAGCTTGGCCTTTGACTTGCCGAAGCCCATGGCGCGGCCCGAGCCCGACTGCATCTGACGCATGAAAAAGATCCACACGGCAATCAGCAGCAACATCGGGAACCAGGAGATCAACACCGTTAACAATGGCGAGTTGTCCTCGTCAGCGGCGCGCGCCTCAAACTTGATGTTCTTCTGGCGCAGACGCTCGACGAGACCAGGATCTTCATCCGGCTTGTAGGTGGTGAAAGCCTGCGCGTTATCGACGAACTTGCCCGAGATGCGGTTGCCCTGGATCAGCACCTCCGCCACCGAGCGCTGCTCAATCGCGTTGACGAACTCGGAATAGGGGATGTTGTTAGCCCGCCGACTTTGTGCCGGATTCTGGAACAGGTTGAACAACGCCACCAGAAGTAGGGCAATGAACACCCATATCGCAAAGTTGCGGAAGTTCGAATTCATCGTGTTCCCTTCTGGAAGCCCAGACCCTCACCCGTGAGGGCTGGCCCATCTTGCCGCTGCTCGTTGGCTGCACGTGCAACCGAGCGCGACGTTGACGTTAAGATAGGCATCTGCAGGATGTTTGCCAAGTTCGCGCTTCGGTTCTAATCGTCGCTGGACGCAATCTGTTATTTTGTTACGTGGTTGCGGTTAAGTTTCCACCGCAAAGCCGCAAGACCTACAGGAGCTCAACCATCATCGGATCGCCAAAAAAGGGCGTTCCACTGTTGCTCGGCCCAACGACACTCGACCACCGACGGTGCCACCAGTTGACTAGCAGCGGGCATGGCGCCAACCGCAATCAACGCATTTTTAGCCCAAACCGACGGTAAACCCAGCAAAGCGGCTCGCGGAAGGTGGCTGGTCACGCTGACAGCCGACTTTTGGGCCAACAATGCAATCCCGTCCTGCCCCAATGGGCGAACTTCGACCTCGTATTCATAGTGCGGCGACACACTGACATAAAATCGCTGATCCCAATATACGCCTTGGCCCGGCTTGAGGCCATGGGTTGGCAGTGGCGTGCGACCGGTTTCACGAAACGCGCGAACCACCAATTGTTGGCCCCGCTCGACCTCAATGAGGCAACCGCCAAGCGTCATGCGCTCGAACGGCGGGCCGGAGACAACCATAAGCCTTTGGCACAGTGCCTCGATCTGGGACAGGCGTGCAGGTGCTGCCTCACCGCCGAACACCGCCAATAGGCGGGAGATGAGCCGAACGAGATGCGGCTCGTCTGGCATAGCGTCGATGCTGGTCCGCAGCTCGCCATAGCCGCCAGCATGACCATTGAGGACATCCGCAGCCAACCGGCGCGTTTGGCCGAGCAACATCTGACGCTCCAACCCCAGGCGTCGCGCGGTCCGCCCGAGCGCCGCCCCTTCGAGCCCTAGCGCCGCAAGTGTCGCCTGCGACTGCCTAATGCGAACACGCTCAAAGCGCGTATCACCATTACTCGGATCTTCCAGCCATGCGACATCCATCGCCTTCAAGGTCGCCACCAGTCGGGACTTGGGGATGGATAGCAGCGGTCGACGCAACGTAACAGGCACTTCCACCACCGGATGCCCGGGTTGCACGACCGTTCGGACGACATGCGCGCGCATCGCCGCCAGTCCATCGATGCCGCTGCCACGCGCCAGCCGCATCAGCAGGGTTTCCGCCTGATCGTCGAGCGTATGGGCGAGAACTATATCGCGCGGCGCATCAATGTCACGTGTTGCCAGCCCCAGCAGCAGATCGTAGCGCGCCGCACGGGCTGCATCCTGGATGCCGGATTGTGGCTTCGCTCCTGTCCAACGCAGGGTTTCGTGCAGCAATCCCAGTTTGGCCGCTTCGCTAGCGACCCACCGCGCCTCGTCAGCGGATGTCGACCGCAATCCGTGATCGACCGTTACGACAAGCGGCGCAGGTTGAGCGGCGCCGCCACCTCCGGCGCGCCACTGCGCAATGAGGTTCATCAAGGCGATGCTGTCAGAACCGCCAGATACAGCAATCAGCAGAGGCCGCACCAAACCGCCAAACAACAACGCCGCTTCAGTGGGATCAATCGCTGTGGCTGGGGTCGGTTCGCTCATGCCATCCCACAGCGTGAAACTTCAGCAGCCGATCCGGCGACGTTCGCTCTCTGCCCTGGCTTTCACGGTCGGGGCAGCAGCGGGAAACCTGGTGTTGAGCTCGGCATACGACGAACACGCCGCATCCTTTTGACCCAGACGATCGAGCGACATCGCAAGCTTCAACAGACTATCAGGTGCTTTAATGCTGCGTCCGTAGGTCTGATAGCCCTTCAGGAAGGCGCCTGCAGCCTGCTTGAATTGGCCACGCACGAAGTAAGATTCACCCAACCAATATTGCGCGTTGCCAGCCAGGCCATCGTTGGGGTGACGCGCCAGAAAATCATCGAAGGCAGCTTCTGCTGCCCCATAGTTCTGCTGCAGGAGATAGCCGTAAGCCGTCTCATAGAGCTGCTTTGGACTGCCGCCATCAGCGCCGCCATTTCCCACAACAGCAGGAGGACGGGTCGCGTCGTCGGTCAATATCCGCCCGATGGGATCGTTGCCGACGGGGGTTACTGTCGTGGAGCCAAACCCGGAACTCGGCGCGGGCTGGGTCATGGCAACCCGTGGCGGCGGGGCGGGGACAGGTCGTAGGTCGCTAAGACCATCCGGGGTTGCGCTGCGGCGTCCATTCAATGCACGCACCTGATCGTTCAATTGCTCGACTTGCCCGACGAGCGCTCGTAGTTGGATCTCAAGCCCATCGACCCTGGCTGCCGTTCCCGATTGATCCACCGCGCCGCCACCAAAAGTCGGTCGCGCGGCCACAGAACTGGACGAACCGCCAGTGGTACGGGCAAGCGATTCAAGCGTGCCAATCGTGACTTGCAGATCGACGAGTTGCTCCTCGAGCTGCTCAACGCGCTGCCGTAGCTGACCTTCACTCTTCGCCGGGGCGCCTTGCTCGGCATTGGCTGGCGCTGTCGCAGATGGTGTCGTCGACCGGACAGCCTTCTGCGCCGCCTTTTGATTGGCAGGTGGAGGTTGCTGCTGGGCCGACGCCACCGGCGTCAGTCCCATGCCCAAGCACAGCACGGCGACCGCTGAAAGACCGATGCGCAACTGCTTCATCAAATCCCGAGGCGCTGGCGGCACCCCGCTCCCTTGTTCCCAGGCATCCGGCGCATGTTATTCGCCTGACACCGGTCGTATTGTCTCACGTACCGTTCATTGGTTCGGCAGATGTTGTCAACGCGGGACCTGGTCGGCCATTGCATTGGCGCCGATCGACGTTGCAGCACGGCGATTCTGACTGGCACAGCTGTCATCGTTGCACAACGCCACCCGCTTGCTATCGCCGTGGGCCAGCACCGTTATGCGGCTCGCAGCGACACCCTCCTCAATAAGGCGGCGGCGCACTGCTTCCGCGCGTGCCGCAGATATTGCTTTACTGTCAACGCCACTGCTTGTGTCATCTGCATGGCCTTCAACAACGGCAACACGATCAAGGTGCTTCTTTAGCCAATCCGCCTGGGCTGCCAGAACTTTACGAGCACGGGTGCCAAGGTCGGCACTACCATCGCTGAAAAACACCATATCACCTGCCGCAGTACGGAACTCATCCTGCACGGAGCGGAAGGTCCCCTTGCGAATCGGATGCGTTTCGGTGCGCCAACGGCCCATCCCAACCGGCCCGGTCGAGACGGGAGGCAAATCACGTGCACCGAGATAACTGCCACCACCGGTCGACAAAGCAGCCTGTGGTCTAGGCACGTCATCACGCTCGTCGCCGTAGAGCAGCGCCAATTCCCGCCGAGCACGATCGGCAACGGCTGAATCTGGGTAGTTTGCAACGAGCTGTTCGAACTGCCTCTGGGCTGCCCTTGTTGAACCCGCGCGCTGTAACACTAAGGCTTCTTCATAGGCCTGCGTGGCATCACGATCGGCAGCGCGTGCTGGCTGTGCGACCCCTAGTCGCGATACGCCAAGCAGCACTTCGCGTTCACTGGATTGCGCTGCGGCTCCGAAACCTGAGCAGAACAATCCCATGAAACTGGCGCTCGCAAACACGACCGCCATTGCGGTCCGACATGACCGCACGTCGAGTTCCCGCCCTGACATGGTACCCCCACCGATAGACTCTCAATGCTGCCAACAATCGGCCAACACTGGGGCAGAAGTTTGCCGTATCGAAGATTAACCGGAGCTGTACGAAAAACGGCGCTGAACACGATTATCGATCAGCTCTAGTGCAATCGCTCAACCAGCACTTCGCGGATCAGCGCGGTGGCAAACCGCCCGCGCTAGCCGTGCGGTTGTTGAGAACGGTCTGCGCGCGACGGTTCTGCGACCAGCACGATATATCGTTGCAAACTGCTACAGGGCGTTCCTTACCGAACGAAATGGTGCGCAGACGCTGACCGCTGACGCCATTGCGGGCGAGGAAGTCCTTGACCGACTGTGCCCGCTTTGCGCCCAGAGCGATGTTATACTCGCGGGTGCCGCGCTCGTCGGCGTGGCCTTCGATGGTAATCGAATACTGTGCGTATTGCTGCAGCCAGCGCGCCTGACTTGTCAGCGTCTGCTGCGCTTCCGGCGTCAGATCGGTCGCATCTGTCGAGAAGTAGACGATATCACCAACATTCTGAGCAAAATCACGCTGCGAGCCGGGCGTGGCATTACCTTTGCCACCAACACCGCCACCAGCCAGCGAGCCATCCGGCTGCAGCTCCTTGTTGGCGCACGCGGCGAGCGATACTGCGATCACAACCATGGCGACCCCGCGCACAAGTCGCGCTAGCAAGCTGTTGGTTTCCATGTCTGGTTCCTTCCTTAGATCAGACCGATCGTCGAGCGTTTGCTGAGTGCATGCCGACAACCGAGATCATCGATCCCTCACGCTGATAGTGGTTAGTTTGTACGAAAATATGGCTAACTTGACGCCGAACCAGGGTTTTTGGCACGTCGCTAGCCGATGACAATGCCGTTACTGCTTAGACCGACGCTCACTAGGACCACGATTCGCTAACGCGACACAGGAAACCGGCGCAGCGCCTGTGGACAACCTCTTGTGTCAACTACACTCCAAAAGAAGAAGGCCGAACTACTATACGCACGAGGCGTATAGACGTTCGACCTTCGAAATGAACCCAGCACGGTTGCCCGTGAATGGACCCAATGCTTACTTTGCAACCGTAACAGCTGCAACATCAGCGCCGAGCTTCATCGGAGCATGATGTACTTCTTTACGGCATGCGCCGAGAGCAACTGCAGCGATTACAGTAGCGAGGATGATAGCGCCCTTCATAGTATTCTCTCCTATGCTGTCCCTGGCCTTACCGAACTTCGATCAGCGAGCGACCGCTGGCCGCGACCCCTAATCGAATCTCTTAAGGCCGTTCGGCTGTTGCCATCTATGTGGGTACCGGCGCAGCGCTTTCAGATCAAGGATTCTGGTCATAGTGACACTGTTTTCCAGCAAACTTGATGCGAAAATACCACGCGGTGTTGTGTGGCTGCCAATGCGTTCGGACGTGACTGTTCGAGGCCTTGGCACACCGGCGAAACGCACTGAACTGACCGGCTCGACGAATGATACCGGGAACCCGACTAGTTATTAACGGATTTGCTTAATAACTCGTGAACGTTGATTCACTGAACGATTTTCAAATTCAGCAACAGCATAAACCACACAGTACGGCAGCAGCGGCGTTGCACTGTCCGGTCAATTGAGCAGCGGCGACCATGCCGGATCGGACCCGAATGCTGGGGTTGGCACAGGACGCTCATTGTATCCGGTGATGTCGACCGAGAACAACTTGGGGCCACCGTTGGCGCCCTGGCTCTCACGGAAGAACATCAGGACGCGGCCGTTCGGCGCCCAGGTCGGACCTTCGTTGTGATAACCCTCGGTGAGAATGCGCTCGCCGGAGCCGTCGGGCTTCATCACGCCAATCAGAAACCGACCCGACATCTGTTTCGTAAACGCAATGTAGTCGCCGCGCGGCGACCAGACTGGCGTCGAATAGCGTCCGTCGCCCGCGCTCAAGCGGCGGATTCCAGCGCCACCAATCGTATACAGTTGCTGGGTGCCCTCACGGTCCGATTCGAATACGATTTGGCGGCCATCCGGCGCAAACGACGGGCCGGTGTTGATGCCGCCGCCACTCGTCAGGTTGCGCACCTGTTTCGAACGCAGGTCCATCTCAAGCAATCCCGAATCACCGCCCGATTGCAGGCTCATGACTAGGCGCTGGCCATCTGGCGAAAACCGCGGTGCGAAAGTCATGCCCTGGAAATTGCCGACGACCTCGCGCTGGCCGGTTTCGAGATTCATGATCATGACGCGCGGCTGATCACCAACGTACTGCATGAACGTGATTTCCTGAGCCGTGGGTGAGAAGCGTGGCGTCAGTACCAGTTCACGGCCCTGGCTCAGCAGCCGCACATTGGCGCCATCTTGATCCATTATTGCCAGACGCTTCAAACGCTTATCCTTCGACCCGGTCTCGTCGACGTAGACGATGCGGGTGTCGAAGTAGCGTGCACCACCTGTCAGTTTTTCATAGGCAACATCGGCCACTTGATGGCCGATGCGCCGCCAGTTTTGCGGTGAAGTTGCCAACCGGTTGCCAGCCAGTGATTTGCCGGTGACAACATCCCAGACGCGCATTTCCACCTGAAGCCGACCATCGGGCAATACGCTCACTTGCCCAACAATCAAAGCTTCGGCGCCAATCGTGCGCCAGTTGGCATAATTCGGCGCAACGTTGATGTTTTGCACACGATCGATGAACGCTCCACGATCGATCGCGACGAACAATCCGGAGTTGCTAAGGTCGGCCGCGACGACATTGGCGATATCGGCACCGAGCTTGGGATCCGTGCTCGCAAACTCTGGCACTGCAATCGGAATGGGACGGATCTGCCCCTCGCGCTGCTCGCCGCTAACCTGCGCAAAAGTACGCGACTGGCCGACCAGCATGGCGCCGAGCCCGATTCCCGCACCCGCCAGGATCGTGCGCCGGTCGAAACGGAGATTGGTTTTGGGTTTGCGCGTCGTCATTGATTACCTCGGCCAAAGACCGCCCGTCAGAGAGCTTGATCAGGATTGAAATTCCAAGTTATCTCGCGCCAGACATTGTACTGATCCGGCGGCAATTGGAATGGCACGCAGCTGTGAACCGCGCGAATTGCCGCCCGTTCAGCCTGCTCCGCCAAGGGATTATTGCGATCCGATTGCATCACCCTGGGCTCCGCTTGAATGGTACCGTCCTGGTTCAAAGTCCAGCGCAGCTTGACCGCGGGCGCAGCGACGCCGCCACCGGCTAATGGCTTGCTCCAGCATTCCTTGAACGCAGATGTCAACATGGCGACCACCATCTGCTCGGCCCGCGCCTTGTTGACAGTGTCGGTACCTGTCTTCGTACCGGCCGTCGGCCCCTTTGCAGTGCTGGACTTCGACGGTGGCGTATCGGCGCCAGCCGCAGCCGACGGCTGATCAGGAACCTTGTTCAGAAGCTCGGCGATCTGACTCGCGTCGAATTGCTTTTTCTTGGCAAGGTCAGCGGCCTTCTTCGCGGCATCGTCCCTTTTCTTCTTTTCGTCTGCTAGCTTTTTCTTCGCCAGATCATCCGCGCGCTTTTTGTCGTCCGCGATTTTCTTATCGTCGGCCTTTTTCTTAGCTTCGGCCTCGGCTTTTTTCTTCTGTTCGTCAAGTTTCTCCTGCTCTGCAAGCCTTTCTTCCAACAGCCTCTTTTCATCAGGCGTTGGCCCGTCCGGTGTCGGCGGAGGGGGCGGCGTCTTCTCGATCAGGGCGGCAATCTCGTCGGGCTTGGGTGGCTCAACCTTGGCTGGTTCCGGCGGCTTGGGCGGCTCCAACTTTACCGGTTCTGCAGGTGGCGGCGGTTCGGATGCAGCCGAGGGCGGCGGCTCCACGACGCGGACTGGTTTCGGCTTCGGCGCATCCTTGGGCGAAGGCAGTTTGCCCGCGCTCAACGCTGCTTCTTCGAGCTTCGAAAGGCTGTCACCTTTCTTCTGCCTCGTTTCCAGATCCACCTGCGAGATAATCGACACCTCGACCGGAATTTCCTCCGGCAGCTTCAGCGGCGGAGTCGATTGAAAGTTGATCAGCGCCCAGGCAAGGACGCCAACGTGAATCAGGACCGATATTGTCAGCCCGAAGCCCACGTCTGATCTAGCCTCCGCTCTCGGTCTCGGTGACTAGCGACAGCTTGCGAAAGCCCGCTTCCTTGATGCGCGACATCACTTTCGCAACGGTGCCGTAGTCGACGGTGCGATCGCCGCGCACGAAGATGGCCTCCTCGTTGGCTGCATCCCCGCCACGCGCCGCCATGATTGCTTTGAGCTTGGGGCCTAGATCGTCAATTTTGATCGTGTCCTTGTCCTGCTGGCCAAGAAATATCCGGCCGTCCTTGGCGATCGAGACGACCACTGGTTCTTTGTTCTGGCTGTCGAGCTGACGGCCCTTGGCCTGCGGCAGATCAAGCGGCACGCCACCGGTCATCAGTGGTGCGGCCACCATGAAGATGATCAGCAGCACCAGCATGACGTCTACGAACGGCGTCACGTTGATCTCGCTCATCGGCGCGTGCCGTTTGCCGCCGCGCCGCTTGCGACCGCCGCCTGCAGCTTTGATGCTAGCACCCATGGGCGTCTAACTCCTCACATCGATCTGGCGCGACACGATGGCCGAGAACTCATCGGCGAAGGCTTCGAGGCGCTGGCTGAGCCGGGACGCATCGGCGGAAAACTTGTTGTAGAACACGACGGCTGGAATGGCGGCTACGAGGCCGATGGCGGTTGCGAACAACGCCTCGGCAATACCGGGCGCGACCACCGCAAGGCTCGTATTCTTAGAGATGGCGATCGACTGAAAGCTCGTCATGATGCCCCAGACGGTGCCGAACAAACCAACGAACGGCGCAGTCGATCCGACCGTCGCCAGGAATAACAGGCGGCGTTCGAGCCGCTCCATCTCACGGCTGATGGTGACATCCATCACCTTTTCAACGCGCATCTGAATGCCGCCCATTGCCCGGATGTTGCCCTCGACCGAACGCTTCCACTCGCGCATGGCAGCAACAAACAAGGCTGCCATCGCGATCGACTTGCCGCGCGACAGGCCGGTGTAAAGCTCTTCCAGCGACTGGCCCGACCAGAACAATTGCTCGAACTTATCAGCCTCGTTGCGCGCACGGCGGAATGAAACCAGTTTTTCGACGATGATTGCCCATGACCATATGGAGGCCAACAACAGACCCACCATCACGATTTTGACGACAATATGAGCCGAGAAGAACAAGTCCAGGAACGCCATCCCACCGCCGGCGCCCATCGTCTTCAATCCTTCAGCCATCAGCCCACCCGCGTCTGTTTGAATCTTTGTGCCAGAGTTACGTACCACTGACGCCGTGACGACCATGGACATGATCGCATCAGCGCAGCCGAAATGAGGCTGGCACAACTCCGCACCGGCCTCGGACATCGTCTGATTTGCGGGTAATCCCCACACGCTACGCTGACGTTAACGGCGTATCGCAGCGCAATATGACCGAAACGCGACGGCAACGTGCAGTCGACGGTGCTGCGACCGCCATGTTTTCCACAGCCGATATGCGGCAGACTGAGGCTGCCATAGCCTCTAAGTCAGGAAAACGCCAACCTCAACTCGCGGGCGATGCGGAGGACGCGGCCAGACCTCGACACCAGCACAACCGTGACCACAGCCTCGAACAGTACGACACCGTCCCGCGCAATCCGCTGATCGAGCACCAGCGACGCCGCGCCCAAATCGCGCACCTGGGTCGTGACTTCCAGTATCTCATCGATGCGCGCGGGCTTCAGGTATTCAAGTGCCATGCGGCGGACGACGAAGGCGGCCGACTCGCGTCCATCATCGCCATCGATCAATCGCCGATGATCGTTGCCAGCCAACCGCAGGAAGTCGGACCGACCACGTTCACACCAGCGCACATACGACGCGTGATAGACCAGTCCAGAAAAATCCGTGTCCTCGAAGTAGACCCGCACAGGCAAGACGTGCTGGCGCTTGCCGCCCTCGATCAACATCCGGCCGGCAAGGTCTGGCCATGAGTTTGCCACTCACCCTACCTCCACGACGACGATTTCTGGTGGACGACCGAAGCGGACGGGCAGCCCTGAGCAACCGAGGCCACCGGAGACGATCAGGTGCCGGTTATCCTCGACGATATGACCGTACAAATAGCGACTGCCGAACCGGCTTGGCACAATCGGTGCGTATCCGAAGAACTGTACCTGGCCGCCGTGTGTGTGGCCAGATAACGTTAGCGCAATCCGGTTTGGCACCTGAGGGAAGATATCTGGCTCGTGTGCCATCAACACGACCGGCGCATCGTCGGTTATGCGCGCCAGCAGTGCTGGCATATTGTCGACGCCGCGATAACCGAACCGGTCGGTGCGCTTACGGTCACGATTGCGATAGAACGCCCACTGATCACCCAAGCCAGCGATCCAGAACGGCTGGCCAGCCTTTACAAGGCGCACAGCATCATTCTCGTAGACCTTGAGGCCGGCAGCTTCCATCGCGGCGCGACACTTGGGCGGACCGGCCATCGCCATTTGCACGGCGCGATCGTTCCACCAATCGTGGTTTCCAAGAATGGCGTGCACGCCGAGCGGCGCCTTGAGCTTGGCCAGCGCGCCCGCCCATTCCGCATCCGGCACGGCGCGATGCACCATGCGGTGGCCGCTGGTGTAATCGCCGAGCAGCAGTGCCACATCAGGCGATAGCGCATTTGCTGTTGCGACGATGTCATTGATACGTGCAACCGACATCCAAGGCTCGCTGGCGTGCAAGTCGGCGATAATGGCGAGCTTGAGCCTCAAGTCTGATGGCCAGCCCGGCGGCGTGACGCGGTAATGCGTGATCTTCAAACGGCGCGGTTCGATACCGAACGCATATCCGCCCAGCCCCGCCGCACCCGCGACGAACGCTCCGAGCCCTGCAAGTAAGCGCCGCCGCGAGATCAAACTGCTTACCCCAAATTTCTGCAACCAGTGCTTTCGTCTACTCGTGGCCCAAGCGAATTACATGCCGCGTGACCGCCGGAAACATCGAAACTGCAGCGACGACCGTTCAAAAGGGTCAACAAGCCGTTACTTGGCCGCGGTTTCGTCCGGCGCGTTCTTGTCTGGATCAAAGAGACCGAACTGAGGCGTCGACGCACGTGCCGGTCCCGACAGACCCAGATGGCGATAGGCTCTGAGCGTCAGGACACGGCCACGCGGCGTGCGGCCGATAAAACCTTGCTGCAGCAGGTACGGCTCGACGATTTCTTCCAGGGCATCGCGCGGTTCCGACAAGGCCGCTGCCATCGTCT
Source organism: Hyphomicrobiaceae bacterium (assembly GCA_031401535.1). Lineage (GTDB taxonomy): Bacteria > Pseudomonadota > Alphaproteobacteria > Rhizobiales > Hyphomicrobiaceae > JAKFWF01. The sequence continues at coordinate 22,888 of JANNRP010000273.1, read as the reverse complement.
CGATGCCAACCGGACCGCCGTCGTAATTCTTAGCGATGCAATTGAGATAGCGATGATCGAGCGCATCGAGACCTTCCGAATCTACTTCAAGTTGCAACAGCGCACGATCGGCAACGGCCGCGGTCACGGTCGGTTCGTTGGCGACGGCCGCAAAGTCGCGCACCCGGCGCAACAGTCGTCCAGCAATTCGGGGCGTGCCGCGCGAGCGACGCGCAATCTCCATCGCACCGTCCTTCTGCATTGGCACTCCGAGCACCCGCGCGCCACGGCTGACAATTAATTCCAGCTCGGCATGGGTATAAAAATTCAGCCTGATCGGGATGCCGAACCGATCGCGCAGCGGGTTTGTCAACATGCCAGCCCGCGTCGTCGCGCCGACCAGCGTGAACTTCGCCAGATCGATGCGCACCGAGCGCGCGGCTGGCCCCTCGCCGATGATCAAATCGAGCTGATAGTCCTCCATCGCCGGATAGAGAATTTCCTCGATTGCCGGGTTTAGCCGGTGAATTTCGTCGATGAAAAGCACATCGCGCTCTTCGAGGTTTGTAAGCAGAGCCGCCAGATCACCGGCCTTCGAGATTACCGGCCCCGACGTCGCGCGGAAACCGACACCGAGTTCCTTGGCCATGATCTGCGCGAGCGTGGTTTTGCCCAGGCCTGGCGGACCGGCAAACAACACATGATCCAGGGCATCACCCCGCGCCTTCGCCGCCTGGATGAAAATACTCAGGTTCGCGCGCGCTTGTTCCTGGCCGATAAAGTCGCCGAGCGCCTGGGGCCGGATCGTCGCCTCGTAGGCGTCCGCTTCGTTTCTGGCACCGGTGACGAGCCGCTCGGTCATGATTTGTTCGTGACGCTGTTCGCCCGCGACGTCAAGCTCTGGCTCGAGCTAACGCCGCACCAAGTCGTTAAGCACAAATTTATGGCTCGGCTTGTATTTCTGGTCGGTATTCGCCCGTTGTGAGACCCAAGCCATGAGCGCTGCCGACCTGCAAGCCGTCCTAAACCCTCTGGGTAACGTCGTCGGCTATCTCTGGCACATGCTTGCCAAGCTGTTCCTGTCTCCCAATGGCGCCCTTTCATTGGCCTCGCTCGGCTGCGCGCTGACCGTGGCGCTGCTATGGCTTGCGTTCCACCGGACGTCGCGCCATCGGCCCCTGAGGTTGAAAGTTCTAATCCGTGCCCTGTTTCCGCGGCGCTTGACCCGCAGCGCATCGACCAAAGCCGATATTGGTTTTGTGCTATTCAATGCCTTGGCCTTTGGCCTGACATTTGGCTGGGCGTTGTTATCCTACCATTTGGTCAGCACAGCGCTGCACGGCCAGTTCGTGGCGCACTTTGGCGCGATGCAACCGACGGGCCTGACCGGCTTCCAGACGTCGTGCCTCCTGACACTGGCACTGTTTATCGCCTATGAGCTCGGCTATTACATCGACCACAGCCTCAGCCATCGCATCCCGTTCCTGTGGGAATTCCATAAAGTGCATCATTCGGCGGAGGTGCTTTCACCGCTGACAAATTTCCGCGTCCACCCGGTCGATACCATCGTGTTCTACAACATTATCGCCGTGACGATGGGCTGCACGGGTGGACTATTGAACTACCTGTTCGGCAAGACCGCGGTCGAATTCACAGTCGGCAACAGCAACATCATCGCCCTGACGTTTTCGTATCTGATTGGGCATTTGCACCACTCCCACTTCTGGATCGCGTTCACGGGCGTGTGGGGCCGCCTTTTCATCAGCCCAGCACATCATCAGATCCACCATTCGACCAATCCGATCCATTTCGATCGCAATTTTGGCAGCAGCATCGGTGTATTCGACTGGCTGTTTGGAACTCTGCATATTCCGAACACTAAGCGTGAGAAATTGAACTTCGGCCTTGGTCCGGCAGACCCTCAGGCTCACACCATCACCGGCACCCTGGTGACGCCGGTGCTGGATGCAATGAAGCATCTGAAACCTGCCGGATCACCTGACGGAAACGCCAAGGCCAGCGTCACGCAGCCGGTATAATTCCAGACCGACGCAGCACGGCCCAGACGCCCAGGCTCGCCAGACCGGCGATGAGCGCGAGCGCAGTGCCGTGGTTGGGCACAAGGCCCGGCAGCACCACACTGGCAAGGCCGAACGCGCCGACCCCGGCGACCACAGTTGCGAGCCATGGCAACGCGCCCTGCAAAGAAACATAGGCAGCGATTGCCGCCCCTGCGAGACCGGCCGGGAGTGCTGCCCAGACATAGGCCTGCACCGCCCAGCTGCCTGCTTTGACGCCCACGGCCGACAGTGGGATTCCCTTGAGGCTTGGCGGTCCCATTTGCAGCACGCCCGAGGCTATCGTCAGCAACGCGACGATCACGGCGGCAATAAACGGGCCGACCAACGTCGAGATTAGGAATGTCCACAGTGCGCGTTGCCCGTTGGAGATCTTTTGCTTGGCCATACACCTGTCTCCTCAAGTCGCGTCACTGCCAGCGACGCGTCAGCATTGTGCAGCCGACGGCCGCCAGAATATGCGTTAAAATCAAGAGCAATCCCAAGCTGCCTAATTCGCCAGTCTGCTCCATCATTGCTCCTATCCCGGAACGCAGATATGCGCCACTCATGCCTGCGGCTCCCGCAAGAGCGCCAGCGATGAGCGGCACGCGCCCCCAGCAACCGGCGTAGCCAGCAACCATGAAACCGGCGATGCCAGCCGGAACCAGTCCTGCCATGTGTGCCAGACCCGTTCCATAAAGCAGCAAAAATGCCGTAACACTGAGCGCCGATGTCAGATCAGTTGGCACCACGCCTGCAATCGTGGCCACTCCACCGGCTATCGCGAATATCAGCAGTCCAACGAGCGGCCCGACCACAATGAAAACGCCAAAGATCAGAGCCAGTTCGAGGAACCTGCGCACGTTTATCCAGTCTCCCTCAGCCGCCTCGCTTGATCGCCTGCACTTCCCGTTCCAACGACTGCAGGAATTGCGAGCGGTGCTCGCGCGTAAAGCCAGGGTTATAGGTCTGCATGGTGCCAGCTTCGCGCAGATCCTTCATCAGATCTCTCATCGCCAACTGCATGCCGATGCTATTGCCGTCGAGCACCTTGCCGTCCGAGCGGATCACGCGAGCGCCGACCTTGATGCAGCGATGGGCTAAAGGAATGTCGGACGTGACGACAATGTCGGCTTTGCCAATGCGTTCGGCGATCCAATCGTCGGCTGCGTCCGGACCTTCGGCTACCACGACGCGGGCGATCAACGGATGAACAGGCAGCCGCATCCAGCTATTCGACACCATGTGCACCGGCCAGCCATGCCGTTCGGCGACGCGCAGCACCTCATCCTTTACGGGGCACGCATCAGCATCGACGTAGATGGCCATCGCCTGCCCTCGCCTAAGCCTGCTGACAGCAAAGGTTGGTTTGTGCCCTAATGAGATGTACCCGCGGCACTACCTTGAGGGGACGCTGGCACCACAGGCGAGCGACCCGGGAGTGCAATTGTCCGTCGCTTAACTGGCGCTATTACGTTTCCGCTTCGCAGCTTTTGCCACGCGCTTCACGACATTTGAAGCCTTGCGTTGTTTGGCTTGTATGCGCTTGCGGCGTGCGTCTGACATTGTGGGCATGAAAGTTTCCTCCATTTGAGCGTCTTGTAGAACTAATCGTTCTACATTGCAAAGCTGAGAATCGACGGCGCGCCCCGCCCAACGGCCGGGACCCAAGCCTTTGCGACTACCTCGCGAGCTCTTTCAGGCCGCGTCTAATGAGCTTCGCCGTATCGGCCCCGTCGCCGAGCTCCTTCATGGCAACCGCAATCGCCTGCGCCGCCTGAGCTGGCTGATATCCGAGATTGGTCAAGGCCGACATCGCTTCGGCCGCCGCGCTGTCTTGAGGCGACGCAGGCATCGCCGGCTGCGGCTTTCCGCGCACAATGGTTGGCGTGTTGAGTCCGGTAACGCTCAAGCCTGGTGCCTTGTCCTTGAGTTCGAGCACGATACGTTGTGCAAGCTTCTTGCCGACGCCCTGCGCCTGCTCCACCACGGCCCAATTCTGCAAAGCAATGGCGTTGGCCAAATCCTGCATCGTCACCGTGCCGAGGATATTGAGCGCGACCTTGGCACCTACCCCCTGCACGCCTTGCAACGTGCGAAACCAGCTACGCTCGACCTCACTAGTGAACCCGAACAACTTGATGGCATCCTCGCGCACGTAGGTCTCAATGGATAGGGATGCGTGTTCGCCGAGCTTCAGATTGCGCAACGTGCGCGACGAACAGGATACATCGTAGCCGACACCGTTGACGTCGATGACGCAGTGACTTTCGCCGATCGCGTCGATGATGCCTTTGAGCTTGCCGATCACGTCAAACGGCCTCCTTCAATGCTCGAAGCGCTCGAGCCTGCGGGCTGGTCCGATGGTTGGCATGGCAGATGGCAATGGCCAGCGCATCGGCCTCGTCGGCGCTGTCGAATTTGGCTTTCGGCAACAGGAAGCCAATCATCGCCTGCACCTGATGCTTCTCCGCATGGCCCGCACCAACTACCGTTTTCTTGATGACGTTGGCGGCATATTCGGCGACGGGCAGCCCTTTCATGGCTGGAGCGAGCAGCGCGATGCCGCGTGCTTGCCCGAGCTTCAACGTCGAGCGCGCATCCTTGTTGACGAAGGTCTCTTCGACCGCAGCTTCGGCCGGCTTGAAGGACGCGATAACCGAGGAGAGCCCCTCATAAATCTGCCGCAGCCGGTAAGCCAGCGTTTCGTCCGCGTCAGACGACACCATGCCTGACGCAATATAGACGAGGCGTACGCCGTCACTCTCTATCACGCCCCAACCGGTGCGCCGCAATCCCGGGTCGATGCCGATCAGACGAATCGTTTTGTTGTTCATAGCCTTTGCGTACCATGACCAGGCCGATCGCACTGATCCGTTGTCTCAGTTCGCCCTGAAATGACCCCGAAATGACCCAATTGTTTTAGATGCAACGTCTATATGGTGCGCCGCAATATTAGATCAGACAGAGGAGAATACTGACGTTGGTCTCCCTACGGAATTCGGGGAACACATCTCAACAGGCGCAATCACATTGATTGCCGACCCTTCAACAAGGTGAACAGACAATGGAACTAAAAACCGCACTGATCATGGTGCATTTGATTGGGCTCGCTCTCGGTGTTGGAGCTGCCACCCTTCTTGATCTGTTGATCATGAGGTTCATGGTGTTCGGCAAGATTTCGCGCGAACACGTCGGGATTGTTCATATCTCTGCGCAAGTCGTAACCGTAGGGCTCATCCTCCTCTGGGCCTCGGGCATCGGATTTCTCGCCTACTATTACTTCTACAATCCAACCAATCTCACCAACCAGAAGATCTATGCCAAGATGGCTATAGTTTTGGCACTGACGATCAATGGACACCTGATACACCATTATGTTCTGCCGCTGATTAAGCAGAACGTGGGGCGCAGGCTCTTCAACGGGATCACCGACAGACAACGGATGGTCATGCTAACAGCCGGAGTAGTTTCGGTTACGTCATGGTACATACCGCTGGCACTGGGAGTACTGCGAGAGCTGAACTTTACCTCGGGTATGAATATCCTGATGGTGTATGTTCTGCTGCTAATGGCGGGGATATCGATGGCCCAGTTAGCGGGCTATGTAACGACCAAGCCCACGGTGCTGCACCGGATACCGGTGGTGAACAGGCTGGCACTTGCACGGCTGCTTGCCAGGCCGGTTGTCCGGGTCAATAGACCTGCCCTAATCCGATCGCACGGACGATCTGAGCTGCGACCAGAATCACGAACACCGCGTTTGCGGGCGATGAACTAGGTCAACATGGGGCGGTCGCAATCAACCGGACTCGGTTGCTGCGATCGCCCAATTCGTGAGACAATCCGCTAACCGAACACCCTTGTGTCCCCACCATCGTGAAATTCGAAGCTACCCAGTCATACGCGCCATAGTGGCTTCGTCGACTTCAAAATTCGAGAACACCACCTGCACGTCGTCGTCCTCCTCCAGCGCGCCGAGCAACTTCATGACCGACTGCGCCGTGTCCTCGTCGACCTGGGTGGTCAGCGTCGGCTTCCAGATGATCTTGGTCGTCACCGCCTCGCCGAGCTTGGCCTCAAGTTCTGCCGCCACCGTGCCCAGGCTATCGAAGCCGCAGACGATGGTGTGGCCGCTGGCATCGGATACGCAATCATCAGCGCCAGCCTCAATGGCTGCTTCCAGCACCGCGTCGGCCGTGCCCGCTGCTGGCTTATAGACGATCTCGCCGACGTGACTGAACATGTGCGACACGGCACCGGTCGAGCCCAAGTTACCGCCGTGTTTGGTGAATAGGGCGCGCACGGCGCCACCCGTGCGATTGCGGTTGTCGGTCAACGCCTCAATGATGACGGCAACGCCACCGGTCGCATAGCCCTCGTAGCGCACCGCCTCGAAGTTATCAGCATCGCCCCCGGCGGCCTTCTTGATCGCGCGCTCAATATTGTCTTTCGGCATGTTTTCTGCCCGCGCTGCCAAGATCGCGAGCCGCAGCCGGGCGTTCATCGCCGGGTCCGGTGCCCCGGATTTGGCCGCCACCGTGATTTCTCGACCAAGCTTGCTGAACGCTTTCGCGCGCATCGCATCCTGCCGCCCTTTGCGGTGCATGATGTTCTTGAATTGCGAATGGCCAGCCATGGTTGCCTCGTCAAACATCCAGCGTGTTGAGTGACCGTTTATAAAGCGGACCCGCCAAGAAAATCCACTATCTGAACGTCCGCCACAATTTTTCCCCGACCCGCCCGCACTCGCGCCCCAATGGCGGATCAAACCATGATCGCTGTCGGGGGAATATGAGGCGGCATTTGTCAACGCATCGTTAACCTTAATGCGCTAGCCACGAGCTGTGTGTCGAGGTGCGTACCGTTGTACCAGCGTAAATTTAGAGTTCGGGTGTCCTCATGAAGCTTGGATTTGGAACAGCTTTGCTATTGTGCTCGGCACTGTCCACCGGTGCGGCACATTCAGCCACCCTTCCCGCAGTGAAAGCCGGCGACAAAAATCAAGTTCCCGCCTGCACAACGCCGGGCCGACTGATGGCCTACCTCAAGGAACGCAACCCCGCACTTGATAGCCGCTTCGGGACGATTGCGTCCGAGTATTATCGGATCGGCACCGAGCTTGGTATGCGGTGGGACTATGCTTTCTTTCAGATGATCGTCGAAACCGGCAGTCTGTCGTTCAAGCGCGACGGCCGCTCGGGCGATGTGAAGCCGACACAGAATAATTTTGCAGGGTTGGGCGCGACTGGCAAAGGCGAGCGCGGCGAAAGTTTTCCGGATGTAAAGACCGGCGTCACCGCGCACCTACAGCACCTGCTGATGTATACCGGCCAGAAGGTCGACGACGCCGTCGCGGATCGCACCCGCAAGGTGCAGGAATGGGGCGTACTGACCTCTTGGCAAAAGAGCATCAAGGGTGCCGTCACATTCACCGACCTGACCAAGAAGTGGGCGCCGGGTGCGAGCAGCTATGGCAGCGATATCGAAGCGACAGGTCAGCGGTTCTACGAAAATAATTGCACGAAGCCCGACCCGCAGCCTGATCTGATGGCTGCATTGAACGGTAAGACAGCAAAGCCGGTGGCAGCCAAACAAGACGCCGACGTGCTGGAAAAAGTGTCCGGCGCCGAACTCGCCCGCAAATCAATTGCCGAGGAACGTGCTGGCAGCGGCAAGAAGAAGTTCGCACTGGGAGCTGGCAATCTTGCGAAGGCAGCCATAGTCGAGACAGAGGCTGAGCAAGAGGAACCGCCAGCAGCCGAGGCGCCAGCCCCGAAGAAGTCGGCAGCGTCGCCAGCCTTCAAAATTCTGAACGCACCGAAGCCCGATGCACCGGAACAGCCGGCCTTCGTTCAGGCTTCTGCCGGTGGCCTTGCAAAGCCTGCACTTAGCCCACCAGCTGCCGCTCCCTCAAAATGCCGCGTGCTGACGGCAAGTTACGGTGGCCAGCGCGCCATTATTATAAAATCGAAGTCCGATCAGGTCGTCAGCTACACCGTGCTCGAGGTCAACGAAGGCACCGAGAAGCGGGAAACCGATGCCTACATCCAAGCCTATGCCAAGGGTGGCGAGCAAGTTGGCGAGTTTGGCACACAGACGCTGGCACTCGACAAGGCCTTTGATCTTTGTCCTGAGGGTTGATCTGGAAGCCAGGTCTTGAGCAATCCAACAGTCGAGATCGCAATGGTCCGTGTTACCGCACCGGTCGGCAAATATCGGGCGACCCGGATGTTAGTGTTCGCCTTCGGCGGACTAACGGCAACGATGGTGACGGCCACTGCCATTGCAGCGCCGCCTCCCATCCGCATCACCGAGCAGAACCGGGTGCCGACGTGCGTCACACCGGACCGCCTTATGGCATTCCTGCGCGAGCGCAACCTAAAGCTCGACAGCCACCTGGGAGACATCGCCCGCTGGTATAAAACCCACGGCGAACACTGGCGCGTTCGCTGGGACTATGCGTTCTTCCAGATGATCATCGAGACCAACCACCTAATGTTCCGCACCGGCAGCGGCAAACCAGGTGATGTGAGTTCTAAGCAAAACAACTTCGCTGGCATCGGCACCACTGGTGGTGGCGTGCCGGGTGACGGCTATCCCGACGTTTCGACCGGCGTGCTTGCCCAAATCCAGCATCTTGTCGCCTACTCCGGCGAGCGATTGGACAAACCCGTCGCCCCGCGCACGCAATTGCGACAGGACGATATCATCTTCATTTCGAAGCGATTGAACCGTCCTGTGACGTTCGGCGATCTGGCCGGCCGCTGGGCCGTTGATCGGCGTTATGCGCGATCGATCGAGTCGGTTGCAGAGCGTTTCAGGGCATCCCAGTGCAGCGGACAAGAAACGATCGCTGAGCAGACGACACCCGCACCGCAACCGGCAGTGCTGCCGCCGCGCAAAAAGGACAATCGCAGGGGTGGTCCCGCCATGCCGCTAGAAGCCGCGACGCTGGCACCGGTGGAACCGACTGGCCCGAAACTTGTTCGGGAGCCGACACCGCTGGTGTTCTCGCAACGCGCGAACCTCGGCGCAGGCAACGTGGTAGCACCAGCCGCTGTAGACCCTGCTCGACCGACAACGCCGACCGGTTGCCGTGTGCAGACCGCTAGTTACGTCGGGCGTGGCGGGGCGACTAAAGCGCTGCTCATTCGTGCCATGATCGACGGCGAGCAGCGGTTCACGGCGCTGCAGGTGCTTGATGGATTCGAGCGTTCCATGGCCGACAGCTTCATCAGCGCCCGCGCGCCCGGCGGCGTCACACTGGCGAGCTTCGACACGAGCGACGCCGCCCTGGCCAAGGCCTACGAGTTGTGTCCCGCAGCGCGATAGTTGCGAATTGGCTCATCTCAGCCACGCGACATTCGACCGCTAGCGTCGCCACGGCACCAATCGCTGTCACCCGGAGTCAGACGCCCCCGCCAAGCACGACGCAGAACAGGTGCTTCGGTTTCGAATTACTGATTTTGGGCGCGCAGACATGCGATCCGAGATCAGGAGATGGCGTGCGGACAATTTTCTCAGGCGGCACATTGGTCCACTCGCCGTCGACGATCACTTGGACAGTATCGCCGACCGTCCGAGAGACTGTCGGTCGACAGTCCTGATCATTGCAGCACGACATGCCCGAGATCGGCTGCTTCAAGGTCTCATACCAGTGATGCAACACATCGTGCCCATCACCATGCGCACCGTATTTTTCGTGGGCAAAGCTGGAGTGAGAAAGAAGCACTAAAAATACAAAAGCAACCAGTATCATCAACAACGGTGCGCGTAGTGCTTTGACTATCATAGCCCACATCCTCCGTTAGAAGAGTACCGTGAACCCACCTTGAATTCGCGACTGGGAGACAGCCGATTGTTACGGCATGGCTGATTGGCAACGCTCCCGATCTATCCTCCGTAGTCTGCAAACAAATTTTCCCGCGACTCGACAATGACGAGGTTAGCAAAGTCAGGATGACCGGGTGTGGACTTGTGGCATCAGTGAACAGAAAAACGCCGGATGCGCATCATTATTAGTCGATGTCGACTTATCACTGTCATCAGACACCTACTGTATTCGTGGACTGATCCGCTTCTATCACCCCCAACCACGCCTTGATCGCCCGAAATCGCGCAGAATTTCGCGGGCGCAATTGTGGCCGGGCGCACCGGTGACGCCACCGCCGGGATGCGCACCAGAGCCGCACAAATAGAGCCCTTTCACTGGCAATCTATAGTCGGCGTGACCAAGAACAGGTCGCAGCGAGAAAAGCTGATCGAGCGATAGCTGACCGTGGAAAATATCGCCATCGACGAGGCCGAACCGATGTTCCAAATCGAGCGGCGACAGTGTTTGCCGGGCAATGACGGACGAGCGGAAATTTGGTGCATGTGCAGTCACAGTATCGATCACGACATCGGCAAACGCCGCAGCCTCGGACGGGTCCGCCCAATTTCTGCCAGCGGGCAATCGCGGTGCAACGTGCTGCACAAACAGGCTTGCCACATGATGGCCGGGCGGTGCAAGGCTGTCATCGAGCGTCGATGGAATCAGCATCTCCACAACTGGAGCTTTGGACCATCCATGCAACCGCGCATCGAGGAAGGCCCGGTCGAGGTAATCGATGGTGGGTCCGATCACAATGCCGGAGCCGTGGTGGCTCTGCGCGCGCGTCCCTGGTCGGCAGGTGAAGTCTGGCAATTCGGACAACGCGACGTTCATACGAAATGTACCTGACCCGGTCTTGATGCCGGTGAACCGGGCGCGCAGTTCCGGCGCAACCGCGTCGTCCGGCACAAGGGAGCGGAACAGCAGCTTTGGCGAAATGTTGGACGCCACCGCACGAGCGCGGATCACCTCGCCCGATGCCAGAATCACGCCGGTGCAGCGGTCCTCGGCGGTATCGAGCATGGCGACGGTCGCGCCGTTACGGATCTCGACACCGCGCGTGCGGGCACATGCGGCCATTGCCTGTGTGATCGCACCCATGCCGCCGATCGCATGGCCCCAGACACCGGACTTACCGTTCACTTCGCCGAAGCAGTGATGCAGCAGCACATAGGCTGTGCCCGGTGTCATCGGCGAGGCATAGGCGCCGACGATGCCATCGAAGGCGAAGCTGCCCTTCACGATATCGCTCTCGAACCACTGATCGAGGAAATCCGCCGCGCTCTTGGTAAAGAGGTCGGTGATCAGTCGTTGGTCATCGAGCGACAGAGCCAACAGGCGACGACCAAGCCCAGCGTTGCGGATCAGTTCAAGAATACCACCACCCACATTGGGGGGTGTGCGCAGTACAAGATCACGCAAAATAGCAGCCGCGCGATCGAGCGCCGCATCGTAGGCCGACAACCGATCGGCGTCGCGTCGTGAGAATGCGGCGATCGCTGCCTGCCGCGCCTTCAGGCCATAAGGCATCAACAGCGACCGTTTATCATCGATCGGCCAGAAGTTCGCCGCGGGACGTTCGACGATGCGAAGGCCGTGGCGGGCAAGCTCCAGATCGGCGATCACCTTGGGATTGAGCAGGCTGACCGTGTAGGAGGCGACCGAGTTGCGATATCCGGGATGGAATTCCTCCGTGATGGCCGCTCCACCCACCACGTCGTTTTTTTCCAGTACGACGACATCCAATCCCGCGTCGGCCAGATAGGCAGCGCAGGTCAGGCCATTGTGGCCACCACCAAGGATCGCGACATCGTATGTTTGGCTGGGCATGCCTCATCTTGTCGGGTGATTTGGTCAGGTTTGCAATAATGGGGGTCGCGTATACGTTGCCCCAACGCATGAGCCGATGTTAGGCTCAGCGTCGATCCTTTCCAAAAAGCCCCGGAGACGCCCGTATGTCGAAGCCAGCCCTGCTGCAAACCGGCGGCATGATGCCGCTGATTGCCGATCAGCTCAAAACAGCGTTCGAAGTTTTCGAGCTGAAAGGGCCAGCCGACGTCGACGGCGTGATTGCCAAGGCTGGCAGCCGTATTGAGGCCGTCTGCACCGGCGGCCATACCGGCGTGAAGACTGACGCTGGCCTGATCAGCCGCCTGCCGAAGCTCAAGATCATCAGTAATTTCGGCGTGGGCTACGATTCGATCGATGTCGCCACCGCCGCCAAAGCTGGTGTCGTCATCACCAACACGCCAGATGTGCTGAACGAAGAAGTTGCCGATACCGCCCTCGGTCTGCTGCTGATGACGGTGCGCGAGCTTGGTCAGGCCGAGCAATATCTGCGTGCCGGAAAATGGGCGACGGACGGCGATTATCGCCTGACGCCAGCGTCGCTGCGCGACCGCAAGCTCGGCATGGTCGGCTTCGGGCGGATCGGCAAAGCGATCGCCAAGCGGGCGGTCGCATTCGGAATGCCGATTTCTTACTTCGGCCGCACCAAGCAGGCCGACGTTGCTTATCCGTTTTACAACGATATCGTCGAGATGTCGCGCAACGTCGATACGCTGATCATCATCACTCCAGGCGGCGCGCAGACCCAGGGCTTGATCGGCAAGGCGGTATTCGAAGCACTTGGCCCACGCGGCATCGTCATCAACGTGGCGCGTGGCTCCGTCGTGGACGAGGCGGCGTTGATCACCGCTTTACGCAATCACACCATCTTCGCGGCCGGCCTCGACGTGTTCTACAATGAGCCGAAGATCAATCCGGAACTCATGACGCTACCGAATGCCGTGCTGTTACCGCATGTTGGATCGGCCTCGGTGCATACCCGCAACGGGATGGGTCAGCTTGTGGTCGACAACCTGATTGCATTTAATACGCGTAAGGCGCCGCTGACGCCCGTGCCTGAGACACCGTTCAAGGGTTGGTAGAGCTTGGTCGCTCATGGCCTATGCCTATCAGTTCGCAGCTTCGGGCATCGCGATTATCGAGTACGCGCTGACCAACGATGACTTGGCGCGGATGGCGACGGCTTTTCCATCCAACATCATGGGAACTGGCGCCCGGGTGGCCCGGCTCCCACCGGATATGCTGGCCTGGTTGATCGCTCATCCGGCACTTGATCAGATCGCAGCAACGCTGCTCGACGGTCCGGCCCGGTTGATCCGGGCGGTAACGTCCGACACCACGACCGCGGCGAACTGGTTTGTGCCCTGGCATCAGGATTGCACGATCGTCGTGCCCACGCGTCGTGCATCAGCCGACGTCCAACATTGGGCGGAGCAGATGAGCGACCACCACGTCGAGCCGCCTGTTACCGTGCTTGAACAGATGGTCACCCTGCGTATTCATCTCGATGCCTGCGATGAAGACAACGGCCCCCTCGAAGCGATGTTGGGATCGCATACGCATGGCCGCCTTGAGCGTGACAAAATCGCTCAGGTTGTCGAGAGTGGAACGCCGATGCTGTGTTTAGCTGCCCGGGGCGACATCCTGGCCATCCGGCCGCTGATCGTGCATCGCTCGCAGAAGGCAAAGCAGCTTCGCCAGTGCCGCGTGCTGCATCTCGACTACGCAACCGCTGTGACCGCTCAGTACGCGCAACCTACTGACGCGGCAGGGTAGACTGCGGCGGCTGGCGTTGTTGCAGTATGCGCTGCGTCGTCGCCGGCACCGCCTTCGGCTGGGGCACGGGCAGCGGCAAGGTTTGCGGCGCTGCACTCACCGCCGGGGGCGGCGCGTCGATCTCGACATCGCGGCGCGGCCAACGGAAATCATCGGCGCGGCCCGGCTTTGGCGGCAAGCGCTCACCCTTCACCATTACTTTGAAATATGGCGTCTGGGTTGGCGCGAGCTTGGCGCGGCGACCACCCGTACCGCCGTCCAGCGCCGGGCTGACCGAACTCAACACGATCAATCCACCGGTGACAGGCTCCTGCATCGTATCGCCCATCTGCGTCGCCTTGTCAGGAGTCGCGTTGCGGGCGATCAATTGAATGACGGATGCTGGAATAGCAGGGCGCAGAATATCGAGCGTCACAGTTTCTTCGCGCCCGCCGACCGCGGCCAGTCGGACCGAAATGCGGCTGTTGTCAGCCTTCTGCTCCAGTGCCGTACTCGCCACTTGCGGTGTCGGCTGCGGCGCCACATTGGTTGTGGCGGCCCACGAAGACTTGCTCTCGACCGGCTTGTTGGCGGTAATTGCTTGTGCCGTCGGCGCTACCTCGGCCACAGCTTTCAAGGGATTAATCTTGCGTTGCTCGACTTCAGAGCCAGCAAGCGGGATCGCACGTTCGTTCTTGGCCTGGGTCAGATCTCGTTTGATCTCACGCTCGACGAAATGCGCCAGCTTACGATTTCCCGCCGGAGTAAATCCGATACCGTCCGAGCTGCGCATAACCCGCATGTTGCCCGTCGCATCGGGGCCATAGGCATTGAAATTGCCGCCCTCGTCGGCGAAGCCGGTGAACGCATCGACAAACTTGATGCCGTTCAAATACACGCGCTCACGCACGATATCGTTCATCACCTGGATATCGTCGTTCCATTCGAAGCGACGCACGACGGGAAGGCCGACCCAGTAAACCGCGCCACCCCGCTTCTTCAAGAGTTTGACCAGTCGATCGACTCGGCGACCGTATTCTTCGCGCCAGTCATCCTTGCCGATCGCCAGCCGCTTGTTGTTTGCAAGCCTGATCGGCACGCGATCATCGCGCCCAACCATCACGATGGTAATGTGATGCGGATCACGAGCGAGCACGTCATCGAGCAGTGGTAATTCATCGTCCAATTCGAAGCGCGTCAGGCCGGACACGATTCGATGCTTTCGGTTGATCTGCAAGCGGCTGTCGCTGGCCAACGCCTCGACCAACCCTGCAAGCAGGCCTTCAGCCAATCCATCACCAACGATTTGAACCTTGTAGAGGTCACCTGCAGGAAATGGGGTGATGAAGCTGCCACCCGGCGCATCGTCCTGCGCCATGGCGCGCGGAACCGCCAAAGTCGAGATAACGACCGTCAGCAGCAGCAGAAGTGTTGCGAGTTTGCGTGCCATCAACTTCCCTCCTGCCTCAACCGTTCGAGCAGTGCAAGGTCGGCATACCCATCGGCCGGAATCCCGCGCGCCTTCTGGAACAATCGCACAGCGGCCTTGGTGCCGCCACCGATCACGCCATCGACGCCACCTGTTGCAAAACCCAGCGCCGTCAGCCGCCTTTGCAATTCCTCGCGCTCGCTGGATTTCAAACCGCGATCGGTGATCGGCCAGGGTGTGCGAATGGCTGCCCCCCCAGCCAACCTGTCGGCCAGATGCCCGACGGCAAGAGCATAGGACATCGCGTTATTGTAACGCAGAATCGCATTGAAATTTGTCGATATCAGGAAGCTCGGCCCGCGTGCACCCGCAGGCAGCAACAACTGGACGCCATCAGTATCTGAAAACGGAGGACTTGGTAGCAGACGCTGTGCGGGTACCAGTTCGACACCTAGCCCGTGCCACTGGGTCATGGTCTTCACGACGCTCGGAGACGCCAGCCCGAAGTCAAAGGTATCGGGTAGTACGACTTCCACGCCCCAGACATTGCCCGCTACCCAACCCGACACCTTGAGATAGTTGGCGGTGGAGGCGAGCGCATCGGGAATGCTGCTCCAGATGTCACGACGGCCGTCTTGGTCGAAATCGACCGCATGGGCGGCATAGGTCGTCGGCATGAATTGGGTGTGCCCCATGGCGCCGGCCCACGAGCCCGCGAGATTGGCTGCCGTCGTATCGCCGGATTGAAGAATCCGGAGTGCTGCAAGCAATTCGGCCCGCCAGAACACCGGACGTCGCTTGTCGAAGGCAGCCAACGTCGCCAGCGATCGGACGATACGGCGGCTGCCCATCGAGCCGCCATAGTTGCTCTCAACACCCCAGATCGCGAGCACGACATGCCGATCAACCCCATAGGCCGCTTCGATCGCGCGTAACGCTGCGTCGTGCTCGATCAATTTTTGACGCCCGACTTCAAGCCGGGCATCCGATACCAACAACGTAATATATTCGCCTGCCGTCTTGACATGCTCAGGTTGCGTGCCGGCCAGGTCGAGAACCTCCGCATCCAGCTCCAGACCCTGCAAGGCGGGATCGACGATTGAGGCTGCAATACCCTTGCTCAGCGCCTCCGCCTTAATCTCGGCAAGCACCACCTGAAACTGCGCAGATGACGGCGCCATCGCGATCTCCTTCGTCGGCACAGGCACTGTTTGCGCTGGCACGACCGGCGATCGAGACACCAATGTTGCCTGCGGTCTTTGCTGCTCCATCAACCACAGCACACCTGCACCAGACAACGCCGCCAGCACCAGTAGCACGATGGACGTGGCTATCGACGACGACTTGCGATGAGTCTGATTGCGTTGCGCCATGGCTTCACCTGGACGCTGTCTTCCGCAAGTGATCGAGCAATCCAGCTGTTGGCCAACAGTCGATCGCTAACCCAGCCTTGCGTTGAAAAGTGCCGATCTGCCAGCGCGTATTCGAACCGATCTTGCCGTCTAGTTTGTCGATGTCCGCGCCCGCAGCCTTCAGTCGCCGCTGGATCTCTTCAACATCGCGGCCGGGCAATTGCGTGATCGCGCGCCACGGAGTGTCGAATCCGACCGTGCCACCGATCCGATCGCCCAGGTGCCCAACGAACACCGCATAGAGGTCGGATGTGTTGTAGGCGCGTAGGACCTTGAAGTTGTCGGTTACGAGAAACGACGGACCATAGGCACCACCCGGCGACATCAGATAGGCGCTTTGAGCCGTCAGCGCACCGGGTAGCGGCTGCCCATTGGTGCGGACCACGCCCTGTGCCGCCCATTGACCGAGCGTCCGGGCATTGGCTGGGCCGTCATACCCACAGTCGAGCTTCGTCGGCAGTCTCACTTCGAAGCCCCAGGGCACACCAGCAAGCCAGCCCTTATCCTTCAGTTGTTTCGCAGCCGACGCCAACGCATCAGGCACCGAATTGAACAAATCGGCGCGGCCATCCTTGTCGAGATCGTAGGCCGACTGGAAAAATTCCGACGGCATGAACTGCGTCAACCCCATCGCACCGGCCCAGGATGCGCGCATGGCGGTAATTGTGACGAGCTTATCCTCGAGCATTTTCAGCCCGAACAACAGTTCACGACGAAACAGGTCTTTGCGCCGCCCCGTATACGCCTGTGTTGCCAGCACCCGGATAGCGTAATGCGGTAGCTTGTAGTTGCCGAACGCCGTCTCGCGCCCCCAGATCGCGAGCACGATGTGGCGATCCACCCCGAGTTCTGCCTCGACTTGATCGAGTGCGCTCCTGTGCCGAGTGGAAAGTGTTCGGCCTTGCGCGCTGAGATTGCCCAAGATCTTGGGATCGAGGTAATCCTGCGGGGGCTTGGTAAATTCGGCTTGACCCTTTTCGGATGCCCGCTCACGGCCCGGCAGCACCAGGTCTGGCAGGGTCAAATCCGGCTCGACGCCCTTGAATGCCGAATCGAACGTTGCCCGCGATATTCCAAAGGTCTTTGCCTCGGGCCACAGCGCTTCGACGAAGGCGGCGAACGGAGACTGAGCATAGGCGACTGCGGGCGTGACGAGCGCCGCCAGGACCGCCAGCACGCCACAGACAAGCAGCTGCCGCCATGAATGGTGCCACGGTTCGGAACGGTCAAACGTCATGGCGCGGCCCTCCCATCCGGTCGCTATTGTTTTCAATGGTTTAGCACGACCACAGATCAGCTATCCAGAGCTCTGCCGGACGGCCAAGAATCATCGTCAGCGAAATGCTGTCATCCAGAACAATGGCATCGCCATGGTCGCACCGTTCCGGCGCGTGGCCGGAACACGATACCGTTGCCGAGGCGCCGCGCAGCAAAGCCACTGTAACGTCCCCGCGCTGTGCAAGCTCGAACGTACCGACAGCCGACATTCGCGACAGATGATGCCGCCAGCGCCCGCGCCGCGTCATGATATTGAGATCGAGAATCGGTCCGTCCCGCAAAGTCGCCGACACGGGCACATCGCCGGGGAAGGCATAAGGTGCGCTCATCATATCCAGCGCCACTGCACCACGTTTGGCCAAATGCAGATCGATGCCACGTCCGTCGAGCAGGCCAATCGAGCGATCGATACCGTGAAACATCGAAAACGGTCCGGCAGCATCGACCCGCGCCATGCTGATCCGCCAATCGAAGGCATCGAAGCCCGCACCGGGCGGGTGAGCGGCAATCTCGGTGGTGGTGCCGCCGCCATTCTTCCAGGGCTGAACGGAAAATTCAGCTGAGCGCAAGACGGTCGGGCGCATTATGTGCGTCTCCCGCTGACAGAGCACGTTGCAAGCATTGACGATCCTTCAATTCCTTTGCTTATAGTGCCGCGTTGATCCGGGTCATCCATCGACCAGTGGAGGGAGGGCTGTGCCATTTGGATTACCTCGTCAGTGACACGCGCGCCATGGCGATCTTCGCTGTGGGCCGCCGCCGTGATTTGCCACATGTGCGTGCCCGCTGTGTCGATAGCCGCAGCCAATGAGACTGCCGCCGAAAAACTCGGAATCTGCCAATCGGACGACATTGACGTCAAATTGCGCTTGGCGGCCTGCGATGCTGTGATCAATGTTCCAAGTGAGCCGCCCCATCTGCGTGCCGAGGCCCACTTGAATCGCGGCATCATCATGGAGGAGGGCAGCAACCTCGACGCCGCTCTTGCCGATTTTTCCGCGGCAATAGCGCTCAATCCAGAATACCCAGCGCTTTACGAGCATCGAGGACTGGCGAATGCGAAACTAGGAAAGGGCAGCGCAGCGTTGGATGATCTTGCCGCTGCACTCAGGCTCAGCCCGGAGGATGCCGAGCTTCATGCGTCTCGAGCAGTTGTCCGCACGTTGCTCGGAGACGATAAAGGCGCTTTGATCGATCTGAATGAGGCGATCCGAATTGCCCCAGTCGACGCCGACCATTACGCCCGCCGCGGCTTCATTCACTGGCGGTTGGGATCTCATGCTAAGGCCCAATCCGATAGCCGCCGGGCCCTGGAACTAGAACCGGATAATGAGCTTGCCTCTCGAACGCTGGGCGAGTTGCGAAAGCGCAGTTGACCCAACTGTTTATAAGTAACTTGGGGCCCACCATCACGGCGGACCCCAAGTCAATCGTTCACGGCTCGCCCCTCACGGAAGGGCGATGCCGTCCGATATTACTTCTTGTCGCGAGCGTCGACGCACTTCTTCTTGCTGTAGTACATAAACGTTCCGCACTTTCCAGCTTTGGCTTTTTTCTTCTTTTTCTTCGCTGCCAGTTCAACGAGACTTTCGCCAACCTGCGGCTTGCCGGCAAGCGACGGTGCGGCGTTGATAGGCAACAGTGGCGAGAACGCCAAAGTCACAGCCAGAGCGAGCACAGCGACAACGGTCTTTTTCAACATCGATTTCTCCCAGGTTTATGTTTTCCCCAACCCGCACTGGGCCTTGTTGTACGACCTCGCGCGTTCGAAAATTCTATACAAGTTGAGCGTCAACATTCTTTGGTTTGATGCTTAGAAGCTGAGAAATTGAGTCAAATGTTGTAAAAACACCACGCTCATAGTCGCTCGCCACGCTTGCGGCGCAGGCCCTCCCAATAGGTCAGCCGCTTCTTGATCTCGCGCTCGAAACCGCGTTCGGGGGGATCGTAATACTGCGGCCTTTGTCCACTTTTCGAGGTCATGTCTTCGGGAAAATAATTCTGCCCCGAAAAGCCGTCGGGCGCGTCATGGTCATAGGCATAGCCTTCGCCATAGCCCTGCTCTTCCATCAGCGCCGTCGGCGCATTGAGAATAACTTTGGGCGGCATCAGCGAGCCGTGCTCCTTGGCGGCCTTCATCGCAGACTTATAAGCAACGTATGCTGCGTTCGACTTTGGCGCCGTCGCGAGGTAGATCGTGGCCTGCGCCAGCGCCAGTTCACCCTCAGGGCTGCCGAGGAAATCGAAGGTATCCTTGGCGGCCAGCGCCTGGGTCAGCGCCTGGGGATCGGCAAGCCCGATATCCTCAACGGCCATGCGAACCAGACGACGCGCAATGAATAGGCGGTCCTCGCCGCCGTCCAGCATCCGTGCCAGCCAGTACAGAGCGGCATCTGGGTCGGAGCCGCGCACTGACTTATGCAGCGCACTAATCAGATTGTAATGCCCTTCGCCGCCCTTGTCGTAAAGTGGCGCGCGGCGCTGCACGAGCTTGGTCAATTGATCGCGCGTAATTGGTTTAGCATCCGGCTTGAGGCTGGCGAAGACCTCTTCGGCTAGATTGAGCGCGGCCCGCCCGTCTCCATAAGCCATTGCCTTCAGTGCCGCGCGCGCATCAGGTTCGAGCGGCAGCGGCCGCCCCTCCTCAGCCTCGGCACGCGCCAGCAGGTCCTCGAGCGCTGCCTCATCGTGACGGTTGAACACAAGCACGGCCGCACGGCTCAGTACGGCGGCATTCAACTCGAAACTCGGGTTTTCGGTGGTTGCACCGACAAGTGTGATGGTGCCGTCTTCCATATACGGCAGGAAGCTGTCTTGCTGAGCGCGATTGAAGCGATGGATTTCATCGACGAACAACAATGTGCCTTTACCGGTCTCGCGCCGGATTTTCGCCCGGTCGAACGACTTGCGAAGATCCGCCACGCCCGAAAAAATTGCCGACAACTGCTCGAACTCAAGCTGCGTTTCGTTGGCGAGAAGGCGCGCGACGGTGGTCTTGCCGCAGCCTGGCGGGCCCCACAAGATCATGCTTTGCAGGCGGCCGCTGTTGAGCATTCGTGTAAGTGTGCCGTCCGGCCCGACCAGTTGGTCCTGTCCCACCACATCAGCGAGACGCTGTGGTCGCAATCGATCCGCCAGCGGACGCGGCGCCGACCTCTCCATGCCAGCCGCTTCGAACAAGTTTGCCATGAGCGAACTGTAGGTTGAGCGCTGGCCAAGGGGCAAGGGCGCTAGCTCAATCTGCGAGGCCCGCCGCGGCGCATGAGGAACACGGCCTTCTCGCCGAACAGGTTTTGCAGGCTCAAGGGCGAACGCTGCGATAACTGCCGCCCTGACCAATTGAAGACTACCGACCGCTCGACTTCGGCGTCGATCGAGCGGCACAGATCGGAAAAATCCTTGATCGTGCATAGATGCGCATTTGGCGTATCGAACCATTGATCGGGCAGGTTCTGGGTGCGCGGCATCCGACCTTTGAACAACAGGTGGGAGCGCACCTCCCAATGACCAAAATTTGGGAACGAGACGATGGCGTGCCGACCAATCCGCAACAAATTCTCCAACACGAGCTTGGGCCGCAAGGTCGCCTGGATCGTGAGGCTCAGGATCGCGAAGTCAAACGCGGCATCGGGATAGTCCGACAGGTCGCGATCGGCGTCGCCTTGAATGACGGACAACCCTTGTGCCACACATGCATTGACGCGATCGCGGGCGATCTCGAGGCCACGGCCATCGACATCCTTGGTGCTGCTGAGCAGTTGCAACAACTCGCCGTCGCCGCAGCCGACATCGAGTACGCGCGATCTCGCAGGCACCATTTCGGCGATCAGCAAATGATCGACACGGGTGGTTGGCGGCGGTGTCATAGCCTTTCCCAGCATGTCAGCGACCAATCCCGGCTTTGACAGCCGCAGCATTCAAGAACCCATCGACGCAGGCAAACAACTCCAGTTCCTCGAGCAGGAAGGCGTCATGGCCCTTGTCGCTCTCGACCTCGACGAACGAGACGTTGGCCGCGACCGCATTCAAGGCCTGAACGATCTCTTTCGACTCCTGGGTCGGGTATAGCCAGTCGCTCGTGAACGACACCACGCAAAAGCGCGTTTTGGTAGCGCGGAACGCGTTGGCCAGCACGTCACCGTGCTCGGCTGCAAGATCGAAGTAGTCCATGGCGCGCGTAATGTAGAGATAGCTGTTGGCATCGAAACGGTCGACAAAGCTCGATCCCTGATGCCGCAGATAGCTCTCGACCTGGAAATCAGCATTGAACGAGAATGAGCGCTCCGAGCGGTTCTGCAGGTTGCGCCCGAACTTCTGCTGCAGCGCCTTTTCCGAAAGATAAGTGATGTGCGCGGCCATCCGCGCAACTGCAAGCCCGCGGCGCGGCACTTTTCCCTGCTCAAGATATTTGCCCTGGCTCCATTCCGGGTCGGCCATCACTGCCTGTCGCCCAACCTCATGGAACGCGATATTCTGCGACGAATGCCGTGCTGCAGTCGCAATCGGAACGGCCGTCAACACCCGCGATCCATGGCGCGCCGCCCACTCAAGCACCTGCATACCGCCCATCGAGCCACCGACAACCGAGAACAGTTTGTCGATCCCGAGGTGATCGACCAACCGGACCTGCGCATCGACCATGTCGCCGATGGTGATCACTGGGAAATCGAGGCCCCAGGGGCGTCCCGTCACAGGGTTCAACGAGGCGGGCCCAGTCGAACCCATGCACCCGCCAAGGATATTCGAGCAGATGACGAAGAAGCGGTTGGTATCGACCGGCTTGCCAGGGCCGACGAGCGATTCCCACCAACCGGGCTTGCCCGTCACCGGATGGATATTCGCGACATGCTGATCGCCGGTCAGCGCATGACAGACGAGAATGGCGTTACTGCGCGCGGCGTTGAGCTGCCCGTAGGTTTGATAAGCGATCGTGAATGGCCCAAGTGTCTGGCCACAATCGAGCTCGATCGGCGCGTTGGCTGGAAATGTGACGCTGAAGCTCGACGGTGCCTGCGCCTCGCCTGCACCCTTGGCGCTCGGCAGAACCGCATCCAGCGCAACTTCAGCTTGACTGGCCCCGTCCATCCAACCATTCCTCAATAATGCCAGGGGTGTTTGCCCTCACGCGCCCACCGGCCCCGTCCACAGTCCTCTATGAGATTTTTGTCCGGCCGACGATGATTTTCTCAGTGCCGTTGCCAGGCACCAGATATCGATAGGTTTCACCTCCGTCGAGCGGCGATCCCGGATG
>JANNRP010000272.1:0-3796 GCA_031401535.1 Hyphomicrobiaceae bacterium | reverse complement strand
CGCACGAAAATCGGCGCGTTGGTTTTCATCTGCTTTTTGCCGAGGAGCATTTGCGTCTCCTTCGACAACGGCCGCAAATGGGCCGGCACTTCAATCGAGCCGCACGCCGACAAAGCAGCTCCGAGAGCTGCTGCTGCCGCCACCGCAATGATTGCGCTGCGCAAGTCGTATCGCATCGATTATTCCAGGCCCATAAAGCTCATACACCGTGCCCCTGGCGCACGCTCTACTGTTAAGCCCCACTAAACTAACGTTTCGTTAAGATTACCGAATCGTTAGTAGTTTTCGCCAGACCCTGCACTGCTTGTCAAGCGAATGCCGATCAAACTCGGCTTTGCTTTGACCTGGAAAATCAGGCCGATTTGCGATTGCAGCTGACTTAGATGGTCTGACCGATGGCCATAAACCGGTCTTGGCGTTGACGCCGCACCTGCGCCGGGGTAGCGCCCGCGAACTCCGAAAGCGCCTTGGCAATGGCATCGCCGGTGCGCTTGATCATGGCGGCCGGATCACGATGCGCACCACCGACAGGTTCTGGAATGATGCCGTCGATCACCTTCAGGGCAAGCAGATCCTGCGCGGTGATTTTCATGTTGGTGGCGGCCTCAATCTTGCGTTCGGAGTCGCGCCAAAGAATCGACGCCGCCGCTTCGGGCGATGCTACGGTGTAGATCGCGTGCTCAAGCATCAAGATGCGGTTGGCGGTCGCGATCGCCACGGCGCCACCGGAACCGCCTTCGCCTATCACGACAGAAACGATCGGCACGCCCAGCCCCATGCACGTATCAGTCGAACGGGCGATCGCCTCGGCCTGGCCGCGCTCTTCGGCGCCAATGCCTGGATAGGCGCCGGCCGTGTCGATGAGCGTAATCACCGGCATGTCAAAACGTTCGGCCATGTCCAACAGCCGGATCGCCTTGCGGTAACCCTCGGGCTTGGCCATGCCAAAGTTGTGTTTGATGCGGCCTTCGGTATCCGAACCCTTTTCATGACCGATAATCATGACCGAACGCCCGCGGAATTCGCCCATTCCGCCCATGATTGCCGCGTCTTCGGCGAAGTAGCGGTCACCAGACAGCGGCGTGAAGTCCTCGATCAAACCATCGATAAATTCCAGCGTGTGCGGGCGCTCAGAGTGACGTGCCACAAGTGTCTTCTGCCAGGGAGCAAGCTTAGCATAAGTATCAACTAGCGCTTGATGCGCTTTTTGCTGCAATTTCGTGACTTCTTCCGAAATTGATACCGAGTTGTCGCCAGCATTCAATGCTTTCAATTCGGCAACTTTGTTCTCAAGCTCTGCTATAGGCTTCTCAAAATCCAGGTATGTCCGGATCGATTGCCGATCATTTTGCTGTGTCGACTGTTGATTCAAGCATTCACCCGATAAAAATATGCTCCATCGCGTTCGCAGCGGACGGAGGCAAAACCCTGAACTCACCATTCGCCACTGCAGGCAGGCGAAGTCAAGTTCCCACACCCAATAAGGTTGAATCGCAGCAGTTATGCCGACGCGTTCATCTTGCGCTGTAGATTGCCGCCGTCCGATGACCTAACCTAACCGCAACAAACGTCGCGATGCCGCGTGGTGCGAGATGTCGCGCATAGGGGAGGTCAGCGATGAAAGCTCAATTCTGGCGGTCAGCACTCGGCATTTTGGCCGCTGCATTTGCAGGTATCACAACGGCTGCGGCACAGACCGCTGCCACCTATCCGAACAAACCGATCCGCATCATCGTACCCTTTGCACCGGGTGGATCGTCAGACATCCTGGCACGGTCGATCGGTATTAAAATGACCGAGAAACTGGGCCAGCCAGTAGTGATCGAGAACAAGCCTGGCGCCGACGGTATGATCGGTGCCGATCTTGCAGCCAAGTCCGCACCTGACGGGCACACGATGGTTTTGCTCGATATCTCCAGCATCACCATGGCCAAGAGCCTCTATGCCAAGGTCCCGTTCGACCCAGCCAAGGATTTCGCCGGCGTATCAATGTTATCGTTCTCGCCTCATGCTCTGGTTGTGCACCCGTCAATTCCGGCGAATAATCTCAAGGAGTTGATTGCTTGGGCCAAGGCCAATCCGGGCAAATTGAATTTTGGCTCCGGTAGCGGTGCCGTCTATCTGGCTGAAGCGCAACTCAAGGCTCAGACCGGCCTCGATTTATTGCATGTGCCTTATAAGGGCGGTGCGGCTGCCTTGACCGCATTGACCGGTGGGGAAGTCAATATCGTGCTCAATGGCCTGCTGGCGACGTTGCCCCACATCAAGGGTGGCAGAATTAAGGGGCTTGGCCTTACCGGTGAGAAGCGGTCGAGCGCCGCGCCGGAAATGCCAACGCTGATCGAAAGCGGACTGCCCGGCTTCGTCACCGGTTCGTGGCAGGGTCTGCTGGCACCTGCCGGTACACCCAAGGATATCATCGCCAAAATCCACACCACCGTTCGCGACATCCTGATGGAAGACGAGCTAAACAAGCGTCTGGCGGGGCAAGGTGCCGAGGTCATCGCGAGCGCTCCCGCGGCGTTCGACGCCTTGATGGCGACGGAGTTGGTGCGGTGGGCCAAGATCGCTGCCGAGTCCGGTATCAAACCAGAATGATTTGATCGCGGCATATGATGGCACGAGCGGTACTGGTGGTCGCAGGGCTGCAGCCACCAGTTCCCGTCCGACATGCAGTAATGAGCAGGCCGCAGTGCCGCATGACTATTGCCTGCGATCTCAACTTCAGCTGCTATCACCTTGACGTTTCCAAAAGGGAGTAAGCGGATGCCGGTCAAATATCGTATCGATCGCCGGGCGACGCTAGGCCTGCTGGGCGGCGCCGGAGCAGCAACGCTTGTCGCGGTGCCGGGTGTCCGAGTAAGCGCACAGACTCTCGACAAAGTGAGCTACCAGACCAACTGGCGCGCCCAGGGCGAGCACGGCGGCTTCTACCAAGCAATCGCCGCGGGCGTTTACAAAAAATACGGCATCGATTGCGATCTGCGTATGGGCGGGCCGCAACAAAACCCCTCGCAGTTACTGCTGGGAGGCCGGGTCGATATGATCATGTCGAACTCCTTCGAGGCCATCCGATATGTGCAGGAGGGGTTGCCATTCCTGTGCATAGCCGCATTCAACCAAAAAGATCCTGCGGTGCTGATTTCTCATCCCGGCCAGGGCAACGATACGCTGGCCATGTTGAAGGGCAAGCCGATCCTGGTTGGCGCAGGCGGGCGCAGCAGCTATTGGCCCTTCCTCAAAGCTAAATTTGGTTTCACCGATGAGCAGGTTCGGCCCTACAATTTCAACCTGACGCCGTTTCTCTCGGACAAAACTCTAACGCAGCAGGGCTTGCTCTCGTCCGAGCCATTCGCGATTCAGAAAGCCGGCATAACGCCGGTTGTGCATCTGATCGCCGATGCCGGATTCGACAACTACAACACCACAATCAACGTCTCGGCCAAGTTGGTTGCTGAGAAGCCAGATCTGGTTCAGCGCTTTGTCACCGCAACGATCGAGGGTTGGGCACAGTACATGCGCGGTGGCGGTGCGATCCAGGCAGCCAACAATCTGATAAAGCGAGACAATCCTGAAATGGACGACGACGCAATCGCTTACGCGCTAAAGGTCAATCGCGAGCGTGGCATCATCCATTCGGGCGACAGTTTGAAGTTTGGTATTGGCGCAATGACGGACGCCCGTTGGGCATCATTCTACGACAACATGGCGACCGTCGGCGTATTCCCGAAGGGCATCGAAGTGCGGCGCGCTTATAGCCTCGCCTTCGTCAACAAGGGTGTCGGACTCTGAGCGC
>JANNRP010000271.1:0-2517 GCA_031401535.1 Hyphomicrobiaceae bacterium | reverse complement strand
GACAAGTATGTCTTATGGCAAGCAGAGGTGGCGGAGCTGTTGCCGTCAGGTTGGTTCTACGATCGGCTGGCTGAGCGTTTGGCGCGACGTGCCGATGATGCCGCACTCCTGACCAGAATTCAGGAACAGGGCGCGGAGCGTGTGGACCGCCAGTTTGCCAGGTCAAATCGCTTGACGTTTGTCGAACTCGGCGCGATGGCAGTCGGCACCGTGGTGTGTGGGCTGCTCTGGTTCAGACGGAATGAACCGTCCAGTTTCATCCGGCTGCATGAGCCTGGGGTGCCGCCGCCGTGGCCAGGGGGGATCGGCGCGGCAGTATTGCTGCGAGGCGGCGCGATTGGCGCGATGGTCACTGCGCTGTTTTTACTCTATGCGTCGCCAGATAATGCCTCGCTCCGGGCCTTGGCCATTCCGCTGTCGAATGTGCCGTTACTCTTCTTGGCCCATCGGTACCTCTTCCGGCCGTCCGGCATGACGTTCGATGCCGGTTTTGGTCTTGAAATTGGCTGGGCTCGTACCGGCCGTCTGACTGCGGCGGTATTGGCGGTGGTGGCAGCCGGTTTGTGGGGCGGCTGGATCATGGATCGGATCTCGGAATCGTTCCATCTGACAAGCCACTGGGCCGAATGGTTCGACGCAGATCTCGTCTGGGCCACGCCATCCCTGACAGCCGTCAGTTTAGCCGAATACGTGGTCTTTGCGCCGCTGTTCGAAGAACTCGCGTTTCGTGGATTGTTGTTTGCGATTCTCCGACGCAAATTCAGTTTCCTGCCGGCTGCGTTGATCAGCGCCGGTATTTTCGGCATCGCTCATGGCTATGGATGGGTGGGGTTACTGAGTGTCTGTTGGAGCGGCGTGCTCTGGGCTTGGATCTATGAAAAGACAGGAAGCCTGTTGCCGGGTATTCTCGCCCACGCGATCAATAATTTGCTGGTGTGTCTAGCCGTAATGGCCCTCCTCCGATAGCGGACGTTGAAACTGACTTTCAACCGCGTTCTCGGTTTGCGAATGTCCTCAACGTACCCCTGAGGGTACGCCTGCGGTATTCGCGTCACCTGCGGCCTTGTTCAAAGCCAGTTTGAACGCCCGCTAAGAGAGAGCGGCCAAAGACATGCTTTCGGTTGCAGCACGACGCGGTTGGGCGGGTGAAGAAAGTTGACCGTTTTGACAAGCCTGCCCTTACACCTTGTCTGCTGATTCGATCAACGCGAGGGCTTCGTACAAATCGGGATGCTGAAACCGATAATCCAGTTCAGAACGAAGCTTGGCGGTGCTGATTTGTTTTCCCGTTGAGCGGTCTTCTTTTTTTGCTGCCGGTGGCACTCCCCATCGTTGTTGCGCAGTGGCGTAGATCTCATTCCATGTGTGCGGCGTCCCGTCGCTCACGTTGTAGGCTTCGCCGGGTTTCCCTTTGTCTAGCGCAAGCAAACATATCGTGGCTAAATCCTCCACGTGAATGAGGTTCACGTACTTGCGCGAGGCGGTTACGCGGCCGCTTCTGATCCAATCCAGCGGGTTTCGCCCCGGTCCATAGATGCCGGCGACGCGCAGCACGATGGCGCCATGATGTTCGCGCAGATATTCTTCTCCCTGCACGCGTTGTTTGGTCAGGTCGAGCGGAGCCGATTCATCAGTCCAGGGTGGAGGGTATTCAATCGATTGACTCGGTGTATCGTAAGCGGACGTGCTTCCTAAGACGACCATGCGGCGAGCCGTCGCGTCGAGCGTACGGGCGAAGGCCTGCACCTGTTCGAGCGGCGTGGCGGGAAAACACCAGATGAGATCGGCGCCAGCAGGAATGTTCGACCAGGTCGAGGGGTGCTCCAAATCGAACATCATACGTTGTTCCGAAGGGATGCCTGCGAGATTTGCCAGGGGATGTCTGCTGGTGGCATGGACAGTCCGCTCCTGCGATGTTCCCATTCTGTGCAACCGCAATCCAGTGTAGCCAGATCCCAACACAATGAGCGGTCGCGTCACTCAGTACCTCCATACATAAGGCTTTCTCCCATCTTTTCATAGTTGCGTAAGTTGGCACAACTGTTGCGTCAATAAGGAATCTGTAGGAGAATGCCC
Source organism: Hyphomicrobiaceae bacterium (assembly GCA_031401535.1). GTDB lineage: Bacteria > Pseudomonadota > Alphaproteobacteria > Rhizobiales > Hyphomicrobiaceae > JAKFWF01. The sequence goes on along the minus strand of JANNRP010000271.1, from coordinate 441 downwards.
CGTATGAAATCCATTGCGTCACTATTGTCGATCATTGCTCTCGGATTTGGTCTCTTAGGCTGCCCAGGCGGAGGCGGCGGGGGGGGCGAAACCGCGAGTGGATCCTTCACGCGGGTCGCGCTCGTTCCGAATCGAGCGGACGACACCGTGTCCGTCTTTTTGGTCGATGATACGAACGGTCGGCTCAGGCCTCGCGGGTATGTCGTTTCCGGCGATGAGCCCCGTGCCGTTGCAGTCCATCCGTCCGGGAGATTTTTTTATACGGTCAATGGATTATCCAACAACGTTTCGGCCCATACCCTGTCGTCAACCGGACTGGCGACCGCCGTGACTGGTTCTCCCTTTACCCCCAGCAACGGAAATGGCCCGACTGCAGTGGCTGTGTCACCTGACGGTCAATTTCTCTTCGTCGCAAGTCGAGGCTCGAATAACGTCTCGGTA
>JANNRP010000270.1:0-4376 GCA_031401535.1 Hyphomicrobiaceae bacterium | reverse complement strand
CAAATGTTGGCTAATCGGCAACTGTCTGCACCGATCGACACGCAAGTGATGCCACAATGAAGGGGCCGGGCACGAGCCTCGGCTATCGGTGGTAGTGATAACCAAAAGCGTTTGAAATTTGTTCCACGGGCCGCCATCGCCCTGAACCCAGGCGACCATTTGTAGATTCAAAAAAAGATAACAATCATATCAAGCACATACCGCATCGATCTCGTGCACGAGCCGATGAATGGATTCGCATAGCCCAAACGTAAGCTATCTCACCCCTCCCTCTTGCCCGCATAGCGTTGCTCCGCCTCGTAGTAGGCATCGAAGCCGATTTCGCGACGCAAGTCGGCAAAGTCCATCACCGCGCCGGCTGGATGGCGACCGGCCTTCATCTCGGCCAAGCCCGAAGCGACCGCGCGCATGGCAGTCGACATCAACGTCAACGGGTAGATGGCTAGTCGATACCCCAGTTCATGCAACCGTCCGATCGGTGGGATCGGCGTCGCGCCACCCTCCACCATGTTCGCCATATGAATGCCGGGAACGGATTTTGTCAGCCGTGCCATTTCGGCTTCCGATTGCGGCGCTTCGACGAACAGGATGTCGGCGCCGATATCCGAAAACGCCGCCGCCCGCCACAGCGCTTCGTCGAGCCCGTGCATCGCGCGCGCGTCGGTGCGGGCGAGGATCATGATGTCGCCGCCGTTCTTGCGGATCTCGTTCCGGGCGTGCACTGCCGCCTTGATGCGATCCATCGCTTCCGCCCGGTCGACGACGAGCTTGCCCTTGGTATGCCCGCACCGTTTCGGCGCTACCTGATCCTCGATCATGACGGCGCCAGCACCGGCCGCCCAAAAGCCTTTGACCGTCCGCTCGACGTTGAGCGCATTGCCATATCCGGTGTCGCCGTCGCCGATTACAGGGATCGACGTTGCCGCGCAAATGTTGCGCAGCTGATCGGCCATCTCGGCGTAAGAGATCAAACCGAGGTCAGGCTCCCCCAGGCGCGAGGCAGAGACGGCAAAGCCACTCATGAAGGTCGCGGGAAATCCCGCCTGCCCGATCATCTTCGCCGACAGCGCGTCCCAGCAGCACGGCAGCATTTGGCAGGTATCCTGGGCAAGCAGGGCACGCAAACTAGTGGCTTTATTGGTCATGCCAAGAACTCCAGTGACAGCGCCCTACAACCAGGTAAGGCCCAAGGTAATAACCGGGAAGAAATAAATCAGCACGACGGTTAGCAGCATCAAGCCGACGAACGCCCACACGCCTTGGGTCACCTGCTCTATGGGCGCCTTTGCGATCGATTGTATGACGTAGAGATTAAGGCCCACGGGCGGCGTGATCAGTGCGCACTCGATCATGATCGTGAAAAATATACCGAACCAGATCGGGTCAATGGCGAGCTGGCGCAGCGCTGGCGACAGCACCGGCACCATCAACAGCATCATCGAGATGGCTTCGAGGAAACAACCCATGATCAGCAATATGATCGTGACGACGATCATGAACATGCCGATGGTGCCGAAATTGGTGATGATGAAGCCCGAGATATCCTGCGGGATGCGGTAGAGCGCGATCGCCTTGCCGAACACCTTGGCGGCGGCCACGATCATCAACACGGCAACCGACGTCACCATGCTCTCGACCACCGCCTCCTTGAACCGCTCCCAGGTCATCGTCCGCAGGATGAATACGGTGATGATCAGCGAGAATGCGAAGCCGACGGCCGCAGCCTCCGTCGGCGTGGCAGCGCCCGAATAGATCGATGCGAATACCGATACGGCAACAGCAACGGCTGGTGCCGCCCGCAAGCCGGACGACCGCCGTTCTTGTTTCGATGCCTTGGGCGTCATCGCAAAGCCGTGGCGCTTGGCATACCAAACCGAGTAGGTAGCGAACAGCACGCACATCAAAATGCCAGGACCAATGCCGGCAATGAACAACTTGGTCACGCTTTCTTCGGTGATGAAGCCGTAGACAATCATCGGGATCGACGGCGGGATCAGGATGCCGAGCGTTCCACCCGCAGCAAGAAGTCCGTAGACGAACGGTGCCGGATACCCGCGCTTGATCATCTCTGGAATCGCGACAGTGCCGATTGTCGCCGCACACGCAACCGACGAACCGGAGATCGCAGCAAACAACCCGCAGCTAATGACAGTGGCGACCGCAAGGCCACCGGGCCAATGTCCGACCCAGGCCTGCACGGCCGCGAACAAATCACGCCCGACACCGCCCTTCAAAAGTACGTTCGACATCAACAAAAACATCGGCACGGACAGCAGCACGAAGTTCTGTGTCGATGACTGCAGTGCCTGCGGCACCATCAGTGGTGAAAATCCACCGGCAATCAGGAGGATGATGCCGAGCCCACCCAAGGTGAACGCGACAGGCACCCGCAACGCCATCAGGGCGAGCAAAGCGGCTAGAATGCCTAGGGTGAGCATGCGTTGGGTCGCCTACTGTGATGAGGGGGCTTGTGACACGTCGAACGGTCTCAAATATCCTTGCCGTGACCAACCATGGCAACCCAACCTCGTCCGGTGACGGAGCGGACGATCTCCACGAGCGTTTGAACGGCGGCCCAGGTGCATCCGACCGGTACCGCCGCCTCCTCCCACCAACTTGGAATATCAACCATCGTCCCCGTGGTCGTACCAGCCTTGACGCTGTCCCAGGCAAGTTCGAAACCATAGCGCGCGACAAATACGAAAAACACGAATACGAACGCCAGCGACAGCACGTCGAGCGTGCGCTGCCAGTTCGGCGCCAGACGATCGTAGACAACTTCGATCGTGATGTTTTCACGGAAATGCAGTGTGCGGCCAAGCCCCAGGAAAACACCCCACAACAGGCAGATTTCCGACAACTCGGAGGCCCATTTGGTCGGCGCATTGAAAAAATAGCGCCCGCCGACTTCCCAAATCAGAAAAGCGCCTGTGAGAAACAGCAGAACAGCCGCGACGTAGCCGAGAAAAATACTGATGCGATCGACTACGGTCATACACAATTCCCTTGCCCCGGCCGTTGAACACCGGAACGCCCTTAGGCGCTCCGGTTGCAAGGCTCATATCACTTGAGCGCAAGCGCCGCGTCGTGAACTTTTTTGCCAAGTTCGCCGGACGCTTTCAGGAACTCGTCACGGACTGCATCCGCTGACTTGCGGAACGCATCCATCTCGGTGGCATTAGGAGTGTAGATCGTCATCTTGTTCTGACGTCCTGCTTCCAGCGCTTCTTTCTCGATCTGGGCAAACTCATTACGCAGCTTCGTTTCAGCATTTCTGCCGGCGTCGACCACAATCTTGCGCTCAGCCTCGGACAGGCTCTGGAACACCTTTTCGTTGATCACGACAAGGAACTCGATGCTGGCCATATTGACGACCGTCACACTGTCCATCACTTCCCACATTTTGCGCGATTTGACCGTGTCAGGACCGGTCATGCCGATGTCGACCGTGCCGCGCTGATAGGCAAAAAACTGCTCACCACCCGCAACATTGACGGGCGAACCACCGTTGGCGCTGACCCACGTGCCGAGCAACTTGCCAAACACGCGAACTTTCTTACCTTTGATGTCAGCCGGTGATTTGACGACGTTGCCGCCTTTGCCCAGCATGATGGCGCCGCCATAGGCCTGCCACCACAATACGCGGCTACCGGTTTTTGCAATTGCCTCATCAAGTGGCCCGCGCACGGCCGAACCTGGCGCTACTGCTGCGCGCAATTTCGCATCCGTGTCAAACATGAAGGGCACGTAGAACACATCGACTGCGGGAACATCGCCAACATAGCGGGCAAGTGAGGCAACGCCCAAGTCGATCTGACCAGTGCCAACGGCCTTCGGTACGTCCTTGTCATCGTAAAGCTGAGCGCTATCGAAGATCTGGACTTCGATATTGCCGCCCGTCGCCTTCTCGACCTCTTCCTTGAACATCAAAACGTTTTTGCCAAGGATGCTCGTCATCGGCAGCTGAATGGTCAGGCGAAGTGTCTTCTTGGCGTCTGCTGGTACCGTACCGGCAACGAGCATGCACACGGTTGCAAACAACGCAGCAGCAAAGCGCATCGAGCGTCTCCCTCAGGCTAAGGCCGCATTATGCAGCTCTTCTATGCAAGGTCAGCGATGCTGACCTATTACGTCGACCTTGCCAGATGGCGCACACCCTAGCAAGCATAGCAGCGGATAGTAGACGTGCGAGATCGGCCATGAACCACCCCACCAGTCACAGCATTGCATCCTCTGGCTCCGACGTGGTCAGCGTCTATTGGCAGCCGGGCTGCACCAGTTGCCTCAGGGCCAAGGAATTTCTGACGCGACACGGCGTTGCGTTCCGCTCACGCAATGTGCTCGCCGACGACGAAGCCTATGCCGAGCTTGCACGC
>JANNRP010000269.1:0-7113 GCA_031401535.1 Hyphomicrobiaceae bacterium | reverse complement strand
CAGCTCCGTGTTCAGACCAAACAGCACGAGCGCGCGTGAGCGCACGCAGTTTGGGCCGAACGCGGACCACACAAACGCAACTGAACTGACGCTAGGGATACAGAGTGCGACGAACGAAGCTCGCCGGGCTTGCTTCCTGCTGATGCATGGACCCCGTCTCCGGGCTCACTTGAATGCATCGATGGGCAGGACGCCCTGTAGTCGCACGACTCATGACACTGGAATCTGGATAGTCGAGCATGAGCCCGAGGGCAAACGGCCTATGAGGAAATGCACGCCGTTTGGGCCGCGTTGTTGCGGCAATGTCACGAAATGCGGCAGAGACACAGTGAGATTCAGGGTTTGTTCTTAATTCGTGGGGCAATGCCGGAGCGCCATATCGGGATTTTGCCTATTACCGCGCCGATTTCCCGGTCCGAATGATAGTGATTCGCACCAATTCCGACACGACTTAGGGTGCATGACGCTAGGTCACGACCGCGTGACATACGGCGTAGCCACCAGCACGGGTCGCAATTGGCGGGGGCGTGGTACGGCATATATCTGCCGCCACCGGACAACGCGGCGCAAACGGACAACCGACCACGTCAGCAAAAGGATCAGGCGCGGCCGCTCCGATCTGCGCATCAGGCAATCCAAGACCCGGCTCAGGTGTCAGAACGGATGCCAGCAGCGCCTTCGTGTATGGGTGCTTCGGCGCAGCAAACAAGTCGGCCGCCGTCGCTAACTCAACGACACGGCCAAGGTACATCACGGCGACCCGGGTTGCTAAGTGTTCGACGACCCCAAGATTGTGGCTGATGAGAACGTAGGTCAGCCCCAGATCGCGCCGCAGATCCATCAGCAGATTGAGGATCTGGCTCTGCACCGAAACGTCCAACGCCGATGTCGGCTCGTCACAGATCACGATCTTAGGCCGCGTGACCAAGGCCCGTGCGATCGCAACACGCTGGCGCTGCCCACCGGACAACTGGTTCGGGAATAAATCGGCAAAGCGCGCCGGCAATCCCACCTGCTCCATGCTCGCCAATGCCCGGGCACGGCGCTGGTTCGCTGTGCCAGCACCTTGCACATCGAGCGGCAGCGCCACGATCGCAGCAATGCGGCGGCGCGGATTGAGTGAAGAATAGGGGTCCTGGAATACCGGCTGCATCACGCTGGCCAGGGCCCGTTGCGGCATCGCAAAAACGTCTTCGCCGTCGAGCCGCATGGTTCCCGACGTCGGCGGCAGCAAGCCTAGCATCATACGGGCAAGCGTCGATTTCCCGCAGCCGGATTCGCCGACAATGCCGAGTACCTCGCCGACATTGACGTCGAGATCAATACCGGCAACTGCCTGCAATGTCGCTGCACGGGCAAACAGCCCACGGCTGACTTTGAACGAACGCTTAAGCCCGCGCATCTCGAGAAGCGGCTGGCTCATGCCACTGCCTGCACGGGCGCATGGACACACTCGTAACTGTGCGTTCCAGAAATGTCGTAAGACGGCAGGGCGCGCGAACAGTGTGCTTGAGCAGCGGTGCAGCGGGAGCGGAACGCGCAGCCCTCGATGCCACCGATCAGCGAGGGCACGACGCCGGGAATGGTGCCGAGGCGGGTTCCAGAGATACCAGCACCAGGACGCGGCAAGCAATCGAGCAGCCCGCGCGTGTACGGATGCCGTGGGTTCGCGAACAACTCGCTGGCCGTGGCTCGCTCGACGATCCGACCGGCATACATAACATTCACCCGGGCAGCGATGCGTGCGACGACACCAAGATCGTGCGTGATCAAAAGCAGCGCAATGCCCATTTCACGCTGCAGGTCAGCGAGCAGCCGCAGAATTTGTGCCTGGATCGTCACGTCAAGCGCCGTCGTCGGCTCGTCGGCGATCAGCACGTCGGGCTCGCACATCAATGCCATGGCGATCATCACCCGCTGGCGCAGCCCACCGGACAACTGATGTGGATATTGCCCCAGCCGGTCCACCGCCTGCGCGATGCCAACCTTGTCGAGCAGGTCGATTGCACGGGTGCGCGCTTGGTCGAGAGACGAACCCGTATGACGGCGATGTACCTCCGTCATTTGGGTGCCGATGGTCCACGCCGGATTGAGCGCAGTCATCGGTTCCTGAAAGATCATCGCCATGCGGTTGCCACGCAGTGCATTGAGACGTTTGGGCGTCATTGCCCCGATGTCCTCACCGGCCAGTGTCAGCCGAGCGGCCGATGTGCGGGCAACTTTGGGCAGCAGCCCCATCAACGCCAGCGCCGTCATCGACTTGCCGCAGCCAGACTCGCCAACAAGACATACCGTTTCGGCTGGCTTTACATCGAAGGAGATGCCGCGAACCGCGTCGAGCCGCCCTCGCGATGTCGCAAGCGAGACAGTGAGATCACGCACCTCCATTACCGGCGTGGTGTTGGTGGTGGCATTACCCGTCATACGCGGCCTTCCGGCGCCAGGACGTCGCGCAGACCATCACCGGCCAAGTTAATACCGAGCACGAACAGAGCGAGCGCCGCCCCCGGGATTGCTATGAGCCAGAATGAGAAGAACATGAAGGCCTTGGCCTCCGCGATCATCAGCCCCCATGACGGCAACGGCGGTTGCACACCGAGGCCCAAGAAAGAAAGTGCGGCCTCGAGCAGGATCGCGCTGCCCGCCTCGACAGTCGCGACGACGATTAGATGTGGCATGACATTCGGTAGTATCTCGCCAAGCAGCACACGGGTGCGCGAGGCCCCGGCAGCTTCCGCCGCGGTAACATAATCGAGCGACCGCACTTGCTGAGTGGCGCTCCGCATGACGACCGCGAACCGGTCCCATTTCAGCAGTCCGAGCGTCAGGATCACGACCGTCAGCGAGCCGCCGATCATGGCGACCACAGCAAGCGCCACCAGCACCACCGGCATCGCCAGCCGGGTGGTAATGATGAAATTCACCACCATATCGACTTTGCCGCCGAAATATCCGGCCAGCATCCCAAGCGTGGTGCCGATCAGCCCCGAGATCAGCATCACCGCGACACCGATCAGCGCCGAGATACGGGCGCCATAGATCACACGGCTCAGATAGTCGCGACCCAGATTGTCGGTGCCAAGCGGATGCACCCAATCGCCTTTGGCATGCCAGACCGGTGGCACCATCCGTCGTGTCAGGTCTTGGTCGTAAGGATCAAACGGAGCGAGCCACGGCGCCAGCAAGGCCATGGCGAAGACCACGCCGATCAAAGTCATGCCAATCACAAGGCTGGGAGTAGAAAGCATGCGACCGCCGAGTGACGGCTGTTTGAAGACTGGCTCGGCCGACTGTGATGCGCGGATGGCTGCAACTGCGTCACTCATCATGCCACCCGCATGCGTGGATCGAGAAACGCGTTGAGTAGATCTGCCAGCAGTGTAAGCAGTACATAGATCAGCGACAGCAACAGCAGCACGGCTTGCGTCACAGGAAAGTCCTTGTGGGTGATCGACTGGTAGGCGAGGTAGCCGAGGCCATCGAGCGCGAAGATCGACTCGATGACGATCGAGCCTCCGAGCAGCAGTCCTAGTTGTACCGCCGCCAAGGCCACGACCGGCACTAGCGCATTACGCAGCCCATGCTTGAACACGACACTCATCGGCGACAGCCCTTTTGCGCGCGCCGTTCGAATGTAATCCGCGCCCAACACCTCGATCATGCCTGCGCGCACGAGCCGCATGAGCGGCGGCGTCACGTAGTAGCCTAGTGCGATGGTCGGCATGACGAAATGCGCCCAGGTATCGGAACCTGACACGGGCAGCCAGCGCAGCTGGATCGAGAACAGCATCATCAACAGGAGCGCGAAGAAAAAGTTCGGCAACGCTTGTCCCGCAACGGCGAGCGCAAGTGCGAACCGGTCGATGATGCTGCCCTGGTAGACCGCTGCCAGCACGCCAAGCGGCACTGCCAAGGCAAGTGCAAACGCAATCGACAATGTGCCGATAATAAAGGTGGTCGGCAGCTTGTCGGCAATCAGGCTGACGACGCTGGTTTTGAAATAGAGCGATTGGCCAAAATCGCCACGCGCGACGGTTGCGAGCCAATCGAGGTATTGCACCACGATTGGCCGGTCAAGGCCGTACGTTTTGCGCACCAGTTCGATGTCGGCAGCACGCGCACCCTCGCCAGCTATTGCGATGGCCGGATCTCCTGACGCCCGCAAAGCAACGAAGGCAATCGCTGAAACGAACAGGGCGACAAGCACCGCGACGCCCAGCCGTTTCAGCGAGTAAAGAAGCATGGCACCGACCGCCCCACTACTTCCAAGTCATTTCCGAGAAGCGTGGCAGCTCATCGGGATAGGCTTTAAACTCAAGCTCCTTGGCCGCGACATAATAGGTCGTCAACGCGTAGAGCGGCACCGTATATGCGCGTTCGGCTATCAGCTGCAGTGCCTTTTTGTAAGTCGCCTTGCGCTCGGTTGTGTCGACGGTCGTGTCACCCTTCTGCAGCAGCGCCATGACCTCTGGATCCTTGGTGACGTCGTCGTCGATGCCCTTGAAGTAAACCGAAACCGACGCCGAAATGTCGTTGATGCTGAACGAGCCCCAAGTCTGGTGCGTGATCGGCGCTTTGTTGGCACGATTCTGATCACGCATTGCCGCATACTGCATGAACTTCAGATTGGCCTTGATGCCAACAGCCCGCAAATAGTTGACCATTGCCTCGGTTTGATTGCGCTCGCGATAGGCAAACAGATCAATCTCAAGCCCGTCTTTAAAGCCTGCGTCTGCGAGCAACGCCTTGGCCTTGGCTGGATCGTAGGCATAGCGGGTCGCCCCCTCATCGGTGCAACCAAATTGTGATGGGAAACAAATGGTGCTGATCGGGATCACGCCATCGCCCACCAACTGCTTGGCCATCGTATCGCGATCAATCGCGTGGTTAATTGCTTGCCGGACCCGCACATCCCGCAACGGTGCCGATGGCCCTTCCGGCAGCGTATTCATTTGCAGGAAGACGATGCGCATTGTGGCACCCGACTTCACGCTCAGATGCGGCGCCGCTTTCAATTGATCGGCCTGTTCGACCGCCACATTCATGATCAGATCAATGCCGCCCGACAGCATCTCGGCAACCTGAGTTTGCCGGTCCGGGATCATACGGATTTCAAGTTTTTCAATCGCGGCTTTGGGTTTTTGTGATCCAGCCCAATGATCCGAGTTGCGTTCGAGCTTGATCGTCTTACCGATCACGTTCTCGACGATCCGATAGGGGCCTGAACCTACCGGTTTCTCACTCATGCCCTTGGGGCCGACCTTGGCGTGATACTCATTTGGGTAGATCGCCACGGGCCCTGCGAGATATTCGATCGCCGCTGGGAAGGGGCGCTTAGTCTTGATCCGAACCTTGAAGGCATCAATCTTCTCTGCCTTTTCGATCCAGTTGACGTTCTGCTGGGCCGTTACCTTGTTGGCCACGTCCCCGATAAAGTTGAGAGTGTGAACGACGTCGTCGGCGTCAAAGGCTTCACCATTGTGGAATTTGACCCCCTGGCGCAATTCGAGTTCCAGCGTCCTGTCGTCAATCCATTTCCACGAAGTGGCTAGGTGCGGCTTATATTCGTTGGTCGTCGGATCGCGGTATATCAGTGTATCCCATACCGCCTGACTGACAATGACGCCGAGACGCACGTTGTTGAAAAAAGGATCAACGTTTTCAATTACCTGATCGTAGGCGAAGCGGACGGTATTGTCCTTCTTTGCGGCGATTGCCGCGCTGGCTCCTGTGACAGAAAAAAGCGCAGTTAGCGCAAGACCTCGAATACTCAATTTTAGCATCAGTTAAACCCTCCTTCAACCGTTGATCCAGTTGTTGGTATGATCTCAGCACGACTGGGGGAAGGGACGTCAACCTGATTCGCAAAACGACAGCGTCAGCGAAACTTGAATGGCATGAAGTAGTATGGGCGTTGGCCAGCGGGCGGGACCGGCAATTGCGCCCGCCTTACAGACGCCAACGCGGCGTCATCAAGTTGTGACTTGCCGCTTGATTTGTCGACCTGCGCGTATGCAAGCGAACCGTCGGGTGCCACCGCAAACCTAATCGTGACGTCGCCGCGATTGTCATTGGCCCGCGATAACCGGGGCGGCGACTTGGCAATCGCCTGCTGCAGACGCCTTTCGTAGACTGCAAGTTCACCGGGGCTCGCCAGCGCCGCGGCAGTAGCTGGCGTGGCTGCTGAAGAGGACCCCCGTGCGCCAACTCCGCCAATCGCCTGCCCCTGGCTGGCCTCGGCCGGGGCACCCGATTGCATTGCCGCATCAGGCTTTTGATCGACCGGAACAGGACGTTCAGGTCCATCGACCACTTGCTCCGATTTCGTTGGTGAAATGACGATCCCGGGTAATTTCGGCTCCGGTGGCTCAGGCTTGATGACAATGTCGGGAATGACGATATCCGAGCGTTCAGCCTTCGCCGGCTCATCCGGCTTGCGCTCGACGCTCAAATCGGGGATCGCAACCGTAGCGGCCTCAGCGACTTCTCCACCATCAGTTGCGGCCACTGCCGCCATTGGTGCAGCGCTCGCCAGCGACGGAATGGCAAGGTCACGGGCGTCGAGCGCCAACGCTGATATGACATCGACGCTGATGGCCTCGAGGTCGGTGCCACCACCGCCAACCATCCGTTCCGATAATGGACTACCAATCGCAACCAGCACCACAAAGTGCACGGCAAGCGCTGTTGCTAGGCTTGCGCGCCAGGCAACCCCGTCCGACGCCTGCGCGGCGAGTTCCACCGGCGGCATGGCGAGCAGTATGGATTGACCCACACGTGCTGGACAAGACACATCCGCCGCGCCGACCGACACGGCCGCCGCTGTCTGATCTGCCAGAGCCGGAATCACCGCCGCCATCCTTATCTTTTTGGCTGTATCGCGCTCCTGGTCAATCGGACAAAGCGCCCAGCGAACCGCGAGCATGAAGCAAATTTGATATATAACGTTATACTGTTACATATAAGTATCGCTAGGGCATGAATCGACTACCCGTGCGGTTCGCGACTGATGTTCGAGGTTGTCGCACCAGCCACTGGGTGGTTATCGTTCAATTATGTTATGATGTAACATTACATACAGAGAGATGACCTGATGACCATCGGCCGAAAATC
>JANNRP010000268.1:0-1720 GCA_031401535.1 Hyphomicrobiaceae bacterium | reverse complement strand
TCTCCAGGATCGTATCGGCTTTGGCGGTCCACTTGAAGGGCTTGGGCTTGGCGTTTCGATCGGCGAGCCAGGCCTCGATGGCGGCTTCGAGATCTGCGACGCTCTTGAATACGCCGCGGCGGATTTTCTGGCGTGTGATCTCCGCGAACAGTCGCTCGACTAGGTTCAGCCAGGACGACGAGGTCGGGATGAAGTGCAGCTTGAAGCGCGGATGCTTGGCAAGCCAGGCCTGAACCTCCGGCGTCTTGTGCGTTCCGTAGTTGTCGCAGATCGCGTGCACGTCGAGGTGCTTGGCCACGGTCCGGTTGATCTTCCTCAGGAAACGGATGAACTCCTTGGCGCGGTGGCGTGGCAGGCATTCGCCGATCACCTCGCCGGTCTTCACATCGAGGGCTGCAAACAGCGTGGTGGTGCCGTTGCGCTTGTAGTCGTGCGTCATCGTCTGAGCCCGACCCTTCTTCATCGGCAGGCCCGGCTGGGTACGATCCAAAGCCTGAATCTGGCTCTTCTCGTCGACACAGAGCACCACCGCCTTGTCGGGCGGATCGAGGTAGAGCCCGACGATGTCGACGACTTTCTCCGCAAACTTCGGGTCGTTCGAGAGCTTGAAGGTTCGCGTCAGATGCGGCTTGAGGCCGTGCTCCTTCCAGATGCGTTGCACGGTCGTGTGACCGACGCCCATCGCCTCGGCCATCAGGCGCGCGCTCCAGTGCGTCGCGTTCGCCGGCTTTTCCTTGGCCGTCTTGGTCACGATCGCCAGCCGCACCTCGCCGCTGATCGGCGTCTTGCCGGCGCGCTCGCCTTTGTCCTTGTCCTTCAACAGACGCTCGATGCCGCCCGCCATGTACGCCGCTTGCCAACGCCACACCGTCGGCTTCGACACCCGCGCCTGGCGCCGGATCGCATTGGTGCCGAGCCCACGCCCCGACAGCAGCACGATACGAGCCCGAGCCACGATCCGCTGCGCCGTCTTGCCATCGCCGACGAGCCGCTCCAGTGTCGTGCGGTCACTGGGCCTGACGTACAGGCATGCCTTGAGGTTTCTCATGCCGCAGTTGAATCTGATTTGCAGGCGCATGGGAATCTTATAAATGGGTCAGAACACTAGCGTGTTTTTCTGGCAACGTAATCGTCGCTCCGCCGCACGAGAATTTGCTGCGAGGTACCGCATCTGACATGCTGGCCTAGATGGGCTTTCCGGCCGCACATCGGGCGAAGCTCCATTCGACTACGTTGAGCGCCAGCCTGCACACATGATGGCCGTCGCCGGCAGGAAATCAACGAGGTCCCCGGATCTTTCGCGAGGGGCAGACCATGCGCCAAGGGCGCCGACTAACCTTCAAATCTGCTGTCCGAAGCGGCATTGTTTCAATACTGGCGCTCGTGATCGTGGATCAGTCGATCGTCTGCGCTCAAAGCCCCGATTGGCGTGAGGCGTATCACGACGCAAGCTCATACTATGAAATGGGCGACCCCCACAAAGCCCTGCTCCATGTCGAGCGGGCTCTCGCACTTGCTGAGAGCAGCACCGATACCGATCCCGGTGATCTCGCCCAGATTATCAATCTTGAGGCTGTCCTTCTCGATCTCATGGGCCGCTCGCGTGATGCCGAGGCGCTGTATCGCAGAGCTTTGCGCATCCGTGAAACTTCGCTCGGCTCAACCGATCCCAGAATTGCGGAAAGCCTCAACAATCTTGCGGTCTTGCTCAACCGGCTAG
>JANNRP010000267.1:0-1735 GCA_031401535.1 Hyphomicrobiaceae bacterium | reverse complement strand
CGTAGCAGGTCACCGAACGTCTGGGCGCCTTCCACGACGCTGTGAATATCCGAGTTTTCGATCAGGCAGAACGCGTTGGCACGCAGGGCTGGACACAGGTTGTGTTGGCTGGCGGCCACCATCGACACCGCCAGGCATTCGTCCTGGCAGAACAGCCTGCAGGGGCCAGGGTAGACTTCGATGGTGCGTCGTGAACTGCTCTTGATGGTGCGCACCCAGCACGACAGTTCCGTGATCGCCGCCTTCGCTTTCGTGCTGCCAAGGTCATTGGCGAACACATTCCAGGCCTGCTCCCAGCAAGCAATGTCGCCAGTCTGGTAGCCAGCCAACCAGTACCGGAAGCCAACGCCGACCAGCTTTTCGGCGCCAGTCAAGCACCGGTTCGGGCACGTCGCGCAGCCGGACTGAGGCACGGCTGGAGCCAAGTTATCCCGCGCCGGCACTTGCTTGCGTCGCAGCATGTGAGCACCACTGTTATTGATTGCGAAGCGGCGAGGCAGTGGGCCGTATATGGCCCACCACGTCACTCTTTCTGTTCCGAGTTTTAGACGCTCGGGTGCTTAGGAAGCCGGGCCATCGTCGAAACGCACACGGTCCATGATCTCAGAGGCTTTTTTGCGGAACTTGGCGATGTTATCCAGCGGCAGCGGGTCGGGCTTGAAGGTGCCTAACGCCTGGATCAGATCCGACGCCGACACGGCCGGGTTGACCGGATATTCGTTGTTGGCAATGGCGTAGATCTTCTGCGCCTCGGGTGATGCCAGGAACTCCATCAATTGTATAGCTTCAGCCTTGTTTGGGGCGGATTTTGCCAGCGCCATGCCGGAGATATTGATATGACTGCCACGCTCGGCGCTATTGGGGAACAGCACCTTGATCGCCTTGGCCCATTCTTGCTGCTCGGGCGCCTTCGTATTGGTCTGCATCAACGCCATGTAATAGGTGTTGCCGAGTGCGATATCGCATTTGCCGGTCGATACGTCACGCGCCTGCTCGCGATCACCACCCGCTGGCTTCTGCGCAAGATTTGCTTTTACGCCCGTCGCCCACTGTTCCGCAAACGCTTCGCCCTTATGCGCGATAATTGTCGCCAGCAGCGACGTATTATACACATGCTGGCCGGAGCGGACGCAAATCTTGCCCTTCCACTTGGGCTCCGCGAGTTCTTCGTATGTGATGGAACTTTGCGCAACCCGATCTTTGGCCGCGTAGATGATGCGGGAACGCAATGTCAGCCCGAACCAATGGTTGTTCGGATCGCGATACTGCGCGGGAACATTGCTGGTGATACTTGTCGACACCACGGGCTGGGTCAGTCCGCTTGTGACGGCTTCCGACAGACGCCCGGCATCAACGGTGAATAGCAAGTCAGCGGGGCTATTGGCGCCCTCGGCGGCCAAGCGCTCATTGAGGCCAGCGGCAGCGAATACGATATTGGTCTTGATGCCAGTCTTGGCGGTAAAGGCCTTCAGCAAGGGGTCGATCAGACTGGGCTCGCGATAGCTGTAGATATTGACCTCGGCCAGAGCTGCACTGGCGGTGAGGAGTGGCAGGGCGGTCAACAGCGCAACGAGGCCCACGCGACGTGAGGTCATGTAGTTTGGCATTTGGTCGTCTCCAAAAATCGGGGGTCAAGGCCCCGCATCGGATGATGTAACTGGACGGGTTCGTCCGGCGTCGGGAACAAAGCCGGAGAAATAGCGCTCTGTCAACAAATAATCATTCTAAAACAATA